>CALQFM020000003.1 GCA_943329845.2 Candidatus Kuenenia stuttgartensis | reverse complement strand
CCCCCCCGACCGCCGACCTAGTACGGCCAGTTTATGCCATAGGGCGCTCGTCCGGCTGCGCCCGGCGCGCGCGGTAACGACTAAACTTGAAAAATGGTGCTTATCCCGCACGCACAAGTTGACCCGGTTTTCTATTCGCTCATGAAGGTATCCCCGGGGTATGCAGCGAGAAGCCCAGGGGTCCCCTATTGATTCCGAATAAGTAGGGGTGCTTAGCCAGCAAGGCGCATTGCAGCGCCGGCTCCATAGCCGTCTGCCTGCGCTCCATCAGATCCGGCGTCAGGCATCTCCGCTGAGCACTGCACGGATTGGAATGATAGAAGCGCCCACCTTTAGCGAATCGAGGTAGTCCGCCCACCATTGGGCCATCTCGACCCTCTCTTTCCAGTGCGCACCGCGATGATAGGCCGCCCTCACAATATCCTTGTCCTTGTGCGCCAGGGCGCGTTCGATCGCATCGGGCGACCACTTGCCGCTCTCGTTCAGCAGCGTGCTCGCCATCGCCCGGAAACCGTGAGCGGTCATTTCGTCACCCGAGTAGCCCAGCCGCCTGAGCGCTGCATTCACGGTGTTCTCGGACATGGGCATCTTCGTTGAGCGGATCGACGGAAAGACATACCTGCCGCTGCCTGTCAGGCCTCGCGCAAATTTCAATAGCGCCACAGCCTGCGTCGCGAGCGGGACAGCGTGTTCCAGCCGCCCCTTCATCTTGGTGGCGGGTATCCGCCAGACTGCCGCATCAAGGTCGATCTCGCTCCATTCCGCATGGCGCAGTTCGCCGGGGCGGACGAAGACAAGAGGAGAAAATTGAAGGGCGACCTTTGTGATCGGCTGCCCTTCGTAACCGTCGATGGCGCGCAGTAACTCGCCCACCCGCTTGGGCTCAAGGATTGCCGCATGATGCTTGGGCTTGCGGCTGACCAGCGCGCCTCGCAGGTCGCGAGTCGGGTCGCTCTTGGCGAGTTGGTTGGCAATGGCGTATCGGAACACCTGCCCCACAAACTGGAGAGTGCGGTGGGCCTTCTCCTCGTTCTTGGCCGCCTCATAGGGGCGGACGGCGTCGAGCACCTCGTAGGGCTCGATTTCGCCCACTGGCCGGCTGCCGATCGCCCTCTCCAGCAGCCTTAGAAACCATTCGCGCTTTTGCACGGTGGCTTCCGCCAGTCCATCGCGCCGATTCTTCTCGATGTATGACTTGGCGACGGCGCTGAAAGTGTTGTCCGCGTTGATTCGCGCCAACTGCTTCTCTCGCCGTTTTCTCTCAGCCGGATCGATGCCATTGGCCAGACTGGAGCGAGCCCTGTCCCTGAGATCGCGCGCGTCCTTGAGGCTGATTTCCGGATATGCACCAAGGGACAGCTTCTTCTCGGCACCCACAGCGGTGCGAAATTTCAGCTTCCAAAGGCGGCCCCCGGGAGGCGTGACAAGCAGATAAAGACCCTTCTCGTCAGCTACCTTGTAGGCCTTGTCGCGGGGCTTCAGGACACGGATCGCAGAATCGGTAAGCGGCATCTGGGGGCCTTTCAAAATCGGCACTTGCCAAAGGCCCCCACACAAGCCCCCATCAACATCCGAATATCGACGGACAATGGCGAACACTGGCGGTGAAGCCAGCCATATTTTTCGCAGATTTCTGGGATTTTTTCAACCGTCCGCAGCCATTGGCGAACAGGAAAGTGGTGCCGCTTGCGTGACTCGAACACGCGACCCTCGCATTACGAATGCGATGCTCTACCGGCTGAGCTAAAGCGGCCCGGGGAAACGCCGCAACGGATAGACGATGCGGCGGCTGAAATCAAGGTCGGGTTGACGGGCGGGCGCGGCCACCGCATGGTCAGAAATAGGGCTGTCCCCACCGGTCCCCATATACAACCTGCGACAGCGGCCCGCGGCTGACCGGGCCGAATTTCCCTTCCGGCCAGCCCACGGGAAGGATGGCGAACGAGACCACGTTCTCCGGCAGGCCGAAGATGGCGTCGCATTCCTTGCCGAACATCATGTGCCGGCAGGTGAGCGTGGAACCAAGCCCCAGCGACCGGGCCGTCAGCAGCATGTTCTGCACCGCCGGATAGACCGAGGCGCCGCTCATGCCGACCGGGCCGCGCGGTCCCACGTCGAGGCACGGCACGATCCACACCGGCACCTCGTGGAAATGCAGGGTCAGGTGGTGCACCGCGGCGACCTGCCGCTCCAGCTTGTCGCGGGCCTCGCCCGCCGGCATGGATGCGAGGCGCTCGGCATAATGCTTGCCCACGCCCTCGTCATAGGCGCGCTGGTAGTAGACCTGCACCTGCCGCTTGATATCGGGGTCCTTCACCACGATGAAGCCCCAGTTCTGGGCGTTGCCGCCGCTGGGCGCAGCCTGGCCGGCGCGCAGGATCTGCTCGATCAGGTCGTCGGGCACCGGATCGGGCTTCAGCCGGCGCATGGCGCGGGTGGACTGGATGATATCGGACAGGCTCGCTTCGGCCATGGTTCCCTCCCCTGGAAAGTCGGCGCCCATGATCGCGGCAGCGGTCCACGACCGCAAGGCCGTTGCAGCATTAATGAATGGTAGTTAATATATTCCGTTGTCTGGGAATTTCCGGGGAGGAAGCCATGGATGCCGAGGTCAAGCGCCGGGTCGAGGATTACAGCCTCATGGACCACGCGACGCAGAGCGACCCGTTCGAGTTCTATGCCACGCTGCACGAGCAGTGCCCGGTCTACCGGATGCCGGAGACCGGCTTCTACATGGTCACCAAGTACGACGATCTGCGTCAGGTGCTGAAGGACACCGACACCTTCTCCAACGACGTCAGCGCCAAGGACGGCAAGGGCCTGCAGGGCGACCTGGGCGTGCTGTACGAGGAGATCATCGCCGAGCGCGGCTGGGCCCATGTGCAGACACTGCAGCGCACCGACCCGCCCGAGCATTCGCGCTACCGCAAGCTGCTGGACCGGGTGTTCACGGTCAAGCGGGTGCGCGAGATGCTGCCCTATGTGGACCAGGTGGCCAACGACCTGATCGATTCGTGGATCGACGACGGGCGCTGCGAGTTCAACCGGCAGTTCGCCATGCCCATGCCCGGCATCATCATCGCCGAGCAGCTCGGCCTCGGGCGCAAGGACGTGGAAAAATTCAAGCGCTGGGCCGACGCGCTGATCGCCCTGTCGATCCGCAAATGGAGCGAGCCCGAGATCCGCCAGATCGCCGAGACCGAACTGGAGATGCAGCACTACCTCTTCGACGTGTTCGAGGACCGTCGCAACAACCCGACCGGCGACCTGATCTCCGCCCTCGTCCACGCCCATGGCGACGACGAGGAGCCGCTGTCGATGCACGAGCTGCAGAACCTGATGCACCAGCTGATCAGCGGCGGCTTCGAGACCACCCAGAGCGCCATCGCGCACGGCCTGTGGCTGCTGCTGCGCCATCCCGAGACCATGCAGCGGCTGCGCGACGACATGAGCCTGATCAAGCCGTTCTGCGAGGAGGCCATGCGCATCGAAAGCCCGGTTCAGGGGCTGGCGCGCAAGACGACACGCGACGTGGAGCTGAACGGCACGCTGATCCCGGCCGGTTCCATGGTGCTGACCCGCTATGGCGCGGCCAACCGGGACCCGGAAAAGTTCGAGTGCCCCCACCTGTTCGACATCGACCGCAAGAACGCCGGCGCGCAGATCGCCTTCGGCGCGGGCGCGCATTTCTGCGTCGGCGCCAGCCTGGCGCGGCAGGAGATGGTCAGCTCGTTCACCGCGCTGCTGACGCGGCTGGACGACATCCGGCTGGAGCGCGATCTACCCTATCCGGTGCACAATCCCAGCCTGTACTTCATGCCGATGAAGGAGCTGCCGATCACGTTCAGAAAGCGCTGAATTAGCCGGAAGCGCCGACATGGACGGCAAAGGCGGCATCACCGCCCGGAATCTGGGCCGGCCGGAAGGCGCGACGGCCGAGGAGACACGTAAACGTCTCTTGCAGGCCGCCGCCGCCCTATTCGCCCGCAACGGCCTGCACGCCACGACCCTGGGCGAGATCGCCGGCGCGGCCGGGCTGACCGCGCCCGCCATATACAACCACTTCTCGTCGAAGGACGACCTGTTCATCGCCGCCGCCTGCTTCATGTTCGAGGAGATCGCCGCCGCCATCGAGGAGACCGTCGATGTGCCCGGCGGCTGGCTGGCGCGGGTGACGGCGGTCCTGGGCATGATTCACGAACTCTACCGCGAGGACATGGTGCTGCAGCGCCTCGGCATGTCGGCGCTGGTGGAGTGCGCCCGTGACCCGGACCGGTTCGGCGCCATCCGTGTGGCGCGGGAGCATATCGACGCGCCGTTCCAGCGGGTCGTCGCCGACGCCGTGGCCGCGGGCGAGCTGCCCGCGAGCACGGACGCGCAGGTTGCGGGCGCCGTGTTGTCGTCGCTGGTGATGTCGGGCATCGCCGCCTACACGCTGCTGCACCCGTCGCTCGCCGATTTCGACGGCGCCGTCGACGCCTTCCGGACGCTGGTGGTCGACGGCCAGCGGAAACCGCTTCGGCTGGTCGGCCAGGGCTGACATAGTCCTCCCGCGAGATGGGAGGAAGACATGGTGAACTTTCCGAAGCTGCGGCACGGCGACCTCAACGACGAACAGCGCGGCCTGTGGGACGACATCGTCGAAGGGCCGCGCAAGGCGTCCATGGGCACACCGACCGCCGAGCTGGGCGGGCCGTTCAACGCCTGGCTGCAGATCCCGTCGTTCGGCCGGATCGGCTCGAAGATGGGCGAACGGCTGCGCTTCGGCTCGCTGCTCGACGGCCGGTCCCGCGAGCTGGCCATCCTTACCGTCGGCGCGCACTGGAAGGCGGAATACGAGTTCTGGGCCCACGCCCGCATGGCCGGCGCCGAAGGCCTGCCAGAGCCGATCATCGAAGCCCTGCGCACCGGTGCGCCCGTGCCCTACGAGAACGACACCCAGCGACTGGTGCACCAGGTGGCGCGCGACCTTCTGAATACCGGCCGCGTCGGCGACGAGCTGCACGCCGCCGCCAGTGCGGCGCTGGGTTACGCTAAGCTGACGGAGGTGGCGGCGCTGGTCGGCTATTACTGCCTGGTGTCGTTCACGCTCAACGTGGCGGACGCGCACCTGCCGGAGGGCGAGGCGCCGATCTGGGGCTGAGGCAACCGATCAGAAGGGGCGCGAAGCGGGCCGCTTCTAACCGCCCGTCCGGCGCTTCAGGCCGTCCAGGATCTTCTCGGCCAGTGCCTCGTAGTCGCCGTCGAAGTGGTGCGAGCCGGTGGTCTTGATCACCTCGGCGCCCATGAGCGCGAGCTTCGGGCAGGCCGCGTCGTCGTCGTCCTCGCCATAGATGCATTGGATCAGCCGCCCATCGATCCGGCGCAGCTCCGGGACGGTCTTGACGCTCTCATCATCGTCGGCGCCGACCCAACCGCCGACGGAAATCTCGAAATCCGTCCCGGTGCCGAGGCCGAGCAGGGAAATCTGCGCGATGCGGTCCCGGTCGGCCTGCGGCAGCAAATTGACCATGGCCGGGAGCACGTCGGCGCCGAACGAATAGCCGACCAGCATGACGCGCTGCACCTTCCAGTCGCCGGTGTAGCTTTCGATCAAGTCGGCCAGATCGGCGGCGGCATCCTTCGGCGTCTTCTTCGTCCAGAAATAGCGCAGCGCGTCGACGCCAACGACCGGTACGCCGCGCTGCTGCAGGTACTCGGCGATCGACTTGTCGAGATCGCGCCAGCCGCCGTCACCCGAATAGACGATCGCGAGCGTGTCGAATGCCGGTTTCGCGGGAAGCTCGACCACGGGCGGCGCATCGTCGTCCTCGTCGGCGGCATGGGCGACCAGCTTCATCAGCCGCCGCTCGAGCGCCTGCCAGGCGGTGCCGCGCACCTCGGCTGACGTTACACCTGCCACCCGCACGGTCGCGGAGGGCGTGTACCAAGCCTCGACCGCGCCGGGCAGCCTGTCCGGCAGGACATAGGCGGCGCCGACGCTGCCGGTCGCGGCGGGCTGGATGTTGCAGAGCGGCTTGCGCAACGGCATCTCGGCCGTCGGATCAACCGCGACGGTGCGCCCGATGGTCGCGGCGGGCGTCTGGCCGACGATGGCAAGCGCCAGCGCCGCGCCTTCGCCCACGCCGGCCACGACCGGCGAGTGATAAGCCGTGCCGCCCGCGTCGCGCTGCACCGCGTGGCTCAGCGTCTCCATGTCCCAGACCAGATAGGCGCAGTCGCCCTTGTCGGCCTGGAGCCGGGCCAGATAGGACGGCAGGTCGACGCCGATGACCGCGGCGCCCTGCTCGCGCAGCGCATAGGCCAGACGGCGCTCCGGCCAGTTCCAGCCGTCCATGTCGGAGAACAGGAAGATGGTGGCCGTGGCCGCTCCGTCCGGCAGGCGGATGTCCGCTTTTCCCAGATTGCCCGTCTCGTAAGCCACGGCCGGAAGAGCCGCGCAGGACAGCAGCAAGGCGGTGGCCAACTCGCGGATCACTTGCCGACCACTCCCCGCAAGCCGCCGCTGATCAGGATGGTCGTGTCGGCCAGTGCCAGCGCCGGACTGCCCGACACCGCCATGTACCGGGGCCGCCAGACCGGCTGGTACTTGGCCTTGAACGCCCGCAGGCCGCGAAAATTGTAGAACCGCTCGCCATGCTCGAACACCGTGCTGCCGATTCGGTGCCAGACGGGCGCGGCCGGGCTGGCGGAGAAGCCGGACAGCGGCGCCATGCCGAGGCTGAACCACTGATAGCCGGCGTCGCGGAAGTATTCGATCAGCCGAACGAACAGGAATTCCATGGCGCCGTTTGGCGCTTCTGGACCGAAGCGCATCAGGTCGACCGACGCCTCTTCCGGCAGGCTGGTGGTTTGGATGGTGGCGAAGGCGACGATGGCGCCTTCGCGCCGCAGCACGGCGACCGGCTTGGCCAGCACATAGCTCCGGTCGAACGCGCCCAGCGAAAACCGCTTCTCGCGCGCCTTGTGGTGCGCCAGCCAGTCGTTCGACACCACTTCCAGCGCGTCGAACTCCCGTTCCGCCTGAACTGCATCGAGGATATCGAACAACAGGCCCTCACGTGCGGCCCGGTTGACCGCGTGGCGCAGGCTGGCCTTGCTGGCGCCCTTGAGGTCGAAGGCGGGGAGCGATACCCGCGCCTCCTCACCCAGCTTGAGCGCCCGCAGTCCGGCGTCGGCGAACAGGGCAAGGCCATCGGCGGTCACCTGGTAGAACACCGGCCTGCCGCCTTCCGCGTGGGCCGCCTCGACGAAGTCCCACACCAGGCCGGGCCAAGCCTCACGCGGACCCACCGGATCGAACAGCGCGACCCACGACCGGCCCTGGCGGGCGTACATGATGAAGGCAGAGCCATCCCCGGAGAACAGCAGGCTCTTGTCGCCCATGCGCACCAGATTCGCGTCGGCGGCGGGCTGGGAGTCGACGATGGCGGCGGCGCGCGCCAGCGCCTCGGCGTCGGGCGGCGCGGTCTGCGGCGACACCGGTCGCAGCAGCAGGATGCCGCCGACGACGCCGGCCGCGAGCGCGGCGCCGACCAGAGCGCGCAGGCTGCGCGGCGCTTCGGCCGAGAACTCGAATTGCCACCAAAGCTCGCTGCCGTAGTCCACGTCGCGGTAGACGAACATGAGAACGGCGGTCGCGGCGACCAGCACGGTGACCACCGCCGCGATCCATCCGGGCCGCAGCGCCTGGTGCATCAGCGAGGCCGGACAGGTGAACTCCCGCCGGCTGGCGAGCAGCGCGCCCAGCAGCACGATCAGCAGCACCACCTCGGCCGCGGCGATTCCCTTCAGCAGCGACAAAACGATGGCGGCGGCCGCCATGGCGACCGCGGCCCACCACGCGCCGTCCAGCCGGTACGCAAGGCCACGGGCGGCGACGATCATGCCGAGGCCGAGCACGCTGGCGATGAAGTGGGCCCCCTCCACCAGCGGCAGCGGCACGTGCATGGACAGGATGTCGAGCCGGGATTCGATGGCGGGCGTGACGCCGGAGAAGATCAGCATGACGCCCAGCAGCAGGGTGAACGCGGCGAGCACCGACGGCGTCAACCGGGCGCCCGCCAGCACCACGCGGCTGACTGCCGTTCCCATGGCCGCCCGCCGCAGCTCGACGCCGGCCACCAGCAGCGCCGCGATGAGCAGCGGCAGCACGTGGTAGATGATCCGGTAGAGCACTAGCGCGCCCAGCACCTCGTGCACCGGCGCGACGCGGCCCAGCACCGCCACCATCACCGTCTCGAACACGCCGAGGCCGCCAGGCACGTGGCTGACCACGCCCAGGCCGATGGCGATGGCATAGACGGCGATGAAGCCGGGCAGGCCCATCACCGAGTCCGGTAACAGCACCCACAGCACGGCGGCGGAGGCGACGATGTCGAGCAAGGTGACCGCGAACTGCCGCAGCATCAGCCGCGGGCGCGGCAGCCGCAGCATGAAACCCCACAGGCTGATGTCTCCGCCATGGCGGGACGCCAGCAACGCCACGCCTGTCAGCCCCGCGATCATGGCCGCGCCCGCGATCCGCAACAGCAGCGCCGGCACATGCAGGTACCCGGCCACGTCGCCGGCCGCCACGAGCAGCCCGAGCCCGGTGACCGCCGCCAGGCCGACGCCGAACGACGCGGTCACGAAGGCCACGATCCGGCCGATGTCCTCCGGCTCGAAGCCGATCGGCGCGAAGAACCGGTAGCGGATGGCGCCGCCGGTCAGGGGTCCGAACCCCGCGGTGTTGGACACGGCATAGGAGCAGAACGCCGCCAGCCCGACGATCCGGTAGGGCAGCGTTCGCCCCACATAGGCGAGCGCCGACACATCATACAGGCTGAGCAGGCCGAAGCTGACCGCGGTCAGCAGTACCGCCGCCGCCATCCGCGCAACCGACGTCGCCTTTAGCGCCTCGACGACCTCGTCGTACGAGACCTCGCGCGCCAGATGCGAGATGGCGACCGACACCAGGACGGCGACCAGCATCACCGCTGACGCCGCGAGCACGGGCCGCCAGTGCAGCATCCCGCTCAGCCGGCCATTCGCATTCACCTCGGGTAGGTCGTCCAATCAGCAGCCATTCGTTACGGCGACGTCGGCGCATCCATAGCGAAATGAGGGCGCGGGCGCCAGTTCGCCGTGACTAGCGGCTGTCGTCCGGAGCGGACTCGGGCGTGGTTTTGGGCCGGATGATGGTCACGCCCGACGTTCCCTTGGGGCCTCGGCGGATTCCGCTGTTGGTGCCGGGACCGTCGGGTTCGAAACGCGCCCGCACCGCTGCGGTCGGATAGGGCACGTCGCGCCGGTGCTCCCGGTCGTGCTCCCATGTCTCGGTCATGCCACGGCCGGTGATGGCGATCTGGCGGTTTTCCCAGTCCGGAGTGGCGGTTACACCGGATGCGGCGGCGACGGCGTTGCAGGGCGCGAACGAAATGCCGGCCGAGAGCAAGTCGTGCACCCTCGGCCCCTGGCTTTTGGGTTTCCAGGACAGCGGCGGCCTGTCCGGCAGCCACCACGAGCCGTAGACCGTCGAGGCGTCGTAGACCGGCATGCAGATGTCACGGGGGCTGGCCGGCAGGATGGTGACGATGTCTCCGGACGTATAGACGTTCTGCTCGCGGCTGGAGCGCAGCGACCCGCGGCCGAGCGCCAGGCCCCGTAGCGTCTGGACGGTATCCAGCACCGCCGTCTCGTCGCGCAGGAAGACGTCGCCGAGCCGCCGGAGCCAGTCGGCGTTGTCGCGCATCATGGCGAGGACTGTCGGGAACTGCGGAAGCGCCGAGACATTGCGCTCCCAACCCCTGTTGCGGATCTCCATGGCCAGTTCCTGGCCGCGCAAGCCGTCATGCTCCTCCACGAAGCGGACCGCCTCGCCCACCTCGGCCGGATAGGTCGACGCGGCCAGAAGATGGGCAAGCAACGGATCGGGATAGAGCGCGATCGGCGCGACGAGCTGGTCGAGCTCGTCCTGGCTGACCGGCGCCGGCTGGTCGGCGTAGACCAGCCCGGACGCGGGCACGGCCGCAAGTCCCAGCGCGAGCGCCACGCACACCATCAACAGCCGTCGCAACCCGTTCTCCCGGTCAGCCTCGTCCACCCAGTTTCGCACGCCCGGTGAACAGCCGCCAGAATGCTGCTTCACCCGTTGGTCAAAAGCCGTAAGATCGCCGCCTCGGGGAGAGTGCCTGCATGAAAATCTACTATGGTTGGTACGTCGTCGCCGTCGCCATGCTGTTCCAGGCGGTGACCTTCGGCCTCGGTTCCTACGCCTTCACCTTCTGGGTCGAGCACTGGATGCGTGAGTTCGGCGCCGGCCGTGGCGACGTGATGTGGGCGACCACGGTGTTCACCATCGCGCTCGGCGTAATGGGGCCTGTGGCCGGATGGGCGTTCGACCGAGTCTCCATGCGGCTGCTCATCTGCGTCGGCGGCCTGTCCTATGCCATGGGCCTGGCGCTGATCTCCATTTCCACGGCACTCTGGCAGATCATCGCGATCTATGCCGTGTTCCTGGGACTGGGCTTCACGCTGGCCGGAAACCTGGGCGGCCAGGCGCTCGCGGCGAAATGGTTCCGCGGCAAGCGCGGGCTGGCCATCGGCATCGTCTCGCTGGGCAGCTCAATCGGCGGCGCGGTGCTGCCGCTGCTGGTCACGGTCCTTGCCCATGAATTCGACTGGCGGACCGCGCACCAGATCCTTGCCGTCTTCGCCCTGCTCGCCATCGTCCCGCCGGCGTGGCTGGTCATCCGCAACAGCCCGGAAGCAGCGGGCATCGCACCGGACCCTGAAAGCGCGCTGTCGCAGCAGGCGGCGGCCGACGGCCTGCACCGGGAATGGAGCTATGCCGACATCCTGCGCGAGCGGACTTTCTGGCTGGTCGTGGTCGGCATCCTGCCCCCCGCGCTCGCCTTCGCCGGGTTCATGGCGAACCTCCGGCCCTACGCCGCCGACGTGGGCATTCCGCCCGAGCTGAGCGCGTCGCTGATGTCGGTGGTGGCGGTGGCCATGGTCGCCTCGAAGCTGACGGTCGGAACCCTGTCGGACCGGATCGACCTGCATTTCATCTATTGGGGCACGTCGATTCCGCTGATGCTGGCGATGGCGATCATGATCGGTCATCCCAGCTATCCCGTCATGCTGGCGGTCGCCGCGTTCGCGGGCTTCACCGGCGGATCGCACATGGCCCTGCTGGGCGCCATGGTGGGCGCCCGGTTCGGCGCGGCCTCGTTCGGCAAGGTCGCCGGACTGCTGATGCCGTTCCTGACCATGAGCGCGCTGGGCGCGGTGATCTCAGGGCGGGTATTCGACGCCTTCAAGTCCTACGATCCGGCGCTGGAATTCTATATCGTCGGCGCGCTCGTCGCGGCGGCGGGCATGTTCTTCCTGCCTACCAGAAAAAGAGGGACCGCATGAAATTCGGCATCGCCCCCATCAACAAGGGCGTCGCATCGCCCGACGAGATGATCGCCCACGCCCAGCTGGCGGAGCAGGCCGGCATCGAATCCGTGTGGACGTTCGAGCACGTCATCGTGCCGCTGGCGTACGAAAGCCGCTATCCCTACAACGCCAGCGGCCGCATGAGCTCCGAGCCGGAGACCAATTACGTGGATCCACTGCTGGCGCTGACCGCCATCACCGCCGAGACCAAGACGCTGCGGCTGGGCACCGGCGTCAACATCCTGTCGCAGGCCAATCCGCTGCTGATGGCCAAGCAGGTGGCCAGCCTGGATTTCGTGTCGAAGGGCCGGTTCATGCTGGGCGCCGGCATCGGCTGGCTGCAGGAGGAGTTCGACGCTATGGGCACGCCGTTCGAGCGGCGCGGCGCCCGGTTCGACGACTACATCCAGGCCATGCGCAAGGTGTGGTCCGGCGACGTCGTCGAGCACGAAAGCGAGTTCCTCAGCTGGCATAATTTCAAGTCATACCCCTTGCCGGTACAGAAGCCGTTGCCGGTGCATATCGGCGGCAACAAGGGCAAGGCGTTCGAGCGGGTCGCCCGATATGGCAATGGCTGGTATTCGCCCAGCGGCAGCGTGACCGAACTGAGCGAGCATCTGGCGCTGCTGAAAAAGGCGTGCGACGACGTGGGACGCGATTTCAGCGAGATCGAGATCACCGGGGTCTGGGTGATGAAGGGCGGCACCGACGCGGTGAAGCGGTTCGAGGACATCGGCGTGCACCGCCTGACCGTTCCCGTCTTCGCGGTATGGCCGGACAAGGCCGCCGACATGATCAGGCAGCTGGGCGACGAGATCATCTCCGCCCTGTAGTTCAGATGGCGCGCTCGGCCGGCTTCCGGCCGAAGCCCGTCAGTTTCATGTAAATCCCCAGAACGAGGCCGATGCCGCAGGTGGCGATCACGTACCAGGCCGGCGCGAGCGGGCTTTCCTTGAGCAGCGCGGCCACCGCCACGGGCGTCAGGCCGCCAAAGATCGCGTAGGCCAGGTTGTAGGAGAACGACAGGCCCGAGAACCGGACGGCGGGCGGAAACGCCTTGACCATGACGTAGGGAACAGCGCCGACAATGCCGACGGTGAGGCCCGTGAGGCCGTAGAACGGGAACAGCAGCGACGGATCCTCGGCGATGTTGGTGTAGAAGCCGTAGACGCAGGCCGCCAGCAGGATGCTGCCGGCGATGAAGGTCTTGCCGGGACCGTAGCGGTCGACGGCCCAGCCGGCGAACAGGCAACCCGCCGTCAGACAGACCACGGCGACGGCATTGGCCTTGAACGCGACGGCGGGCGCGAAGCCGTAGGCCGACTGCAGGAAGGTGGGCGTCATCAGGATCACGACAACGATGGCCGCCGTCAGCATCCAGGTCAGCAGCATGGACAGGACCACCGAGCCCGGGTGCGCGAGGACCACGGTCTTGATCGGCATCTCGTTGGCCAGCACCTTGCGTTGGCGCATCTCCTCGAACACCGGGGTTTCGCTGAGATAGCGCCGCAGATAGACGCCGAGCAGGCCGAACACGCCGCCGACGGCGAAGGCGATGCGCCAGCCATAGTCCAGCACCGCCGCAGGCGACAGCGACTGGTTGATGAACGTGGCCATCAGCGACCCGAGCAGGATGCCGATGGTGAGGCCGGCGGTGAGCGTGCCGCAGGCAAAACCCACATGGCGGTCCGGCACGTGCTCGGCCACGAACACCCACGCGCCCGGTACCTCGCCTCCGATCGCCGCACCCTGGATGATGCGCAGCAGCAACAGCAGGATCGGCGCAGCGATACCGATATCCGCATAGGTCGGCAGCAGACCCATGGCAAAGGTGGGCACGGCCATCAGGAATATGCTCAAGGTGAACATGCGCTTGCGGCCGACCAGGTCGCCGAAATGCGCCATGACGATGCCGCCCAGCGGCCGCGCTAGGTAGCCAGCGGCGAAGATGCCGTAGGTCTGCAGCTGCCGCACCCAGTCGGACACGTCGGGCGGGAAGAACAGCTTGCTCAGCACCGCGGTGAAGAACACGAAGACGATGAAATCGTAAAACTCCAGCGCGCCGCCCAGGGCGGACAGCGACAGGGTCTTCATGTCCTGCCGGGACAGCTTGCGGCTGGACCGGTCATCCGGGACGGCGATGGTGCTCATGCGGCTGGTTTCTCGTTCTTGTGGACGACCGCCGGTCCCCTCCGGAGGCGCCTTCCTCAATAATCCATAAGCGCCGCGCGAACCATGGAATTCAGGGGCTTGGCGGCCTTGCCATGCGCACGCCGCAGCCTTCGTCACCCGCCTCGATCAGCCGCACGCCGGCGTCCTCGAGGGCGCGGACCAGCAGCGTCTGCGTCGACCGGTGCAGCTCGTGATGGCCGGCCTCGAACTCCCGCACCGTGCTGCGCGAGACGCCGGCCTGATGGGCGAGTTCTTCCTGATTCCAGTTGAGCAGGCCACGGGCGGCTCGGCACTGCGCTGGCTCGAATTTCGGCAACGGGTCATACCCCATATCATTTCAACCTTATTGAATAAAATAAACCAATTTGGTTGAAATATCAACGATGATCCGTCATGATTGTCTTAAACCGTTAAACTTTCAGCAACCAAAGGAGCCGGATGCCCCACGCAACGCCGCTGATCACCACCATCGTCGCCGGTATCGGCCTGGCCTTCGTGCTTGGCGCGATCGCCCACCGCCTGCGCCTGTCGCCGCTGGTGGGATATCTGCTGGCGGGCGTGGTGGTCGGCCCGGCGACACCGGGCTTCGTGGCCGATGCGGCGCTGGCCCAGGAACTGGCCGAGATCGGCGTGATCCTGCTGATGTTCGGCGTCGGCCTGCACTTTTCCATGAAGGACCTGCTGAAGGTCAGGGCCATCGCCATTCCGGGCGCCATCGGCCAGATTGCGTTCGCGACGCTCCTGGGTATTGCGCTGGCCTGGGCCATGGGCTGGTCCATCGGCGCCGGGCTGGTGTTTGGCCTGGCGCTATCGGTCGCCAGTACCGTGGTGCTGTTGCGTGCGTTACAGGAGCGGCGGCTGGTCGAGACCACGCGCGGCCAGATCGCCGTCGGCTGGCTGATCGTCGAGGACCTGGCCATGGTGCTGGCGCTCGTCCTGCTGCCGGCGCTGGCGAGCCTGCTGAAGCCCGGCGAAAACGGCGCGCCGATACTGACGGCCGGCGACATCGCCCTGACGCTGGCGGTGACCCTGGGCAAGGTGGCAGCCTTCATCGCCTTCATGCTGGTGGTCGGCCGCCGGGTCATTCCGTGGGGGCTGCACTACATGGCCCATACCGGCTCGCGCGAGCTGTTCCGCCTGGCGGTGCTGGCGATCGCGCTGGGCGTGGCCTACCTGGCCGCCGAGCTGTTCGGCGTGTCGTTCGCGCTGGGCGCGTTCTTCGCCGGCATGATCCTGAGCGAATCCCAGCTCAGCCACCGGGCTGCCGAAGAGACCCTGCCGCTGCGCGACGCCTTCGCTGTGCTGTTCTTCGTGTCGGTCGGCATGCTGTTCGACCCAAGCATCGTGCTCCAGCATCCGCTGCCGCTGCTCGCCACCGTGTTCATCATCCTGGTGGGCAAATCGCTGGCGGCGTTCCTGATCGTCCGGGCGTTCGGCCACACCAATTCGGTGGCTCTGACCATCTCGGCCAGCCTCGCGCAGATCGGCGAGTTCTCGTTCATCCTGGCGGCGCTGGGCGTCGGCCTCGGCATGCTGCCACAGGAGGGACAGGATCTGATCCTGGCGGGCGCCATCATCTCGATCTTCGCCAATCCATTCTTCTTCAGCGTGCTGGATCGCTGGGAGCGACGGCACGCGCCGCTTGGCGCGACTGCCGAACACGAGGAGAAACTGGTTCCGACGGCCAAGTCCGGCCACGCCGTGGTCGTCGGCTCGGGCCGGGTCGGCGCCTTGATCGTCGATGCATTCCGCAACCGGCCGGTGGTCGTGATCGAGGAGGACAAGGGCATCGTCGAGCAGTTGCGCGCCCGTGATGTGGAGGTGATCGGCGGCAACGCGGCGACGACCCAGGTGCTGGCCGCCGCCAACCTGGCCGAGGCGCGCTGGCTGTTCGTCGCCATCCCCCAGTCGTTCGAGGCCGGGCAGGTCGTCGCCCAGGCGCGAGCCCTGAACCCGGCGCTGGAAATCATCGCCCGCGCCCATTCGGACGCCGAGCAGGACTATCTGGCCGGCCACGGCGCGACCACCGTGGTGATGGCCGAGCGCGAGACGGCGCGGACCATGCTGGCGCAAGCGACCGGCGCCGCAGCGGAACCTTCGCGGCACGGAACCGTTGATCCGGTGTAGTCGTCTCAGCCGGCTACATACAGGACGGGGTCCGCGCGGCGAAAGCCGCCGGACTTCGTTCCTTCCCCGTCAGAAGCTGACGCGGACCGTTCCCGAGACGATGTGATTCAGCCTGCCGCCACCGAACTCTGCGTCGTAGTCGAACGACAGCGTTCCGAAATGGGCGCTGAGATCGACACCGACACCCGCGTAGAATGTTGTCTTGGAAGCAAGGGCGCCCACGGTCATGAAGTCGTCCGAGAGCCTGGTCGGCAGGTTGTTGCCGTCCTTCAGGAAGCCGAAATAGGCCAGGTTGGTCGGACCCTTGTAACTGAACTCATGGGTCGCGCCGACGCGGACATTGGGCTCGATGATGCCGGTGCCGTCCTCGAAGCGCATGCCCGCCGACAGACCCACATTGCCGCGGGCGAAGCTGACGTCCTGCTCGCCGACCACAAGATTGGTGGCGGCGCCAGCGCTGTCGCTCTTGTCGCCCAGCCCATCTTCCACATAGCCGTTTTCGTGCAGCTTCAGCCAGCTGAAGCTGGCGGCGGCGGTCAGGGAGAACCTCCCCATTGCCACGCCATATCCGGCACGCAAATTGGCGCCCATGTGGTGGCCGCTCCACTCGCTGATCGCGGTGCGGCTGACCGAGCCGATGACCACGTTGCGCTCGCCGTCATAGCTGCTGAAGCCGTAGCCGCCGCTGACATCGACGAAGAAGCCGTGGCTCTCCCAGCCTGCATAGACGTTGAACTGGGTGGTCGAGACCGCGGTGGGCGTGTCGAACGAGGTCTTCTCCTTGTACTCGGACCAGACCTGGGAAAGACTGATGCCCACGGCGTCGAGGCCAAAAAGCGGATAATCGGCGCCCAGCGCCACGCCGTAGCTGTAGCCGCCGAAGCCAAGCTGGTCGTCGAACGGGCTCTGGTTGGCCACCAGCACGAGCTGTTCGGCCCAGATCGTCGGCTTGTCGCGCTGTCCCATCTTCTTGGCGCGTTTGGGATCCTTGCCGGCGATGCGCTCGACCCGTTCCTTGTACCGCTGGTCCAGCTTGTAGATGCCGTCCATGCGCTTGTTGATGGCGCCGAAGATGGCGGCCTGGGTCTGGAAGATGCCTTGCTGCGTCGCGCCGCTGTTGTCGGGCATGAGCTGGTTGAAGGCGTCCTGGACCTCTTCGTTGGTCTTCAGGTTAGCCATGGCCGCGCCCAGCTCGGTGTCCTGCTCGAGCAGCGTCTTCGTGACGTTGAAGACCGCAGTCTGGTTGTTGTTCAGGCCCAGCTCCTCGGCGGTCGCGCGGTGGACGGTGACGACCAGCTTGTTCGGATCCTCCTTCCCAAGCGCGAGGTCGACGTTGAAGAACGCCGAGGTGTCGGACACTTCCAGCCCGCCGATGCCGCCTTCGAGATTCAGTGTCTGGGCCTGGACCAGCGTGAAGGTGATGTCCTCCGACGCCAATGTCTTGAAGTCGGTGACCACGGCTGTGCCAGTGGCCAGGGCGACCGTGCCGGTGGCCGTCAGGGTACCGGCGATGGCGTCGCTGCCGAAGATCGGCACGATCAGGGTCGAGTCCTTGTCGAAGGTGGCGTCGCGCACCTGCGCGCCGTCCTCGCTGACGATGGCGAAGGTGGACGCCTTGACCACCAGGTCAACGACGCCCTTGGTGGCGGCAAGGTCGCCGGCGAAGGTCGCCTTGTTCAGCGTGAAGGTGTTCTCGCCCTCGCCGAAGTCAATGGTGCCGGTCTGGGTGCCGCCGTCGAGAGTGTACTTGTCGGCGCCGCTGCCGAACAGCACATCACCGGCAATCGTGCCCTTATTGAGGACGGCGACGTCGGCCTTGGAGGTGCTGAGATCGATGGCGGTGCCGGTGGTGGTGACCGCCTTGCCCTTGACATCAATGCTAAGGGTCTCGATCGCCGAGATGGTGCCGGTGTTCTCGATTACCTTCAACGTGCCGGAACCATCGACGATGGTGAAGGCATCGCCGCCCACGGACGTCGACTTGGCCTGCATGAGGCCCGAATTGACCAGTTTGTCGAGCTTCGCGCCCACTTCGAGGCCGAGAACCACGGCGTCGCCGGTCGTGGTGGTGGCCGTCATCGTGCCCACGTTCTTGAGCTCGGGCAGGATCGCGCCCGAGCCGATGGCGACCGTCGTGGACCTGCCGCTGGTGCTCTTGGTGGTGATGTCGCCGCCGTCGTTCAGGAAGCCGCCGACCACCGTGGTGCTGCCCGACGATGCCGACCCGGTGGCAAGGCCGATCCGGACGGTCTCGGCGGTGCCGAGATCCTTCGTCGTGCTGCTGGCCATGTCACCGCGGTTGATGATGCCGTAGGATTCCTTGGTGACCGCGCCGATGGTGATGTTGCCGCCCGCGGCGCCGCCGGCGTCAGGCCCCACATGCAGGGCGTTCTGTGGACCAATGATGGTGATGGTGGCGTCGGTGCCGATGGCGTCCTTCTTCAGCCCGCGTACGGTCTCGACCGTGCCGGCGGTGAGGTCCTTCTCCTCCTGGTCGGTGAGCTTGTCGCCGGTGTTGAGCACACCGCCGCCGACATTGCCGCCGACCGCAAGACCGTCGCCGCCCTCGGTTTCCGGGTTGGTGATGGTCTTGCCGTTCTTGTCGAACGTCTGGGTCGACGCCGAGCCGGTGTTGATCGTGCCGTTGTTGGTGACGATGCCGGTGATGTTGCCCGAGAGCAGCATGCCGAGGCCGCCCTCACCCGAGGCGACGATCTTGCCGTCGTTCTTGATGTTGCCGGTGAGCGAACCGCGGGTGACGATGCCGGCCGACTTGACGCCGGCGACGGTGATGGTGCCGGCCGTGTCGTTGATGATGTCGCCGGTCATGGCGGCGCCGGTATCGAGCAGGATGCCGATGTTGCCGCCGTCGACCGTCTTGTCGTCGCTGTCGGCGCTGAGGCTGATGGTGCCCGTGTTGGTGACGGTGCTGGTCACCGAATCGGTGATCACGATGCCGCGGCCGTCGACGCCCTTGGACTCGATGCGGCCCTTGTTATCGACCTTGTTGCTGCTGTCGATGGTGACGGCTGTGCCCTTGTCGACAACCACGCCGCCATTGGATTCGATGAGGATGTTGCCGGCGCCGCCGCTGGCGTTGGAGGTCTTGACCGGTTCGGTCACCGTCTTCGTGATGGTAAGGTCCGCGGCCTCCGAGAGATCGGGCGCGCCCATGGTGCTGGCGACCACGAGGCCGCCGGCAATGGCGCAGCTGGCGCGCATTCGGCGACGGGGTCGGACTTGATACATTCAGAAGCCTCTCGGGTGGTTCAGACGGCGCGAGCGCAATCTCAACTGTTCAGGGGGTAAATTGCAACGCCCAACTGCGCGCAACACAGCACGGCGGGCGGGTTGGACGGGAAAACGGCGGTGCCGGACGATCGCTTCTCCCCTGGTTTCCGGTTTCGTCCTCGCGTCCGTTCCCAGACGCGCGGCAGTGGTTGCACAAGACGTAAGAATAGCGAAAGGATTCGCCGCGAGGGGCGAAAAAGAATCCGGAGGTGTGGCGAAAACGCATCACCTTTCAGGGTCATAGCCCGATACCGCTTGACAATCGGGCGCCGCGGGCGCACTTACCCCTCAGATCGACCGTGATCGCGCGATGCGCCACACTGGCGTTTCCTTCCGGATCGATCATCGAAAACCCCGCTTAGTTCCAGGTGCGCGTGGAAAAGGCAACACGCTGAGAGCGTTCGCGAACACCGCGTGCGCCCGGCGCGGAAGGATTCTGTTTAAGTGACCACCCAATTCACCGATCTCGGCCTCATCGAGCCGCTGCTGCGCGCTCTGGCCGCCGAGAACTACACCACCCCCACCCCCATCCAGGCCCAGGCCATCCCGCTGCTGCTGCAGGGCCGTGACCTGCTGGGAATCGCCCAGACCGGCACCGGCAAGACCGCCGCGTTCACCCTGCCCATGCTGCAGCGGCTGGCCGCCGAGAAGATCCAGGCCGCGCCGAAGACGGCGCGCGCGCTGATCCTCGCCCCGACCCGGGAGCTCGCCGTGCAGATCGCCGACAGCATCCGGGCCTATGGCGCCCACCTGAATCTGCGCCACACCGTCATCCTCGGCGGCGTCGGCCAGAGCCCGCAGGTGAAAGCCATGGCGCGCGGCGTCGACATCCTCGTCGCCACCCCCGGCCGCCTGCTCGACCTGGTCAACCAGAAAGCCGTCAACCTGACCGGCACCGGCGTGCTGGTGCTCGACGAGGCCGACCGGATGCTCGACATGGGCTTCATCCGTGACGTGCGCAGGATCGTCGCCCATCTGCCGCGCAAGCGGCAGTCGCTGCTGTTCTCTGCGACCATGCCGGCCGACGTGGCCAAGCTCGCCCAGGACATGCTGATCGAGCCGGTGCGCGTCGAGGTGACGCCCCAGGCGACCACTGTCGAGAAGATCACCCAGAGCGTCTATTTCATCGAGTCCGCCGGCAAGCAGTCGCTGCTGACCAGCCTGCTGAATGACGAGGCGCTGACCAAGGTGATCGTGTTCACCCGCACCAAGCACCGCGCCAACCGCGTCGCCGAGCAGCTCAGCAAGTCGGGCCTGCCCGCCGACGCGATCCACGGCAACAAGTCGCAGAGCGCCCGCCAGGGTGCACTGGACCGCTTCAAGAACGGCGAATCCCGCGTGCTGGTCGCCACCGACATCGCCGCCCGCGGCATCGACGTGGACGGCATCAGCCACGTGATCAACTTCGAGCTGCCGAACGAGCCGGAAAGCTATGTCCACCGCATCGGCCGCACCGCGCGCGCCGGCGCCGGCGGCATCGCCATCGCGTTCTGCGATCCGACCGAACGGCCCTACCTGAAAAGCATCGAGAAGCTGATCCGGGTCCAGCTCGCCGTCGCCGGATCACCGCCGCGCGAGGTCAGGACAGACCGCAGCGAGGCTACTCCCGCCCGCGACCCGAGACCGGTCCGCGAGGCCCGGCCAGAGCGGGCCGACTCGACGGCGGATTCGCGGTCGCCGGATGCCAAGCGCAACCCGAACCGCCGCCGCCGGCGCCCCCGCCGCAGCCCCTTGCAAAAGGCGGCCTGACGATCTTCGCGTACCCGCGCTGCGGGCCGGTTTCCGGCCTGTGGCGCGGCGTTGGGCCCGGCGAATTTGTTTGAATTCGTCGTTTTGCGGGATTATATCCGCAAGATCAGTGACCTAAGACCCGGCTCATCTGCTTCGTCACCGACAGAGCTACCGATCTCCAGGACTTGAGCGAGCTGAGAAACCGTCCGCACCAGTTGGTGCGGATGGTCGTTATGCCATCATTGAAGAAGAAAGCACTCTCTATGACCAACGGAACCGTGAAGTGGTTCAATGCGACCAAGGGCTATGGCTTCATCCAGCCGGACGACGGTTCGGCCGATGCCTTCGTCCACATCTCCGCCGTCGAGCGGGCCGGCCTGTCGGGCCTGCGTGAGGGCCAGAAGGTCTCTTACGAACTGACTCGTGGCCGCAACGGCAAAAGCTCAGCTGAAGAACTGAAGGTCCTCGGCTAACACGCCGGCGAACTGCAGGGAGGGTCTCACTCGTGAGCCCTCCAAGCGCAGCCCATCTGTCCGGACCGCGCGGTCCGGGGCGCTGGGAGACTCATTCCAGAAGATCGCCTACCAACTGCCTCGATTCGAGGCGGTTTTTTTGTGCGCCGCACCCGAGGCTATGCGGCTTCGTTGCCCAGCCGGGCCAGGTACTTCCGCGCGCGGCCCATGGCCATCAGCGGGAAATAATGGCGGTAGAGGTTGTAGTTGATCATGAAGCCGCGGCTCAGTTCGATCGACTGGCCGAGGTTCTCGGCGGCGCCCTGGCCCAGGTCGATGTGCCGGCCGAGGCCGTAGCCCGGGAACCCGGTGCCGGTGTACTCGGCCTCGTCCCAGGTGCCGTCGTTCTGCCGCGCCGTTAGGTAGCGCAATCCGGTCTCAACCACCGCCCGGTCCCGCGGCCGGCCAACGGCGAGCAGCGACATCAGCGCCCAGGCGGTCTGCGACGCGGTGCTGTCGCCCTTGCCGGCAAGCGAGCGGTCCATGTAGGAGCCGCAGGTCTCGCCCCAGCCGCCGTCCGGATTCTGGTGCGCGATCACCCAGTCGGCGGCGCGGGTCACGTAGTCGGCGCGCATGTCCTCGCCCACCGCCTTCAGCGCCGGCAGCGCGGCCGAGGTCCCGTAGACGTAGTTGACGCCCCAGCGGCCCCACCAGCTGCCGTCCTTTTCCTGCTCCTGGCGCAGGAACGCGACGCCGCGTTCGACGGCCGGATGATGCCGGTCATAGCCCAGCACGCCCAGCGCCTCGAGGACATGGGCGGTGACGTCGACACTGGGCGGATCGAGCGCCTCGCCGAAGTCGCTGAACGGGATGCGGGTGAGGATGTCGGCGTCGTTGTCGCGGTCGAACGCCGCCCAGCCGCCGCCCCGGCACTGCATGGCCAGCATCCAGTTCACCGCGCGCTCGATGACGCCGTCGATGCCGCGCGCCTGCCATTTCGGATCGTGGCGATGCTTCGCCAGCACGATCAGCGCCACGGCGGTGTCGTCCACGTCGGGATAGAACTGGTTGGCGTATTCGAACGCCCAGCCGCCGGGCTCGACGCCCTTCACCTTCTGCGACCAGTCGCCGTAATAGCGCACCTCGTTGTCGAGCAGCCAGCCGATGGCCTTGTCGGCGGCCTGCGCATGCTCGCCCAGCGCGTCGCAATCCTCCATGGCCAGCAGGGTCAGCACCGTGTCCCACACCGGCGACACCGACGCCTGGATGTTGACGGCGCCGTCCGTTTCGTAGCACCAGCGCGGGTCGTGCAACGCCGCCAGACCCTTGGCCATGACAGGATGGCCCATGGGATAGCCCTCGATATGCAGCGCCAGCAGGCTATAAATCCATGGCGGCTGAATACCGCCCCAGGCGCCGTCGGCGTCCTGGTGCTTGATGATCCATTCCAGCACGCGGGCGATGGACGCCTCGCGGCCCGGGATCAGCCTGTGGGTCTGGGCGCCGTGCAGAATCTTGTCCGTGCCCATGAAGCACTGTTCCCAGGTGAACGACCTGATCTTCTTCGGCAGCGAATAGTCGAACGCCGCACGGCCGCCGGGAAACAGTTCTTCCAGCGTGCGGCCCTTGCCCAGCGGGCGGGCGGGACGGCGCGCCGACAGCACGGCGATGGGCATCAGCGTCGCCCGCGCCCAGGACGCGAAATTGTAGATGCTGAACGGAAACCACAGCGGGAAGCGGATCACTTCCGGCGGGATGTTCGGTGTCTTGTCCCAAGGCCATTCGCCTATCAGCGCCAGCCAGTAGCGGGTGAACACCCGCACATTGCGCAGGCCGCCGCGCGCGAAGATCCATTCGCGCGCCTTCGCCATCACCGGATCGTCCGCCGCCATGCCCGTGCAGCGCAGCGCCGCATAGCTTTCCACGGTGGCGTTGATATCGCCGGCGGGCGCGCCGTGATAGATGCACCACGACCCGTCCTCGCGCTGGCCACGCAGCAGCGACGTCTTCAGCCCTTCGCGGTGCGGATGGTCGTGCAGCCCGAGGAAGTGCAGCGCCAGGATCCACTCGGCTTCCATGCAGGCGTTGGTCTGCAGCTTGCCGACCCAGTAGCCGTCAGGGTGCTGCGTCGAGACCGACCACGCGAACCCGTCACGGATCGCGCCGCGCAAAATGTCGTCCATGGCCTGGTCAGGCAGCGGGGTTTCGACGTTCATTCGCCGGTTTTGGGTCAGCGGTTCCCTTGTGTCAAGAAACTGCTAACGTTCGTCATCACCACAGACAGGGGAGACCATCCATGCCGCGTTTCGTTCTCATCGGGCTCTGCGAGCCGCCCAGCGCCGACAAGCAGGCGCAGTTCGACGAGTGGTTCGTCGACCAGCACATCGAGGACACGGCCCATTGCCCGAACTTCGTGCGCGGCAGCGTGTTCAAGCTGGCGGGCGCCCATCTGGGCAGCCAGACCGTGTCGGGCTACCTGTCGCTCTACGAGGTCGAGGCGCCCAGCTACGACGAGGCCGAGAAGGTGCTGAACGAGTGGCAGCGCGATCCCAACGCCTGGGAAGGCCGCCAGAAGCACCTGGATACGGCGAAGAAGTTCGACGGCATGCCACTGGCCGTGAAGGGGTCGGGCTGGTACGAGCTGATCAAGTCGTTCGACGGCCCGGCGGCGAAGAAGTGAGGGAAGCCGCTGATTCCCTCTCCCGTTGGGAGAGGGTTAGGGTGAGGGGCGTTGCGCATTACACGCTCCGGCCCCGTCCCGTCGTCGACAACGCCCCTCACCCTCCCACGGCCTACGGCCGCGGGTCCCTCCCTCTCCCATCGGGAGAGGGGATCTGCCCGTGCCTCCGCTCCGGCCCTACCCCCAACCCTCCAGTTCCCGCGCGATGAGGCCGTCGAGCAGGGCGACGGCGGGCGGGGTGTCGTTGAGGCAGGGGATATAGCTGAACTGCTCGCCGCCGGCCTCGAGGAAGGTGTGGCCGCCGCGTTCGGCCATCTCCTCCAGCGTCTCCAGGCAGTCGGCGAGGAAGGCGGGGGCGATCACCGCCACCTTCTTCGCGCCCTCGCCGGGGAGCGCGGCCAGCACTTCGTCGGTGTAGGGCCGCAGCCATTCCAGCGCGCCGAAGCGGGACTGGAAGGTCATCCGCAGCCTGTCCTCGCCCCAGCCCAGCCGCTCGCGCAGCAGCCGCGTGGTCTTGACGCACTGGTCGTAATAGGGATCGCCATCGTCGACGTATTTTTGCGGCAGGCCGTGATAGGACGCGACCACCACGTCCGGCGGCGAGGCGAGCGTGGCCACGTGATCCTCGACCGAGCGGGCCAGCCCCTCGATATAGGTCCGGTCCTCGGGGAACGCCGGCGCGGTTTTCAGGTCCGGCTGCCAGTTCAGCGCCCGCAGCCCGGCGGTGACTGCGTCATAGGCCGAGGCGGTCGTGGTGCCGCTGTATTGCGGATAGAGCGCGATCGCCAGGATGCGGCCGCAGCCCCGCGCCCGCAGGCTCTCCAGCTTCTCCTTCACCGATGGCGTGCCGTAGCGCATGGCCCAGTCGACGATGATGTCGTTGCGGGACTGGCCGACGCGGACGGCGGTCGCCTCGGTCAAGGTGCGGGTGAAATGGCGCAGCGGCGAACCGTCGGCGTCGTCACGCCACACCAGCTTGTAGGCCTCTGCCGTCTTGCGCGGCCGGAACGGCAGGATGAACAGGTGCAGGATCGGCTGCCAGATCAGCGGGTTGGTGGTGATCACCCGGCGATCGCTGAGGAATTCGCGCAGATAGCGGCGCACCGCCTTCGGCGTCGGCGCGTCGGGCGTACCCAGATTGATCAGCAGTACGCCGGTGTTGGTGTCGGATCCGTTCATGTCTGGTGTACGGCGGCCTTGCCCGCCCGGTTCAGCCAATGCGGCACAGCTGCTTGCCCAGGTTCTGGCCGTGGAACAGCCGCAGCAGGGTGGCAGGCACGTTGTCGAAGCCTTCCTGCACGTCGACGGCGAAGCGGATGGCGCCGTCGCGAGTCCAGTCGGCCAGCCGCTGGCGGCCCTCGTCGAACCGGGCGGAGAACTGGCCCAGCAGGAAGCCGCTGATGGTCGACGGGCTGTTGACGATGCGCATGTAATTGCGCGGCCCGGCCACGGCGCCGTCGGCGACGTTGTAGCCCGAGATGCCGCCGCAGATGACGACGCGGCTGCCGATGGCGATGTTGTCCAGCGCCGCCTCGAGGATGGCGCCGCCCACATTGTCGTAGAACACGTTGATGCCGCCGGGACAAAGCCTCTTCAGATGGGCCGAGACGTCGTCGGTCTTGTAGTCGATGGCCGCGTCGAACCCGGCCTCGCCGGTGAGCCAGGCGCATTTGTCCGCGCCGCCGGCGATGCCGATCACCCGGCAGCCGGAGATGCGGGCGAGCTGGCCGGCGATGGAGCCGGTGGCGCCCGCCGCGCCCGAGACCACGACCGTGTCGCCGGCGCGCGGCCTGCCCACGTCCAGCATGCCGAAATAGGCGGTGAGGCCGGTGATGCCCAGCACGCTGAGCGCCATTTCCTCGGTCACCCGGTCGGGCAGCTTCTGTACCGGCAGCAACTGGCCATCGACGTCGACGGTGGCGTATTCCTGCCAGCCAAACATGCCGGTCACCTTGTCGCCGGGCTGGAAGTCCGGGTGGCGCGACACGATCACCTCGCCCGCGCCCGACGCCTTCATCACCGCGCCGATGGGCAGGTTGGCGCCGTGGCCCGGCACCTCGCGCACCCAGCCGCGCATGGCGGGTTCATAGGCGATGTGGGTGACCCTGACGACCAGCTGGCCGTCTTCGGGTTCGGCGACGCTGGCGAAAGCGGGCGCGAAATTGTCGACCGAGATCATGCCTTCGGGACGGCTGGACAGCAGCCACTGGCGGTTGACGAGGTGTTTCACCATGCGATGGCCCTAGCCGATCCGGTTGAGCTGCTTGCCCAAATTCTGGCCGTGGAACAGGCGCAGGAAGGTGGACGGCACGTTCTCGAACCCGTCCTGCACGTCGACGGCGAATTTCAGCTTGCCGTCGCGCACCCAAGCGCCCAGATCGGCCGAGGCCTCGCCGAACCGCTTGGCATACTGGCCGAGCAGGAAGCCTGCCATGCTAGAGGACTTCAGGATCAGCGCCATGTAGTTCTTCGGCGGCTGCGGCACCGAGCCGGTGTTGTAGCCCGAGATCGCGCCGCACAGGGTGATGCGCGCATTGATGGCCAGGTTGTCCAGCGCGGCCTCCAGTATCTCGCCGCCCACATTGTCGTAGAACACGTTGATTCCGTCGGGCGCCAGCTCGCGCAGCCGCTTCCTGACGTTCTCGGACTTGTAGTCGATGGCCGCGTCGAAGCCTGCGGTTTCGGTCAGCCAGCGGCACTTGTCGGCGCCGCCGGCGATGCCGATGACCCGGCAGCCCTTGATCTTCGCGATCTGGCCGGCAATGGAGCCGGTCGCGCCCGCCGCGCCCGAGACGGCGACCGTGTCGCCCGGCTGCGGCCTGCCCACGTCCAGCATGCCGAAATAGGCGGTGAGGCCGGTGATGCCGAGCACGCTGAGCGCCATTTCCTCGGTCACCCCCGGCGCCAGCTTCTGCACCGGCAGCAGTGCGCCCTTGGCATCGACCACGGCGTATTCCTGCCAGCCTAACATGCCGGAGGCCTTGTCGCCGGGCTTGAAGTCGGGATGGCGGGACTGGATCACTTCGCCGGCCGCCATGGAGCGCATGACGCCGCCGATGGGGATGGCGGCCATGTAGCCGGGATTGTCGGCCATCCAGCCGCGCATGGCCGGCTCGAACGCCACATAGGTGATCTTCACCAGTATCTGGCCGTCAGCCGGATCCGGCACCGGCGCTTCGGCCAGCTTGAAATCGTCCGTGCTGACCATCGCCGCGGGCCGGTTCGCCAGCGTCCATTGACGGTTGACAAGATTGCTCATGACATCCTCCCGTTTGATACGGCAGGGAAGATAACAGAGCGGGACGCGGTTTGAAGGAAAGAAAGGTCTCGCCTACCGGTAGAACAGCGCCTTGATGCCGCCGCGGTTGAACGGCGCCCAGCCGTCCTCGGGCAGCGACAGGCGGTCGGCGACCGCGTAGAGCACCAGCGGGTTGAAGCCCAGGCCGGTGTGGCTGCCGTACACCTCGATGTTGTCGGTGTCGGGTCCGGCCTCTTCGGTACAGACCTGCCACACGGCGACGCCGTCGGTCTTGGAGAAGATCGCGGTGCAGGGGACCGGCGGCCGCGAGCGGTGATGGGCGCGGATGTGTTCCGGCGCGTGGCCGATCATGTCGCCGGACAGCCTCTCGTAGAGATCGGCGATCTCCTTGTTGGTGCCGCCCTGGCCGGCGCTGCCGAACGGGCTGCCCAGGGTGATCACCTGGCGGATGGCGTCGGGAATGTCGCGGGCGATCTGCCGCGCGAAGATGCCGCCGAGACTCCAGCCCACCAGGCTGACCTTGCGCTCGTAGCGGGCGGCGAGATGGTTGGCGCGCTCGACCATGCGCTCCTCGATGTCGCCGCGCGGGCCGACATTGCGGCCCAGCGCCCAGGGATGGACCTGGTAGCCGAGTGCGCTGAGGTAGGCGCGCAGCACGGCGGTCGACGTGTCGGTGCCCATGAAACCGGGGATCACCATGACCGGGTGGCCGTCGCCGCGCGGCGCCTGCCCCAGGCAGGGCGCGGCGAACGGAAGCATGCCCATCTCCATGGCGGCCCGGGCGGGCTCGAGCATGGACCAGATGACTGCCGGTGGATCATAGTGCCGAGCGCCCAGCTTCACGTGCGCGTCCGCATTCATTGTTGGTACCTCGTTTGCGCCCTTTTGTCTTGGGCGTCTCTCCCTGTGGACCACTATAACTAGTAATTTGGCGACGTCACCAACCAGTAACAATATCTGGACCGATTGGTTCGCTGTCGACCGTGAAGTTTTATGCGAGCACGCTTGCTTTTTGCGGTTGCAAAATAAATCCTGACAGTTATATTGCAGCGCAACAAAGGCGGGCAATCCCGCGAAAACCGTCCACTGGCAGCTTACACCGAGTTAGGAGATCACCATGTCGCAGACCAATCCGTTCGCCGATGTGTTCGAGAACTGGACCAAGGGCTTCTCGCAGTTCACCGGCGCCGTTCCGGGCTTCAACGTCGATGGTCTGATGAAGGCCGGCCAGGCGAACATCGCCGCCCTGACCGAAGCCAACCGGGTCGCGCTCGAGGGCTTCCAGGCCGTCGCCAAGCGCCAGCAGGAAATGGCCGCCGAGGCGTTCGGCGAGTTGCAGGAAACCGCCAAGACGATCGGCGCCGGCAAGGGCACCGAGATGTTCGCCAAGCCGGTCGAGCTGGCTCGCGGTTCGTTCGAGAAGTCGGTCGCCAACCTGAAGGAACTGGCCGAGCTGGCCGGCAAGTCGCAGACCGAGGCATGGGGCATCATCGGCCGCCGCGTCCAGGAAAGCATTTCCGAGGTCCAGGCGTCCGCCAAGAAGTAACTTCGAGACAAGAGGCCGCCGGCACATCGACCAGCTCGGTGAGATAGGCGCCTCGTTCCTCTGCGCGAGAACGAGCGCGTCGCCGACTCCATCGGCGGCCTCGACATCTATCCCCAGTCGACCGGGCCGGGCGGCAAAGCGCCACTTCGGCCCGCTTCTGCGCTCCGGCAATCGCGCGCGGCCTACGTTGCCACCGCCTGAGTTTGCGCCTCGATGCGCGCCAGGCTGGCGCGGTAGTGCTTCAGCCCCAGGATCAGCAGGATCACCCCGAACGGGATGCCGATGCAGTTGATCAGCGCCAGCGCCTCGCCCAGCATCTTCTCGTTCCTGAACACATAGGTTGTCAGGAATCCGACCAGCGTGCTGCCCAGGCTGATACCGACCACGCTCGACAGGAAGACGTAGAGCGCGCCGATCTTGGCGCGCATCTGGTTGGGCGTGATCGACAGCAACGACGCGCCCGCCAGTCCCGCCGGCACCGCGCCCATGAACTGGCATGGCCCCAGCAGGAACAGCGCCCATTCGAGGCTGGGTGACCACAGGAAGGTGATCGCGGCAACCGGCCCCAGCGGCGCGGTGCAGATCAGGCTGGCGCGTAGCATGCCGTCGGCATGGCCCCTGCGCGCCAGAAACCCTGCGAACCAGCCGCCGAAGAAGGTGCCCGAGGTGCCGCAGATCAGCAGCACCACGCCGTACCAGTAGCCTGCGTGGATCTGCGTGGTGCCGAAATGGCGCACCAGGTGCTGCACCACCCAGCCGAAATTGGCGTAGGCCACTAGCACCATGGTGGTGAAGGCGACAAGGATGTGCGTGTAGGTGCGCCCGTGCGAGCGCAGGTGGCGGAAGAACTCGCCCATCTGGGCGGCGCCACCGACCGCCTCCTCGCTGCGGATGCGGCCGCGCCGGAACGGCTCGCGGATGGTGAGGATCAGCAGGCTCAGCAGCAGGCCGGGCAGGCCGACGCAGATGAAGGCAAGCTGCCACGGCCGCACCTCGCCCAGCAGCCAGACCTCGGTGACGCCAACCGCATTGATCGCGCCCAGCAAGGTTGCGCCCAGCATCAGCGCCAGGCCGATGCCGGTGAGGTTGCCCATGGTGAATACGCTCATGGCCATGGCGAGCTTTTGCCTGGGAAAGTAGTCGCTGATGATCGAGTAGGCCGATGGCCCCAGCGTTGCCTCGCCGACGCCCACGGTGATCCGCGCCACGAACAGCTGGGCGAAGCTGCCGGCGAGGCCGCAGGCGGCGGTGGCGATGCTCCAGAAGGTCACGCCCAGGGCGATGATGTTGCGGCGGTTGAGCTGGTCGGCGGCGAGCGCGATCGGCACGGACATGAGCGCGTAGAAGATGCCGAAGGGCGGGCCTTGCAGCAGGCCGATCTGGAAGTCGTTCAGGCCCAGGTCGGCTTTGATGTCGCTGACCATGATGGCGATGATCTGCCGGTCGAGGAACGACACGATCGAGGCGATGAACAGGATGATGACCACGTACCAGGCATAGGCCGGACTGGGCCATGACGGCTCCGGCGGCCGGCCGGTCGATGATGTTCGCATGATTGTCCGCCTATGGGCCGTCCCCATCGGGCACGGGCGAAAATGAAGGCGGGCGCCGAAGCGCCCGTTTTCATTCTGTCACATGCAGCCGTGAGGTTCTAGGCACGTGCTGACAGTGGCGCGGACACGAAAAAGGGCGGGCGCCGCGGCGCCCGCCCAATCTCGATACCCGGTAGAACCAGGGCTTAGAAGTGGTAAGCCACTTCCACGCCGTAGGTGCGCGGGCGACCATAGATGGTCATGTTCCACAGGCCGGCCACCGAGTTGGCGCCGATCCGCTTGTATTCGTTCAGGATGTTCTTCACGAACGCCGTCACGCGGTAACGGGAATTCGTGTCGTGCCAGGTGGCCGAGAAGTCCCACAGGAACCGGCTCTCCATCTGGGTGTTGAGCGAGTTGAACACCGAGGTTTCGGCGGTCGACTGGTAGTTGCCCGTGGTGTTCAGCGCCAGGTCACCGGAATCGCCCATCGGGATGTCATAGGTGATCGAGCCACCGATCTTCCACTTCGGCGAGTACGGCACCTTCAGGTGCTTGAGGTCTTCGTTGATGAACCAGCCATTGGCCAGATAGTAGCCCGTATACAGCCCGTCGCCGTTACGGTCGAGCAGGAACTGCTTGTACTGGTGGTCCATGAAGGCTGCCGTGAAGTCGATGTGCAACGCATCAGTGGGCTGCCAGTTGATTTCCGCCTCGACGCCGATGTTGCGCGACTTGCCGGCGTTGACGTTGATGGTTTCCTGCGTGGTGTTGCCGGCGAAGTCGGTGTACGGCACCACCTGCGACCGGATCAGGTCGCTGTACTGGGTGTAGAAGGCCGAGATGTTGGCCTGCAGCGTGTTGTCGAGCCAGCGGGACTTGAGGCCCAGCTCGGCGTTCCAGTTCTTCTCGGGCTGGAACGGAATGCACGTCGCGGGGCTGGAGCAGGTTTCGGTGTAGCCGCCAGAGATAAAGCCGGTCGCATAGCTGGCATACACCATGGCCTCATCGCTGACCTTGTAATCCACCACGGCGCGCCAGGTGAGGCGGTCCCATTTGTCCTTGGTGTTGACCACCAGGCCGAACTGCTCGTCGGGCAGCGGAATGACCCGCGGATCGATATCGACCGGCCTCAGGCCGGCACGCGAAATAGTGTTCGAGCGGATATCGAAGCAGGTACCGTCCGGAATGCTGTTGTTGGGATTGGTGTCGATCTTCTTATGCTCGAACGGCGTGTACTGGTTGCACAGGCCACCCGCGTTGGCGCGGCGGAAGAATTGCTTCTGGTCAAGCGTCCAGCGCACGCCAGCGGTGAAGCGCAGGCGGTCCGTGATGTCGTAGTTGCCATCCCAGTAGAAGGCGTAGGTCGTCCGGTCCTGGCTGGCGCCGCCCGTGGCCGGGTCGGTCAGGTAGGACAGGTCGAGGTTGATGAAGCCGCGCGAATCCAGGAACGGGCCGGTATCACCGGTGTCAGGCCGGCCGAAATAGGCATCGGTCTTCGGCAGCAAGCCGGAGAGGCCAACGGTCGAGAACGAGCGCATGTCGACGTTGTCTTCCTGGTAGGTGCCGCCGGCGACGAAGTTGAACGGGCCGTCGAAATGGGTGGCGGCGCGCAGCTCGATCTGGATCTGCTCGCGCTCCAGGTTACGGCTGGCATCGAACAGGCTGGCAAAGGGTTCGCCCGGATAGGTGCTGGGCAGGATTTCCTTCTGCTTGCGATAGGCGGTGATCAGCTTGAAGTCGACTGCGTCGAGTTTCACGGTCTGCTGCAGGTTGTAGCCCATGACGCTGACATGGTGGCCCGACGGAATGCAGATGCCCTTCGGATTGTTGTCCAGGCACTGGTTGTCGATGGCCGACACCCACTTGCCAGGCTGGTTGACGTCACGTCCATCGAAGCCCAGCAGCGGCATCAGCATCGCCTGGGGGCCGCCATCCGGATCAATCGCGCCGATGGCCGGCGAGTCATTCTCGCTGACCACCGAGTCGGACGTATCGCGCAGCGCTTCCATGATGAAATACGCTTCGTAATTGTCGGTCGGCGTGAACAGGACCTTGAACTTGCCCGCGAACACGTCGGTGCCGTTGGCCTTGCCGCCGGCGGCGCGGCCGCTGGTGCCCGGCAGGGCGAACAGCTCGGGCGGCAGCTGCGAGGAAGACAGGCCGAACAGGCCATAGAACGGTACGCTGTTGGGCCAGCCGCTGGCGTTCTTGGTATTGCTATAATAGCCGTCGTCGTAGTCGTACATGGCGGTCATGCGGATCGCCAGCTTGTCCTCGACGACCGGCACGTTGATCGCGATCTTCGACTTGCCGATCTTGCCGTTGTTGCTGTCGAACATACCGAGCTGGAACTCGATGTCGCCGGTGAACTCGTTCAGCACCGGCTTCTTGGTGATGATCGAGATGGCACCGCCGGTGGCGTTCTTGCCGAACAGGGTGCCCTGCGGACCGCGGAACACCTCGACCCGCTCGACATCGAACAGTTCGACGAACTGGGCCTGCACGTTGTTCAGGCCGAATTCGTCGACCAGGATGGCGACCGAGCTGTCCTGGGTCACCAGGATGCCGTTCTGGCCCGTACCGCGGATACCGCCGGACACGGCGCGGAAGCCGGCCATCTGGCCAAGCGCCACGCCGGCCGACATGTCGGACACGGCCAGGATGTCATTGCGGAACGTCTGCGCCAGGGCGGCCTCGGTGATCGCCGTGATGGCGATCGGCACTTCCTGGACCGACTCTTCGCGCTTGGTGCCGGACACCGTCACGGTCTCAAGACCGGAAGCGGTGGCCGCGGGTGCAGCCGCGGGCGCGGGCGCGGCGTCCTGGGCGAACGCCGGCGCAGCGAGAAGCGTCAGCCCCACCGCCGTTGCCAGCGCGCGCACGCTGAGTGTGTGTCTAAGAGATGGTTTCATCCACTGGAACTCCCCACATTAAAAACGAGACCAGGCCTCCGGATTATGTTCTCCGGTTACCCCTCGGTACGAGACCATATAAACGCGACGATAAATCGTCACTATCAAAGATCAATCGTGACTGTTATGCGTGAAACTTCCTGCGAGGTGCGACATTTATGTAACACTCATTATCCGTGCCCCAAGGCCGATCGATGTGAACCGGCATGCGATCGATGGCACCCTTAACCCTTGACTCCCGATGGGCCTGAGCCCCAAACTCTGGCAAAACAATCACGTATGAAGGTTGCCAGCGGTTCAATGTGCTCCCCCGCTGTGCCCTCTACGCGGGCTTCAAAAAAACGGGGAATAAACTGATGGCGACGATACTCGCCCACATCCAGATCAAGCCGGGCAAGGAAGCCCGGTTCGAAGAGCTGCAGGGCTCGCTGTGGCGCGCCACCCACGCGACCGAGCCGGACACGACCCGCTACGAGTTCTTCCGCGGCGAAACCGAAGGCTCGTATTACGGCCTGCTGTCGTTCAAGGACTTCCAGGCCTTCCTGGTGCATCAGTCGAGCGACGCGCACGAGGAGTTCGGCGCCGAGTTCGGCGACGTGGTGCAGGACATCAGGATCGAGTGGGTCGACGCCGTCGCCGGCGCCAACGACCTGACGCCCAACGCGCCGCAGGACGCGCCGCCCGGCGCCAGCGAGCTGGTGCAGAAATACTCCAAGGCCTATGCCATCCGCATGGCCGACTGGTGGACCGCGCTGCGCAACTAGCAATCAGGGGAGACAGGCCATGGCGACGTTCTTCGCCCACATCAAGATTTTCGACGGCAAGGAAGCCGAGTTCGAGAAGGTCGCCCGCGACCTGTGGAAGCAGACCCATACGCTCGAAAAGGACGTGCTGCGCTACGAGTATTTCCGCTCGGAAACGCCGGGCCACTACTACTGCCTGCTGTCGTTCAAGGACTTCAACTCCTTCATGGTCCACCAGACCAGCGACCATCACGAGGCGCCCGATTTCGGCTCGCTGCTGGAGAGCAACCGGCTGGAATGGCTCGACCCGGTCGATGGCGCGAACGACCTGCCGGCGACCAACCCGCAACCGCTGCCGCCCAACGCCAGTGAGCTGCACAAGCGCTATTCGCAGGACCACGGCGTGGTCATGCAGGACTGGTGGCTGAAGCTGCGCAATCGCGGCTGACCGGCAAGCTTCGAGGGAACGAGGAAGAGATGAACAAGGAAAACGTCGACATCCGCCTGCTCGATCCGGCCAGTGTCGAGTGCCCGTATCACGACTACAAGACGCTGCGCGAGGAAGCGCCGGTCTACAAGATGCCCGAGACCGGCTGGTACGTGGTCACGACCTACGACCTGTGCCGAAAGGTGGCCAAGGATTGGGAGACGTTCTCCGACCAGCTTACCGACTGGTCGCAGGAGACGCTCTGGAGCAACCCGGAGATCCCGGAAATCTTCGAAAAGGAAGGCTGGCCCCGCGACGCCATCCTGTCGCGCGATCCGCCGCTGCACGACATGTATCGCAGCCTGGTCGACGTCTCGTTCACCAAGAGCCGCATCGACGCCATGGAGCCGTTCATCTCCGGGCTCGTCAACGACCTCATCGACCAGTTCATCGACAAGGGCGAATGCGACTTCATCCGGGATTTCGCCTACCCGCTGCCGATGCATGTTATCGCCGACCGGCTCGGCCTGCCGCCCGAGGACCTGCCCAGGCTGAAGTTCTGGTCGGAGGAATGGGTGCTGCCGCACGCCCACACCATGAATGCCGAGCGCGAGGTGGAGTGCGCCCGCAACATCGTCGACCTGCAGCGCTACCTGGTGGAAAAGTTCGAGGAGAAGCGCCCGAACCGCGACGACCGGATCCTCAGCGACCTGGTGCACGGCCTGTTCAACGGCGAGCGGCACCTGACGACGCGCGAGATCCTGTCCATGGCCGAGCAGCTGCTGGTCGGCGGCAACGAGACCACCACCAACGCCATGTCGTCGGGCATGATGCTGCTGATCCAGAACCCGGACCAGTACGCGCTGGTCCAGGAAGACCCCAAGCTGATCAAGAACTTCGTCGAGGAAGTGCTGCGCGTCGAAAGCCCGACCCAGGGCATCTTCCGCGTGGCCGTGAAGGACACCGAACTGGGCGGCGTGGCCATCCCGCGCGGCTCTATGATCAACATGCGTTTCGGCGCCGCCAACCGTGACGAGAAGGTGTTCCCCAACGCCGACCGGCTGGACGTGTGCCGCAAGAACGCCGGCGCGCACCTGGCGTTCAGCACCGCCGAGCATCACTGCGTCGGCGCGCCGCTGACCCGGCAGGAAATGAACATCGCCTTCAAAATCCTGTTCGAGCGGATGAAGAACTTCCGGTTCGCGGAAGGCAAGAACGACTTCCAGCACCAGGGCAACTTCATGGTCCGGGCGCTGAAGCACCTGCATGTCACGTTCGAGAAGCGCTGATCCCATGAGCACACTCGCTAACGACGGCCGCAACCGGCAGCTCTTCATGACGCGCTTTCCCCAGGGGGAAGCCGGTCCCGGCGACTTCGAGGTGCGCGAAGCGCCCATGCCCGAGCCGAAGGACGGCGAGGTGCTGGTCGAGGCTCACTACCTGTCCGTCGACGCCGCGCTCCGGCTGATCATGCGCGACAGCAAGGACTTCCTGTTCCGGGTGCAGCCCGGCGACCTGGTGCGCGGCGGCGTGGCCGGCAAAATCGTCGAGTCCCGCAACCCGAACTTCAAGCCGGGCGACTTTGTCACCGGCGGACTGGGCGTGCAGAACTACGCCGTGTCGGACGGCACGGGACTGTCGAAGGTGGATACCTCGATCGCGCCGCTGCCGCAGTGGCTGGGCGGCATGGGCGTGTCCGGCCTGACCGCCTATTTCGCGGTCACCGAGGAATGCAAGCCAGGGCCCGGCCACACCATGGTGGTGAACGGCGCGGCCGGCGCGGTCGGCTCCATCGCCGGGCAGATCGGCCGCATCCTGGGCGCGAAGGTGATCGGCATCACCGGCAGCGACGAGAAGGGCAAGTGGCTGACCGAGGAACTCGGCTTCGACGTCGCCATCAACTACAAGAAGGGCGATCTCTACGAGCAACTCGTGAAGGCCGCACCCGACCGGATCAATTCGATCTTCGACAATGTGGGCGGCGACATCCTCAACGAATCCCTCAGGTGGATCGCCCTGCGCGGCGTGGTGCTGCTGTGCGGCTCGACCTCGCAATACACCCAGGAGAAGATGGAAGGCCCCAGCAACTACATCTGGCTGGGCACGATGCGTGCCCGCATGCAGGGCTTCGTGGTCTATGATTATGCCGACAAGTTCGCCGCCGCCCAGGCGCAGCTCGCGCAATGGGTCAAGGAGGGCAAGCTGGTGATGCGGGAAAACGTCGTCGACGGCGACGTCGGCGACTTCCCCGATGTATTCCAGCGGCTCTATCATGGCGAGAACCGCGGAAAGATGGTCATCCGCCTGCAGGCGGCTTCGGCCTAGAACCAATACCAACAGGCCAGAATCAACAGGGAAGACGAAAGGACAAACGGGATGGGCGTTCTCGATCTATTCAAGCTGGACGGCAAGGTCGCCGTCATCACCGGCGCGGGCAAGGGCATCGGCCGGGGCATCGCCCTGGCGCTGGCCGACGCGGGCGCCGACATCGCCGTCGCTTCGCGCAGCAAGGACGAGCTCGACCGGGTGGTGAAGGAAGTCCAGGAACGCGGCCGCCGCGCCATCGCGGTGCCGACCGATGTGACCAAGATGGAGTTCCTGGAGAACCTGGCCAAGCGCGCGCAGGACGAACTGGGCGGCCTCGACATCTGGGTGAACAATGCCGGCGGCCTGCCCGATGGCACGCCGCGTTGGCTGACACGTACCTCGGAAGAGCAGTTCATGGCGCAGATCGACCTGAACATCAAAGCCGTGTGGGCCGGCTGCGTGGTCGCGGCCAAGGCCATGGGCGAAAAGGGTGGGGCCATCGTCAACATCTCGTCGCGCGCGGCCAAGGACATGGGTCCGAACCTGAAGAACGGCCCGTATGGCGCGTCCAAGTCGGCGGTGAACAGCCTGACCGCCACGTTCTCGCGCGAGCTGGCGCCGAAAATCCGCGTCAACGCGGTGGCGCCGGGCCCGATCCCGACCGAGAACTTCATCGACTCCATGAAGATGCACACGCCCGAGCGCGAGGCCGAGCTGAAGGAATACATCAAGCTGCCGCTGGAGCGCTGGGGCACGCCCGAGGATATCGGTGCCGCCGTGCTCTACATGGTCTCGCCCGCGTCGGGCTGGGTGACCGGCCAGTGTCTCTACGTCACCGGCGGCTCCTGAGCCAATATGCCTTCGGGCAGCTACGACTACATTCCGCAGGAACGCATCGTCTTCGGCCGCCCGTCGGCCGAAGCGATCCGCGCGGAAGCCGAACGCCTTGGCAAGAGCCGCCTGTTCATCGTCACGGCGAAGTCGCTCAACCGCAAGACATCGGCCATTTCGGACCTGCGCGCCGCGTTGGGCGATCTCGTCGTCGGTCTCTATGACGACTGCATCGCGCATACGCCGCGCGAGACCGTGCTGGAATGCGCCGACGCGGTGCGCGCGGCGAACGCCGACCTGATCGTCACCATCGGCGGCGGCACCGCCATCGACATGGTCAAGACGGTGCAGATCTGCATCGCCGAGGATGTGCGCACCGTCGAGGGCATGGACGCGTGGCACACGCGGGTCAATCCGGACGGCAGCTACGTCACGCCGAAGACCAGGCCATCGACCGTGCGGCAGATCATCGTGCCGACCACGCTGTCGGGCGCCGAGTTCAGCACCATCGCCGGCGTCACCGACCTGCGCAAGAAGTTCAAGGACGGCTTCGTCGGCACCAATTCTGCCGGCCAGGTCATTATCCTCGATCCGGCCATGACCGTGCACACGCCCGAATGGCTGTGGCTGTCGACCGGCATCCGCGGCTTCGACCACGCGGTCGAGGGTATCTGCTCGATCCGGGCCAACCCGTTCATCACCGGCTGCTGCCGCCAGGCCATCGAGATGTTCCGGTTGAACCTGCCGCGCACCAAGGCGGACCCGAGCGACCTCGACGCCCGCCTCGCCTGCCAGCAGGCGACGTGGATCGCGGGCCACGGCATCGACCGCGCGCCCTATGGCGCGTCCCACGGCATCGGCGGCGTGCTGGGCGGCATGAAGGAGGTGCCGCACGGCTACACCTCGTGCATCCTGCTGCCGCACGTGCTGCGCTACAACCGGCCGGTGACCGAGCAGGCGCAGCGCTATGTCGCGGCCGCCTTCGGCAAGCCCGACGAAGACGCCGCCGACCTGGTCCACGATTTCATCGGCAGTCTCGGCCTGCCCCAGACGCTGCGCGACGTGGGCGTGAGCCGCGACGATTTCGACGGCATCGCCAGCCGGAGCGTGGCCAGCATGTGGGTGCGCACCAATCCGCGCCCGTTGCCCGACGTGGAGTCGGTGAAAGCCATACTCGAAGCCGCCTATTGACTTGCGCCGTGCCCCGGGCACGCTGCGCTTCAAGAAACTCTCAGGGATCAGACGATGCTCACGCAGTTCGAACGGGAAGCCAACCTCTCCGACCTCATGGATTACCAGGCCCGCACGCGGCCGGACGCCGAGATGCTGGTGTTCAATGACGAGCGCTACAGCTGGGGCCAGGGCGACAGGATCATCAACCGGGTGGCGAACGGCCTGATCGCGCTGGGCATCGGGCGCAACGACAAGGTCGCCATCCTGGCCGACACCTCGGCCGAGTACTTCTTCACCTTCTGGGGCATCATCCGCGCCGGCGGCTGCGCCGTACCGCTGTCCGGCATGGCGAGCGCCGAGAGTCTCGAGGCGATGATCGCCGACAGCGGCTCGAAGGTGCTGTTCGTGTCGAAGAAGACCATGGACCTGGTCGGCCAGATCGACGCGCGGCTTTCCACCATCGTGCCCGGCGGCCGCATCGCCTATGACTTCGCCGACGATCGCTGGACCGGCTTCCAGGACTGGATCGCCCAGTATCCCGAGACCAACCCGGGCGTGACGATCGACAACCTGGACGACTTCAACATCATCTATTCGTCGGGCACCACGGGCGTGCCGAAAGGCATCCTGCACGACCACCGCACCCGTATTTCCTACTGGGCGACGCGCGACGCGTTCGGCTACGGGCCGGACACGCGGCTGATCGTCTCGACGCCGCTCTATTCCAACACCACGCTGTTCGCGCTGCTGCCAGCGCTGGCCTGGGGCGGCACGACCATCCTGCTGCCGCGCTCGGACACCGAGAACTACCTCCGCCTCGCCGAGAAGGAGCGCGCGACCCACACCATGCAGGTGCCGGTGCAGTATCACCGGCTGCACGACCACCCGGACTTCGGCAAGTACGACCTGTCCAGCTTCGTGTGGAAGTTCTGCACCTCGGCCCCGCTCCGCCCCAAATTCAAGACCTGGCTGATCACCGCCTGGCCGGGCGGCTTCACCGAGGTTTACGGCATGACCGAGGGCGGCGTCGGCTGCTTCCTCAACGCCCATGAACATCCCGACAAGGTGCACACCGTGGGCTTTGCGCGCGAGGGCAGCGAGATCCGCGTCGTCGACGAAAACATGAACGAGGTGCCGCGCGGCGAGATCGGCGAGCTGATCGGCTGGTCGGGCTACATGATGACCGGCTACTACAACAAGCCGGACAAGACCACGGAGAGCCGCTGGATCGACCCCGAGGGCAGGCTGTGGCAACGCAGCGGCGACATGGGCAAGATGGACGAGGACGGCTTCATCATCCTGCTCGACCGCGCCAAGGACATGATCATCTCCGGCGGCTTCAACATCTACGCCGCCGACCTTGAGGCCGAGCTGCTGAAGCATCCGGAGGTGGACGACGCCGCCGTCATCTCCATTCCCAGCGAGGAATGGGGCGAAAGCCCGCTCGGCATGGTCGTCCTGAAACCGGGCTCGACCGCCACCGGCGAGGAAATCCGCGCCTGGGCCAACCAGCGCCTTGGCAAGCTGCAGCGCCTCCACAAGGTCGAGCTGCGCGACGACCTGCCCCGCAGCACCATCGGCAAGCTGCTCAAGCGCGAGCTGCGCGAGCCCTACTGGGCGGGGATGGATACGCGGGTGGGGTAAGTCCTCAATCCGACTGAACCCGCGTCCCACGGGGCACCAGGTGGTGACGGGCGATCTTCCATTCCCCGTTGATGCGCTTCATCTGGGTCTCGTAAGTGGCCCAGAGCGTTAGCGTGGTGCTGGCCTGGTCCTTGAGATAATGGGTGGCCTGCACGTCGGTGCGGCACTCGGCGGTGTCGCCGTCGATGGTGGCGAGCTGCGGGCCCAGCATGTGCTGGGTCGGCCCGAAGCGGCCCAGCGCCTCGACCACATAGGCGGTCCAGGCATCGCCGCTGTTGTAGGTGACGTCGCCGAAGCCGGTGATCACCGCGTCGTCGGCGAAGCACGAACGGTAGAGCGCAAGGTCGCGGTTGTCGCAGCCCTTGGCGTATTTCAGCATCACATCCATCAGCGCCATGCGGTCGGCGACATATTGCGCGGTATCGGCCATCGATCTTCCCCTTGCATGCAGTGTTCCCGGCACCCGGAATGGCATGTTCCGGTCCGCGGTTCAACGACAAGAAACGATCCGGTGATCCCGATCGGCTACCGGGTAACGAAATACCAACCGTGTGGACAATTATCGATCGCACGGGCAGGCTTTAATCCGGTCGTTTCGATGGGGGCATTCATGAAACTGATGGGTATGGGCGCGCTACTGCTGGCGGCGCTGATCGCGACGGGCGCGGCCGCGAAGGAGATCACGCCGGAGCAGCTGACGTCCGATTCCTTTGACAAGGGCGGCATCAAGCTGCTGACCCGGACCGACCGCATCGCGGTGCCGACCTACCGGATGGTGTTCGTGGTGCGCAACGGCATGCGCGCCATGGGCGACAGCGGCAACGTCTCGCTGGAGATGAGCGCGACCTTGGCGGGCGTGTCGCTGGACGATCTGCGCGACATCGCAGACCAGGCGCTGGCCGACGTGCTCGCCCAGGTCGCCGCGACCGGCCGGCCGATCGTGCCGCTGGCGGAAATCCAGGCCAGCAAGGGGTGGAGCGAGCTGAAGACCACGCCCGTTCCCTTCGAAAAGAGCCCGTTCGCCGACGCCCGGCTGTTCTATGTGGTGACGCCGCGCGACCGGCCGCTGATCAACGGCCACTACGACGCGCCGATCAGCGACCAGTCGCCCATGGCGCTGGGTAACTGGCGGGCGCTGAACCAGATATCGGTCGACACCAAGGCCGTCATCGTCATTCCCACGGTGGTGATCGACTTCTCGGAAATGTCGGGGTCCGGCTTCAAGGTCTATTCGAGCAGCGCCAACATCAGCATGAAGCCGGGACTCTACGTGGTGCCGCAGCTTACCAAGCACCACATGTTCCACGCCAAGATCCGCATCGCCGGCGAGGGCGCCAACATGCTGCTGAAGGACAAGGTGGGCATCGGCCAGGCCGGCGAATTCGTCGAGACCACGCGCTACGGCAACAAGGCCGAGTACGAGGCCGTCGTCGGATCACTGTGGACCAACCCGAACACGCCGGCCTGGGCGATCCCGAGCAAGGTCTACGAGATTTCGGCGCACCAGTACGTGGTCAACCGGGACATCTTCAAGCAGGCGGTGATGGACGGCGTCCGCGCCGTCAACCGGAGCTTGGCAGAAGCGGTAACGCAGAACCGCCCCTGAGCATTGCTGGCCGGTAACATCCACCTAGGCATGCGCCTGCTCCGCGGCTATCGTCGCCGCATCGGAACCGTAGCGGGGAGGCTTCCATGACCTATAAAGTCATCCAGTGGTCGAGCGGCAATGTCGGCAAGCACGCCGTGCGCGCCGTCGCCGAGCGGGCCGACATGAAGCTGGCTGGCATGTACGTGTTCTCGGCCGCCAAGGCTGGGCAGGACGCGGGCGAGATCGCCGGCATCGGCAAGCTGGGCGTCAAGGCGACCAACGATATCGAGAAGATCGTCGCCATGGACGCCGACGTGGTGCTGCACACCTCGCTGCCGTCGCTGGTCTATGGCGCCGATCCCATGGCCGACATCGACCTGTTCTGCCGGCTGCTCGCCTCGGGCAAGAACGTCATCACCACCGTCGGCTACATGTACCCGAAAATCTACGGGACGAAGCTGAACAGGCGGTTGGAGGAAGCCTGCCGCAAGGGCGGCTCGACCTTTCATTCCACCGGCCTGAACCCCGGCTGGCTGGGCGACCTTCTGCCGATGACCATGACGGCGCTGTCGAAACGGGTCGACCAGATCTATGTGCGCGAGATATCGAACTTCCAGCACTATCCGTCGCCCGAGATCATGTTCGACATGATGGGCTTTTCCAAGACCCCGGCCCAGTTCAAGCAGGATGCCGAGCGCTATTCGTTCTGGCTGTCCGGCCTGTTCCGCGAGAACATCCAGATGATCGCCGACGCGCTCGGTGTGAAGCTGGACGACATCAGGGAGAACACCGTGCGCGAGCTTGCCAGGGCCGACCTGGAAACCGCATCGGGCACGGTCAGGAAGGGCACGGTCGCCGGCCAGCACTGGACCTGGGCTGGCGTCGCCGGCGGCACCGACGTGATCGTCCACGAGACGGTCTGGCGCATCCACGAGAGCGTCGCGCCCGAATGGCCCACCGGCGACCACTCGGTGACCATCGAGGGGGAGCCGCGCATGCATGTCAACTTTGGCGCTCAATGGATTGGCGACGGCCTGCAGGGCACCGCCATGCACGCGGTGAACGCGGTGCCCTATGTCTGCGACGCGCCCTCGGGGGTAAAAACCTTCCTCGACCTGCCGTGGATCATCGGCAAGGGCACGGTGCATGTGCCGAAGAAGGCTGGGAAGAAAAAGAAGAAGTAGCCGAGCACCCTACTCGTGGGCCGCGGCCTCGGTTGGCGGCTTCATCAAGTTCTTCGGCATCTTCACCAGCAGCAGCAGCGGGAAGATGCAGATCGTGGCGACCATCACCAGCTGGAAGTCCGTGGTGAATGCCATCATCGCCGCCTGCCGGCCCAGCTCGGCGTCCAGCGCCGCGCGGCCCGCTGTTGTGCCCAGGTCCCAGATGTCGGGCCGCATCATCTCGAACGACTTGTTGGCCAGGGTATAGTGCTCGGCAAGCGTCGCATGGTTGATCTCGGCCGCGCGCGTCTGGAACGCGAACACCACCGCGATGCCCATGCTCGAGCCGAAGCTGCGCATGGTGTTGGCGAACGACGCCGCTTCGGTGCGCAGCCGCGTTTCGAGCGTCGCGTAGGAGATCAGGTTCAGCGACACGAAGGTCATGCCGATGCCGACGCCTTGCACGATGCCGATCCAGATGAACTCGGCCGAGCTGGTGTACAGATTGAAGCGGGACATCTCCCACAGCGTATAGACCATCAGCAGCAGGCCAATGACGATGAACGTGCGCGCGCTGTAGCCGCGCTGGGCCAGCCGCCCCACCATCGTCATGCCCAGCATCATGCCGAAGCCGCGCGGCGCGATCAGGAAGCCGGTGGTGAGCACCGGATAATGCATCAGGTTCTGCAGCATCACCGGCACCATCGCCATCGACGTGTAGAGCACCATGGCGACCGAGAAATAGAACACCGAACCGGCAACGAAATTCCGGTCCTTCAGCACCTCCCGGTTGATGAACGGATGCTCGGAGAACACCATGTGGTGGATGAACAGGAACAGGCCGATGAAGGCCAGCGCCGCCCACATGACGATCTCGTCGGATTCGAACCAGTCGGCGCGCTCGCCGCGGTCCAGCATCAGCTGGAACGCCAGGATGGCGAGCGCCAGCATGGCGTAGCCGTACCCGGCGAACTTGCGGCTGCGGTCAATGACGGTATCGCCCGAGAACAGCGCCAGGCCCAGGAAGGCGGCGATGCCGAACGGCACGTTGATGTAGAAAATCCAGCGCCAGTTGTAGGATTCGGTCAGCCAGCCGCCGAGGGTCGGGCCCAGGATCGGTCCGACCATGACGCCGACGCCCCAGACCGCCATGGCCTTGCCGCGCTCGTGGTCCGGATAGGAATCGAGCATCAGCGACTGGGACAGCGGCACCAGCGCCGCGCCCATCACGCCCTGCAGCAGCCGGAACGCCAGCATCTCGTCGAGCGAGGTGGCGATGCCGCACAGTGCCGAGGCGATGGTGAAGCCGGCGATGGACAGCAGGTAGAGCTTCTTCCGGCCGTAGCGGAAGGTGAGCACGCCGGTCAGTGGAATCATCACCGCCGAGGCGATGATGTAGGACGTCAGCACCCAGGCGATCTGGTCCGGCGTCGCCGACAGGCTCGCCTGCATGTGCGGCAGCGCCACGTTGGCGATGGTGCCGTCGATGGCCTGCATGGTGGTCGCCATCATGGCCGACACCGAGACGATGCCGCGATAGGGCATCGGCGTATGCGCTGGAGTGCTCACCGGCCTAGCCGAACACGCTCTCGATCAACCGCGCCAGCCCGCTGCGGTGGCCAGTGTCCACCTTGACCTGGGCGCTGAGCCCGGCCGGCAGCGGCACATCGCCCTTGTAATCCTGCAGATAGAGCCGGACCGGCACGCGCTGGACCACCTTCACCCAGTTGCCCGAGGCGTTCTGCGGGGGGATCAGCGAGAACTCGGCGCCCGTTGCGGGGCTGAGGCTGCCCACCGTCGCGTGCCACTCGCGGCCCGGATAGATGTCGACGGTGATGGTCGCCGTCTGGCCCGGATGCACGTTGGTGAGCTGGGTTTCCTTGAAATTGGCGGTGATCCACAGTGATTTCTTCGACACCAGGCTGACCACGGGCTTGTCGGGCGTCACCTGCTCGCCGAGCTGCACGTCGACCGAGGCGACAATGCTGTCCTCCGGCGCGCGCACCACCGTGTGGTCCAGGTCGAGCCTGGCCTGGTCGCGCACGGCCATGGCGTGGCGCACTTCCGGATTCTGGTCGACTGCCGGACCGATCTCCTTGCCCAGCTTCGCCGTGGTCGCCGCCAGATCCTGCTGTGCCTCTGCCACCTTCTGGCGGGCGACGGACAGGTCGTGCTCGGCCTGGTCGAATTTGACCTTGGAGACGACGCCGCGGGCGACGAGCTCCTTCTGCCGGTCATATTCCTTCTGGGCGTAGGACAGGTTGGCGCGGGCGGTGCCAACCGCCGCGCTTTTCTCGCCGACAGAGGCGTTCAGCGAGCCCAGGTCGTTCCGGGTGGTTTCCACGTCGGCCTCGGCCTTGGCGAGCGCGATCCGGTAGGAGGCGTCGTCGAGGCGGAACAGCACGTCGCCGGCCTTTACGGTCTGGTTGGTGCGTGCCATGACCTCGACGGCGCGCCCTTGCACCTGGGCGCTGATATAGGCCTTGTTGGCCTGCACATAGGCGTTGTCGGTACTCTCGTAGCGACCGGACATCAGGTAGATGACGAGGCCGATCAGCACCGCGATGCCGAGCAGCACCAGCAGGCCGACGCGCAAAAATTCCCGGCCGCGCGCCTTCCACGACCGCCTGGGCCGGATTGTGTCGACAGGCGAGGCTTCCGCCCCATCGATGCGCGTCACCTTATTCATGGGCCGCGACCTCCATAAGTTTCTTGGTCGTCTTGTTGGTCATCTTGGATTTGATCCGCATCAGCATGTCGATGAGGGTGTCGCGCTCGGCGGCGCTCAGATCGCCGAGCATCACCTGGCGCAACTCGACCGAAATGGCCTCGAGCCGCTCGATCAGCGGTCCGGCCTCTTCGGTGAGGTAGAGGAGGTAGGCGCGGCGGTCCTGCGGATCCTGCCGGCGCTGCACGTAACCCGCCGCCTCGAGCTTGTCGAGCAGCCGCACCAGCGCGATCGGCTCCACGTCCATGCGGTCGGCGAGCTGGCTCTGGTTGATGCCGTCGACCCGGCGGAGATGGGCGAGCACGCGCCACTGGTTGCGGGTAAAGCCCGTGTCGCGCACGCGGCGCTCGAACTCGCGCCGCATGAGCCTGCCGATGTCGTGCACCAGAAACCCGAAGGTGCGGTCGAGATCCTCATTTGCCATACGACGTTAAATATAGCCTGCGTAATTAGTATACTACGTATATTAATGCATAACGCAGCGATCATGAACGCTGAATTCGCGCTTCATCCTTCAGGGCGCTTTACCGCCGCGCCCTGGCGGTTGTACAAACAAGCGCAGATGACTTTGGGGAGCACCGATGAGCACCACCGCCGCCAAGACGCCCGAGTTCAACTTCTTCGAACCGGACCTGCAGGAATGCCCATATGACGCCTATCGTACCCTGCGCGACGAAGCGCCGGTGTGGAAGGATGGCGTGACCGGTTTCTATTTCATCACCCGCTATGACGACCTGCGCAAGGTGCTGCTCGACACCGAGAGCTTCAGCAACCAGCGCCCCAAGGCGACCCTCGTCCCCGAGCGCACCCAGCGCATGCGCAAGCTCTACGAGGAGAAGGGCTGGGTGCCCGAGCCGACCCTGGCCGGCCGCGACGACCCGAACCACAAGCAGATGCGCGCCATGTTCGACAACGCCTTCCGCGCCGGCAAGATCAAGGAAGTCGATCCGGCGGTCGAGCAAACCGCCTACAAGCTGATCGACGCCTTCATCAAGGACGGCCACTGCGAGTGGGTCCACCAGTTCGCCGTGCCGCTGCCGCTGATCATCATCGGCAAGCAGATGGGCGCCAAGGAAGAGGACATCTGGCGGATCAAGGCCTGGACCGACGCCTGGGTGCAGCGCCTCGGCATGATGCTGAGCGAGGAAGAGGAACGCTGGTCGGTCGAAATGGAGATCGAGGCCCAGCACTATTTCCAGCCGATCTTCGAGAAGCTGCGCAAGGAGCCCAACGACACGCTGCTGTCCGATCTGGTCAACACCGTGATCCCCGAATGGGGCCGCACCCTCAATGACAACGAGCTGCATGCCGAGATGATGGCCGACACCTTCGTCGGCGGCTCGGAGACCTCCACCAACGCGCTGTCGGCCGGCATGATGCTGGCGATCCAGAACCCGGATGTGTGGGCGCGCCTGAAGCAGGGCGTCGAGAAGGACCTGCGCACCTTCGTCGAGGAGGTGCTGCGGCTCGAAAGCCCGGTGCAGAGCCTGTTCCGGGTCGCCGCCAGGGACATCGAGATCCACGGCGTGCACATCCCCAAGGGCGCCATGATCAACACCCGCTACGCCTCGGCCAACCGGGACGAACGGCATTTCGACAATCCGGAGAAGCTGGACCTGGACCGCAAGAACGCCGGCAGCCACATGGCGTTCGGCTCGGGCGTCCACCACTGCCTGGGCGCGCCGCTGGCCCGCCGCGAGCTTTACTGGGGCTTCAAGGCCATGGTCGACAAGTTCGACCATATCCAGTTCGCCGAGGGCAAGAACGACTTCAAGCATGGGCCGACCTTCGCGCTGCGCGCGCTGAAGGAACTGCATATCGAGTTCACGCCGAAGAAGTAGACTCCTTCATTCACGGTTAAGCAGCGACTGCGCCAACTCGGTACGGAACCGGTATCGAGTTGGCAACAGATTTCTAGCCACGGTTAAAGGCAAGCAAACCTAGGAAATATCAATAAAAATTGGCATCCGAAGATCATCCGGCTTCGGACACGACGAATAATTATTTTCGCCTTTCATGACTCGGCCCTCGGATATATCGATGTATTTTTCCGATACTGTCATTATAGCATGAGACATAAATTCTATCATCCAGCCTTGCACCTGTACTATTTCCTTGTACATTTTATTAAAAGCAGTGGATAAATCGCTTCTATAAAATTTATCGAACATCACGCGATTTAGTATGATATCTGACATGTAATAAAAACTGTTAACGTTGCATTGCGACAGATACATAGACAGCTCATCAGGTTCGGATATCGCATCCAGACCTCTCTGAAGATCCTCCTTTGTATAGTGAGACGAGTATGAATTTCTTATCAATTTAATTGCATTCGTGGATTTTCCGAAATACTTTCTCAACCCTTCTAGAGCTATCTCAGCGTCTTTCTCCATTACGCCATCATATTTTTTAGAGAGCTGAGTGGAAAAATATCGCGCATCTAGAGCACCCCACGCTTCATAAAGCTTTCCAGCAAGCAAGCGTGCAAAAAATACTGATTGGGCCAAAGCTATCCTAAGAGCAATCTTCTCAGTTGGAAAATTTTGAGATGCCATAATGGTTTTACCTAATATTAATATTTCGTTGGAAATATGACCACACATGATGAGGAAATCCCGCTCAACAGGCGGCATACTCTCAAAATCTGACTTTTCGAACTGAACGATTGCTACTTTTACGACCATAGAAACTCTCATCAAGTTCAGCGAACGCATTCGTCGCAAGGATAGACAAGGCTAACTGCAATCCAAACATTTTGCTGAATTCGAGATTTAAAGTCACACGCGCTTTTGGCATCTGGACATGGCACACCTTATCGGCCATGAACGGACCTGCTTTGACAACGGGGAGAATTCGATGAGCATCATGGATCAGTTCCGCCTGGACAGCCAGGTGGCGGTGGTAACCGGCGCGGGCCGCGGCATCGGCCGCGCGATCGCGCTGGCGCTGGCCGAGGCGGGCGCCGACGTGGCGGTGGCGGCGCGGCGCACGGCCGAGATCGAGGCGGTGGCCGACGAGATCAGGGCGCTTGGCCGCAGGTCGGCGGCGATCACCACCGACATGATGGACATGGCGGCCATCGACAATCTGGCCGAGGAAACCGTGAAGCAACTCGGCAAATTGACCATCTGGGTCAACAACGCCGGCGGCGCCGACGACCGCACCATGCGCACCTTCATGGACCTGCCGGAATACCAGTGGGACTACCAGCTGGGCCTGAACCTCAAGGCGGTCTGGGCTGGCAGCGTCGCGGCGGCCAAGCGCATGCCGGAAGGCAGCGCGATCATCAACATCTCGTCCATCGCCGCGGCCAAGCCGGCGCCGATGAACGGTCCCTACGGCGCGGCAAAGGCCGGCGTGAACAGCCTGACCAAGACGCTGGCGACCGAGCTGGCGCCGAAGATCAGGGTCAACGCCATCTCGCCCGGCCCGATCCCGACCGAGGTGTTCATGGAGGCGCTCAAGCTGACCGAGGAGCAGCTTCCGGGCCTCGTCGACATGATCAAGATCCCGATGAAGCGCATGGGCAAGGAACAGGACATCTGCGGCGCAGCGGTCTTCCTGGCCTCGCCCGCCGCAGCCTGGGTGACCGGCGAGATAATCACCGTTGCCGGCGGGCTCTAGCGGTCTGCTGAAAAGCTCCGTCGGATGTCCCGCTGCCCAGAGCCGGGTTCTGATTCAGCTCTGTTCCCGCGTTCGGCCCTGCGCGGGCGATTGCGCATGCCAAGGCGACGCTTGGGAAAACGGAGCGTTCAGTTCAGCGCCCAAAGGTAGGCGAGCGTGGCGGTGATGCCGAGTGAGGTGCGGACCGCATGGAGCCGTCCCCACGCCTCGATCATGGAACGCGACGTTGGTCCGGCTTCAGTCTCGGCAATCGCCTTCAGCTTGTTGTTCGTCGGCATCATGCGAAGAACGGTATAGGGCCAGTTGGCGACAATGAGCACCGCTCCCACGACCCAGGACCAATCCTGAGTCATCCAGGCCTCGACCAGCCCAAGCACCCCCGACAGGACCGCGAGGCTGCCTTGCATGGCGAAGCCGGCAGCGTAGCTCGGCTTCCATTCCTTCAACAGGCTCCTGTCATCGAGGCTCAATCGCGCGGGTTGTTCAGCGATGTTGATATAGAACGCGGCTCCCGCGAAAGCAGCGGCCAGCACAAGAGCGAGTTGTCCCACGAACATGCCGAAACTCTTTCCAGAAATCGGTTTGGAACAATCATTAAGCCGCTCCAGCGCTGGTGGCTAGCCGTGACCCGCGCGCCAGACCACGTCTGCTGCGTGCGCGTGCGCGTTGGAATGATCATGCTCCATCGAGGAGGATTCGCCGGCATCCAGGTTGATCTGAAATTCGTCACGGTTGCTGAAACGCCCGTTCCGTTCTGCTAGGCTCCCCCCCGGGAAAGCAAACGGGGAACCGTCATGAGCCGGTCGAAGCCTACGCCGCTGCCTGCGTCCACCATCGCCCAGGTCGGCGCCACCCCCGTCGACACCCCGGCGGTGCGTACGGTGCCGCCCGTCAACATCCGCGTCATCACCGAAGGCCTGCGGTTTCCCGAAGGTCCGGTGGTCATGGACGACGGCAGCGTCATCCTGGTCGAGATGGAGCGCCAGACGCTCAGCCGCTGCTACATGGACGGCACGGTGGAAGTGGTGGCCGAAGTCCCCGGCGGACCGAACGGCGCCGCCATCGGACCGGACGGCGCCTGCTACGTCGCCAACAATGGCGGCTTCGAATGGGTCAGGACGCCCATGGGCCTGACGATGCCCGCCTCGCCGAAGAACGGCTACACCGGCGGATCGATCGACCGGGTCGACCTGAAGACCGGCAAGGTGACCACCCTTTATGACAGCGCCGGCGGCAACAGGCTGAGCGCGCCCAACGACCTGATGTTCGACCGCAACGGCGGCTTCTGGTTCACCGACTTGGGCAAGACCGTGGGCCGGCATACCGACCGTGGCTCGCTGTGCTACGGCCGGGCCGACGGCTCGTTCGTGACCGAGGCGGTGTTCCCGCTGATCGGGCCGAATGGCTGCGGGGTGTCGCCCGACGGCAAGCGGGTCTACGTCGCCGAGTTCCCGACCGGCCGGCTCTACGGTTTCGACATCACCGGCGAGGGCACGGTCAGCAAGCAGGGCGGCTTCCTGCCCGGCCACCTGATCGCCGCGCCCGGCGGCAACACCTTCTGGGATTCACTCGCCATCGAGGCCGACGGCAGCGTCGTCATCGCCTGCCCGCAGCGCGGCGGCCTGATGCGGATCACGCCGGACGGCAGGACCATCGAACACACGCCGCTCGACGACTTCCTCACCACCAACGTGGCCTTCGGCGGACCGGACATGAAGACCGCCTACGTCACCCTGACCGGCGCCGGCCGGCTGATCGCCATCGACTGGCCGCGACCCGGCCTGAAGCTGCCTTACACCGCCTGATTCACAGAGAGGGAAACACCATGGGTACCCGGGAAAAACGCGCGCCTGCCGCGCAAAGCCTGATCGACGCCTGCAGGGCGACACCGGTCTACACGCCGCCGACGACAGTCGTCCCCGCCGTCAACTACCGGGTGATCGCGGAAGGCCTGCGCTTCCCCGAAGGCCCGGTGGTGATGAATGATGGCAGCGTGCTGGTCACCGAGATCCAGGGCCAGGCGCTGGCCAAGTGCTGGCCGGACGGCACCGTCGAGGTGGTGGCCGAGGTGCCGGGCGGCCCCAATGGCGCGGCCATCGGCCCGGACGGCGCCTGCTACGTCACCAACAATGGCGGCTTCGAGTTCCACACCCTGCCCAGCGGCCTAGTGCTGCCCGGCCACCAGGCCAACAACTACAGGGGCGGCTCCATCGACCGGGTCGACCTGAAGACCGGCAAGGTCTCGCGGCTCTACGATACCGTGAACGGCCACAAGCTGACTGGACCGAACGACCTGATGTTCGACCGCAATGGCGGCTTCTGGTTCACCGATCTGGGCCAGGGCCGGTCGCGCGACCAGGACCGCGGCGGCCTCTACTACGGCAAGCCCGACGGATCGCTGGTCAAGGAGGCGGTGTTCGGACTGCTGACGCCGAACGGCTGCGGCATCTCGCCCGACGGCAAGACGGTCTACGCGGCCGAGTCCATGAGCGCCCACCTGCTCGCCTTCGATATCGTCGGTGAAGGCGAGGTGGCGAAGGCGGCGGGGCTTTTCCAGGGACGCACCGTGGCCTCCCCCGGCGGCAACACTTACTGGGATTCGCTGGCCATCGAGGAAGACGGCAGCATCGTCATCGCCACGCCGGTGAAGGGCGGCCTGACCCGCATCACGCCCGACGGCCAGACCATCGAGCACACGCCGATCAACACGGATTTCCTCGCCACCAACGTGGCGTTCGGCGGCCCGGACATGAAGACGGCCTATGTGACGCTGTCGGGTTTGGGGCAGCTGATCGCCATCGACTGGCCGCGGCCGGGGCTGAGGTTGCCGTTCACGGTTTAGCTGGAGGGGCGGAAAGAACGCCCCTCACCCTAACCCTCTCCCAGTGGGAGAGGGAACTGACCGCGCGCTCCACCGAGAACCCTCTCCCATTGGGAGAGGGCAGGGTGAGGGACGTTGCCCGAAGCCAAAAACCACCCCTACTTGCCCTTGAAAACCGGCGCGCGCTTTTCCAGGAAGGCCTTGATGCCTTCGCCGAAATCCTCGGTCTTCAGCAGCGGCAGGAGCTGCAGGAAGACGTGGTGGACGTGCTCGTCGAACGGCTCCTTCAGGCCCATGCGCATCATCCGCTTGGCGGCGCGCACGGCGAGCGGGGCGTTGGCGGCGATCTCCTCGGCGAGGGCTCGGGCGGCGGACTGCACCTCGGCGTCGGCTACCACCTTGTTGACCAGGCCCAGCTCCAGGCAGTCGGCGGCGCCCAGGGTGCGGCCGGTGAACACCAGCTCGGCGGCCTTGGCCCAGCCGAGCAGGCGCGGCAGGATCCAGGTGCCGCCCGATTCCGGCAGCAGGCCGCGCTTGGTGAACGCGGCGGCCAGCTTGCCGCCCTCGCCCATGACGCGGATGTCGCAGCCCATGGCCAGGTCCATGCCGTAGCCGGCCGCGCCGCCGTTGAGGGCGCAGATCACCGGCGTGTCCATGTTGTGCAGCACGGTCGGCGGCGTGTCGCGGATGCTGATGGTGCTGGACGTGGACGCACCGGACATGCCGGTCGAGCCCTGCTTGGCGCCGCCCAGGTCGAGGCCGGCGCAGAACGCGCGGCCGGCGCCGGTCAGCACCACCACGCGCACGTCCGAGTTGGCGTCCACCTCGACCAGGGTCCTGGCCAGCAGGTCGAGCATGGGGCCGGAAATGGTGTTCATCCGCTGCGGCGCGTTGAGCGTGATGGTCGCGATATGGTCCCGGATATCCAGCAGGACTTCCGGTTCGGTCTTGGTTGCGGTGGCTTCTTGTGACATCCAAGGGACTCCCGTTTATGGTCGGGCGTATCATGTCGTGTCCACCCGGTAACTTCCAGCAATGATCTACCGAATCCGTACCGAACGATGGCCGGTCGCCGGCGTCTTCCGCATCTCGCGCCGCTCCGCGACGGAGACCGACGTGGTCGTCGTCGAACTGGAGCAGGACGGGGTGATTGGCCGTGGCGAATGCGGCCCCAACGTGCGCTACGGCGAGAGCGCCGGGAGTGTGACGGCGCAACTCGAAGCCGTGCGCAGCGCCGTGGAATCTGGCATCGGCCGCGCGGCGGCGCAGGCACTGCTGCCCCATGGCGCCGCCCGCAACGCCCTCGATTGCGCCCTGTGGGATCTGGAAGCGAAAAGCACGAACACACCGGTCTGGAAGCTTGCGGGAAAGAACCAGCCAGCGCCGCTGGTCACTGCCTTCACCCTCAGCATCGATACGCCGGAGAACCTGCTGACCGCGGCCGAGGCGGTCGCCGACCGGCCGTTGCTGAAAATCAAGCTGGCCGGCGACGAGCATGACCTGACGCGCATCCGCGCGGTGAGCGCCGCCGCGCAGGGGGCGCGGCTGATCGTCGATGCCAACGAGGCGCTGACCATCGAGAAGCTCGACTACCTGGCGCCGCGTTTCGCCCTGCTAAGGGTCGACCTGATCGAGCAGCCGCTGCCCGCCGGCAGGGACGAGGATCTGCGCGGGTATTCCAGCCCGGTGCCGCTGTGCGCCGACGAAAGCCTGCACGACCGCGACAGCCTCGACGACCTTGTCGGCAAGTACCAGGCGGTCAACATCAAGCTCGACAAGGCCGGCGGCCTGACCGAGGCGCTGGCAACGGCGGACGCCGCCCGCGCGCGCGGCCTGAAGCTGATGGTCGGATGCATGCTGGGGACGTCGCTCGCAATGGCCCCGGCCATGCTGGTGGCGCAGGACGCGTCCTGGACCGATCTCGACGGGGCGTGGCTGCTGGCGAAGGACCGGGAGCACGCGATCCACTACGGGAACGGCATGATGTATCCGCCCGATCCGGCGCTTTGGGGTTAGCACCTGCCCAGCCGTCGCGGCTACGCTGCGTGGCCATGGGAGATGGCAGTCAGGATTCGGGGGCTAACCCTTCCCCACCGCCTCGCTGACATTGCCGAGCCCATCCCGCTTCACCAGCGCGCTCAGCTCTTCCTTGATCCGCTTCACCAGGCCTGGCCCTTCGTAGACCAGCGCGGTGTACAGCTGCACGACGGAAGCGCCGGCGCGGATGCGGTCGTAGGCATCCTGTCCCGAGGCGATGCCGCCGACGCCGACCAGCGGAATCCTGCCGCCGGTCAGGCGGAACATGGTTTTCATGTTCTCCAGCGCCAGCTCCCTCAGCGGCGCGCCGGACAGGCCGCCGGTCTCGCCTTTCAGCGGGCTTTGCAGGGTGTTGGGCCGGCCGATGGTGGTGTTGCCGATGATCAGCCCGTCGATGTCGTGCTCCAGCGCCAGCGCGGCGATGTCCTCGCATTGCGGCAGGGTCAGGTCGGGCGCCAGCTTGACCAGCAGCGGTGGCTTGCGCACCCGGCTCATCTGCTCGCGGGTGGCGATCAGCGCGTCGAGCAGGGGCTTTAGCGAATCGCGGGTCTGCAGCGCCCGCAGGCCGGGCGTGTTGGGCGACGAGATGTTGATGGTGTAGTAGTCGCCCAGGCCGGAAAATCGCTGCAGCCCGTTGACGTAGTCGCCAATCCAGTCGTCGGAGTCCTTGTTGGCGCCGATGTTGATGCCGATCTTGCCCATGCGCGACGCGGCCCGGCGCTCCGACAGGCGGCGGGTCACCATGTCGGCGCCCTCGTTGGCGAAGCCGATGCGGTTGATCACTGCCTCGTCCTGGACCAGCCGGAAAATGCGCGGCTCCGGGTTGCCCATCTGCGGGCGCGGCGTCACCGTTCCCACCTCGACAAAGCCGAAACCCAGCTTCAGCATGGCGTCGGGCACCTCGGCGTTCTTGTCGAAGCCCGCGGCGAGGCCGATCGGGTTGGGCAGGCGGATGCCAAGGAAGCTGGTTTCCAGCTCGGGTGTCTCGGCCGTGTCCTTGCCCAGCAGACCGGCGAGCGGCGACTTCAGCAGCCGCAGGGTCAGCCGGTGCGCCTTCTCGGCGTCCAGCGCCATCAGGGTCGGGCGGATCAGCCGGTAGGGATCACGCATCTTCCAGGCTTTCCGGGAACAGGTGGCCGTCGCCGTCGCGCCACGGCAGCGGATCGACGCGCAGCGCGGCGGACACGGGCAGCGGCGCGTAGAGGTGCGGGAACAGGGCGCCGCCGCGTGACGGCTCCCATTTCAACGCCTCCCGCGGCAGGCGCGCGGTGTCGACCTGCACCAGCACCAGGTCGCGCTGGCCGGCGAAATGCTTCGCGGCGGTTTCCCGGGTCTGTCCCGCGGTGGAGAAATGGATGAACCCGTCCGCCCTGTCGACGGCCGATCCGGCATAGCTTCCGCTGCCGACGGCATGCGCCCATTCGGCACCCGGACAGATCTTGTAAACCAGTCGGTTCATGTCGCGGGCACGCTATCGGAATGACGGGCGAGGCGGTAGTGCGTTTTGCGAAGCCCTGCCGGGGAACCGACCTACTTCGCCGCTGTCAGCTTCTGCAGCAGGTCCGGCGCATCGAAATAGAGGCCGTTGTCCAGCTTGTGGTGCGCCCACTGGCGCGGCGCGTTCGGACCCGTGCCGCTGGTGCCGCTGGCGTCGAACAGGCTGCGGGTTTCGCCATCGTGGTGGTACATCCGACGCAGCCGGTTGTATTCAACCAGCAGGTAGTTGTCGCGGGTCACGCCATCCCACGCGCCGACATGCCTGATGTCGTGAGTCGCGCCGTCGATGCTCAGCACCAGGCGGCTGCCGTCCGGAACCTCGGGCAGCATGGCGGCGCCCGCGGCCTTCAGGCCGCCGTCCAGCAGCAGCAGGTAGTTGCTGCCGTCGGTGTGGACCGTGTCGTAGGCCAGCGGCTTGCCGTCGGCGCCCAGCGTGACACGCCAGATCAGACCGTCGAGCGGCTGCGCCTTGAACCAGATGAAATAGCTGATCTGCAGGACCGGCTCGCCCTTCCACCTGGCCTGCGAGAACCGGGCGTAGGCCACGGCGGCGTTGTACTCACTGGCGATCTTGCCGTCCTTCCAGACCGGAATGACCATGGACTCGTCCGGCTCGCCGGTGACACGGACCATGGGCGCGAAGCTGCCGATCAGGCGCTCGGCCGCTTCTTCCTTGGGCTCGGGGATCTTCAGCTCCTTGGAGCGCGACTGGTCGACCAGCAGCTTCACGGTGTAGGCGGACATGGGCTTGGTGCCCATGGGCTCGAACACCGTGGTGCCCTTGGACGGCGGCGCCGCTGCGGCGGTCAGCGCGGCAAGCTGCTCGGGGGTACGCGTGGCCGACCTGGCCGGCGCGGCGTCGGAACCTTCCACCACGGCGCGCGGCGGCAGCGCCTTGTGGGCGTCGGGCTTCTGGTGGTCGAAGGCGCGGACGGCGTCGGCGCAGGCCTTGGTCATCGTCACCGGATCACGCTCGAGCTTGCCATACAGTTCGCCGCGCTTGGTGGCCGGCAGGTTGCCGATCTCGATGGCGCGCTCGTCCTTGTCGGCCTGCACCAGATGGTCGATCCATTCGGTACGCTGGGCGGGGTTCAGGGTGGTGAAATCGTAGCTGGCCAGGAACCGGTTCAGCCGGAAATAGGGGAAACCATCGATGCGGGCATATTCCGTATCGGTGGTGCCGGCCTGCTGCACGGCGGCGTCGATGGCCGCGTACTCCGACATGCACTTGTCGACGGCGGGATCGCCCTTGCGCCATTCTCCGGTGGGAGACAGGGCCATCAGGCCGATGGCTGCGGCGGCAACGAAAAAGGCTTTCAGCAATCCCTGCTCCATCGATGGGGGCTCGTACCCTTGTATACCGGATGACCTGATCTGGACCATTCAGGCGGCGAGCTTGCCTGCCAACGCGTCCGCCAGCAATGCCCGGCTGTTGTCCAAACCGTATAGCGCGAAGAAAGATCCCATGCGCGGGCCCTGGCTCTGGCCCAGCAGCGTCTCGTAGAGTGCCTTGAACCAGTCGCGCAGCGGCTCGAAGCCGTGCGCCTTGCCCACGGCATAGACCTCGTTCTGGATGTCCTCGGCGGTGGCGTCGGCCGCCAGTCCGTTCAGCGCCGCCGCCATGTCGGCCAGCGCCGCGCGCTCGCGGTCATCGGGCTGGCGGAACCGCTTGTTGGGCTTCACGAAGTCGTCGTAGTAGGCCACCGCGAAACGCACCAGCCGGTCGAGCAGCTTATGGGTCGCGGGGTTGGCACCTGGCGCGTAGCCGCTGATGAAGCCCCACAGGATCGCCGGATCCTCGGAATTGCTGGCGCTCACCAGGTTGAGCAGCAGCCCGAAGGTCACGGGCACGTCCTCTACCGGCGGATTGCCGCCATGGATGTGCCAGACGGGGTTGGCGAGCTTCTCCTCGGGCGCCGACTGCCGGTGATAGGCGTCGAGGAAGGTGATGTATTCATCGACCGCCTTGGGTATCACGTCGAAATACAGCCGCTTGGCCTTGCGCGGCGACTGGAACATGTAGAGCGACAGGCTCTCGGCCGGCGCATAGCGGAGCCACTCCTCGATGGTCAGGCCGTTGCCGCGCGACTTGGAGATCTTCTCGCCGTTTTCGTCGAGGAACAGCTCGTAGTTGAAGCCCTCGGGCGGCGTACCGCCCAGCGCCTGACAGATGCGGCTCGACAGCTTGACCGAATCGATCAGATCCTTGCCAGCCATCTCGTAATGCACGCCCAGCGCCACCCAGCGCATGGCCCAGTCGGCCTTCCACTGCAGCTTGCAATGGCCGCCGGTGACCGGGACGGTGACCCGCTCGCCATTGTCCTCGTAGGTAATGGTGCCGGCGGCGACATCGCGGTCGATGATCGGCACCTGCAGCACCTGGCCGCTGCGCGGGCACACCGGCAGGAAAGGGCTGTAGGTGGCGCGGCGCTCCGGCCCGAGCGTCGGCAGGATCACGTTGATGACCGCGTCATAGTGGCGCAGCACGTCGAGCAGGGTCGCGTCGAACCGGCCGGACTTGTAGCAGGCGGTCGAACTCATGAACTCGTACTCGAAGCCGAATTCGTCGAGGAAGGCGCGCAGCCGGGCGTTGTTGTGGGCGCCGAAGCTGTCATGGGTGCCGAACGGGTCGGGCACCTGGGTCAGCGGCTTGCCCAGATGGGGCACCATGGCTTCCCTGTTGGGAATGTTGTCCGGCACCTTGCGCAGACCGTCCATGTCGTCCGAGAACGCGATCAGCCGCGTCGGGATGTCCGACATGGTTTCGAACGCGTGGCGCACCATGGTCGTGCGCGCCACCTCGCCGAAGGTGCCGATATGGGGCAGGCCCGACGGGCCGTAGCCGGTCTCGAAGATCACCGCGTCCGGCTTCACGCCCGTCTTCTCGAACCGATCGACCAGCTTGCGCGCTTCCTGGAAAGGCCAGGCGTTGCTGTTCAGGGCGATCTCTCGAAACTCGGACATGGGTGTTCCCGGGACTGGAAGTCGGCGGAAAGTAGGGCCAAGGCGGGGAAGCGTCAATGTTTCTGCGGCTTCCGGCAGGGTCATGGCCGACATGCGGTCCTGTTTTGTTCGGGCGGCGCATGACAGGCCGCCGGGTCTCTCCTAATATTGGTCGCGATGTCCACTTCCGCACCCACAATCGCGTTACCCGATATGCCCGCCCTCGCGGTCGGCTTCCGAGACGCCGTGATCGTGACGGTCGATGGCGAGGTGGAGACGCTGGGCCTTGGCGAGGCCGCGGTCCGGGCGGCGCGCGGCATGATGCTGGTCTGCCACGAACCGGCGGTCAGCGCCCGGCTGGAGACAGAGCCGCTCGCCCGGGTGCTCGACGTGCTCGACCTCTATGCCTTCGCCTGCCCCGCCAAGTTCTGTCTGCCGACGCCGGGCGGGATCGCCGCCGCGCTGGGGCTGGCGCTGCCGTCGGGCAGCCTGGAAGACCAGGCGGCCATCCTCCACCAGGCCGCCAAGCTGCTGCTGGCCCTGCTCGCCGACCCGCGTTACCCGGACCGGCCCGAGGCGCAGCGCCTCGCTCGCACCATGGCGAAGGCAGGCTGGACGTGGGGCGCCTGGGTCACCGCCGCGCTGGGCGCACCTGCATCGGGCGAGGACGCCGGCAGCGGCCTCGACGTCTGGCGCCGGCTGCCGCAATGGGAGGACATGGCGCCGCGCCCGCCGCCCGACGATTTTCCAGTGGGCTCGGGCGAGGTGCAGGACCGGCTGACCGCGCTGCTGGGCCAGGGCGCCGAGGACCGGGCCAGCCAGCGGGACTATGCGGACATGGTCACCGCCGCCTTCGAACCACGCGAGATCGTCTCGGCGCCGAACGCGGTGATCGCCGAGGCGGGCACCGGCATCGGCAAGACGCTGGGATATATCGCGCCATCGAGCCTGTGGGCCGAGCGCAACCACGGCGCGGTCTGGCTGTCGACCTATACCAAGAACCTGCAGCGGCAGCTCGACCAGGAGCTGGACCGGCTGTTCCCCGACCGCCGCGTCAAGGCGCGCAAGGTCGTGGTGCGCAAGGGCCGCGAGAACTATCTGTGCCTGCTCAACCTGGAGGAGGCGGTCGGCCGCGCCCAGATGACGCCGGAGAACCTGGTCCGGCTGGCGCTGGTGGTGCGCTGGGCGCGCTACAGCCGCGACGGCGACATGGTGGGCGGCGACCTGCCCGCCTGGCTGCTGCAGCGGATCGGCGCGGGCCGGGCGTCGGGTCTCACCGACCGGCGCGGCGAATGCGTCTATGCGGCCTGCCCGCACTGGCGCACCTGCTTCATCGAGCATTCCTCGCGCAAGGCCAAGGGCGCCGACCTGGTGATCGCCAACCACGCCCTGGTGATGATCCGCGCCGCGCTCTACGGCCCGGAGGAGGACAAGCCGACCCGCTACGTGTTCGACGAGGGCCATCACTTGTTCGACGCCGCGGACAGCGCGTTCTCGGCCCATCTCTCGGGGCTGGAGGCGGTGGAATTGCGGCGCTGGGTGCGCGGCCCGGAAGGCGGCAGGCGCGGCCGGGCGCGCGGCATCGAGGCGCGCATCGGCGACCTGCTGGCCCTGCACCCGGAATCCGAGACGCTGATGCGCGAGGCGATCCGCGCGGCAGCCGCGTTGCCCGGCGAGGGCTGGCTCGGCCGCATCGCCAGCGCCGCCGCGCAAGGCGCCGCCGAGCAGTTCCTCGCTGCCGTCCGAACCCATGTCTATGCCCGCGCCCAACGGCCGGACGATCCCTATACGCTGGAGGCGGCGACGCACACGCTGTCCGACGGGCTGCGCGCCGCGGCGGGCGCGCTGGAGCAGGCGCTGGCCGAGCTGACCGTGCCCATGCAGCAGCTCGCCCGTGTCATCGGCAACCGGCTGGCAGACGAATCCGAGGAACTGGAGAGCGCCGAGCGCACGCGGCTGGAGGCGGCGCGCGGCGGCATCACGCGGCGGGTCGACGCCATGATCCTGCCTTGGCGCGCCATGCTGCGGGACCTGGAGAAGGGCACGGCCGAAGGCTTCGTCGACTGGTTCTCTGTCGAGCGTGGCGGCCAGCGCGAATACGACGTGGGCCTGCACCGGCACTGGATCGATCCGACCAAGCCGTTCGCCGACGTGGTGCTGGCCCCCGCCCACGGCGTCGTCGTCACCTCGGCCACCTTGCGTGACGACGCCGGCGCGGACGGCGCCGACCAGGACGGCTGGCGCAACGCCGAGCTGCGTACCGGCTTCAACCACCTGGTGCTGCCGGCGAAACGCTCGAGCCACAAATCGCCGTTCGATTACGGTGCCCAGTCGAAAGTGCTGGTGGTCCGCGACGTCAAGCGCACCGACGCGCAGCAGGTGGCGGGCGCCTACCGGGCGCTGTTCGAGGCGGCGGGCGGCGGCGGGCTAGGCCTGTTCACCGCCATCAACCGGCTGCGCGACGTCCATGGCCGGATCGCCGCGCCGCTTGCCCGCCAGGGCATCGGCCTTTACGCCCAGCACGTCGATGCATTCGATCCGGGCACCCTGGTCGACATCTTCCGCGCCGAAGAAAACTCCTGCCTGCTGGGGACCGACGCCATCCGCGACGGCGTCGACGTGCCGGGCGACGCGCTGCGCCTGATCGTGTTCGACCGGGTGCCGTGGCCGCGCCCGTCCATCCTGCACCGCGCCCGGCGCGACGCGTTCGGCGGCAACCGCTACGACGACATGCTGACCCGGCTGCGGCTGAAGCAGGCGTTCGGCCGGCTGATCCGCCGCGCCGGCGACCGGGGCGTGTTCGTCATGCTCGACAGCGCCATGCCGAGCCGCCTGCTCGGCGCCTTTCCCGAGGACGTGGAGGTGGCCCGCGTCGGCCTGGCCGAGGCGGTCGGGATCACTGCGGCCTTTCTGAGCGCGGGCGTCACCGCAAACCAGGCATTGTCCGATTAGCATTGAAGAGCAGGCCGCAGGTTTCTATTTTGGATGGTCTGAGGCCAACTCTAGGACTTGTTACCTTGAAAGAATCTGTTCTTACGCCCCATGCGGCGCTTGTCTACCTGATGGTCGTCGTCGCGTCCGCTGACTCCCGGATGGCGGATGAAGAGATCGGCGCCATGTCCCACAGCGTCGCCGACCTGCCTGCGTTCAAGGGCTATGACCGATCCTGGCTGGTGGCCACGGTACGCGCCTGCAACACCATGCTGCGGGAAAAGGACGGGCTCGAGACCGTGCTGGGGCTTGTGTATGCCGCATTGCCCCACAGCGTGCGCGATACCGCCTATGCCCTTGCGTCGAACACGGCCGCGAGCGACGGCAAGGTTGACCAGGAGGAATCGCGGCTGCTCGAGATGATGCGGGACGACATGGGTATCGAACGGCTTACCGCCGCGGCGATCGACCGCGCCGTCGTTGCGTTGAACCGCAGCCTGCCCGCCTGACGCCCTTCCCGAGGTCCGGTTGATCCCGCGTTCACGGGAACGACACGGTCACGCTGTAGGGTGCGCCGTGAATCGAGAGGAGAACTCCCTTGAAGCGTCTGTTGCTGCTTCGTCACGGCAAGTCCGACTGGAACAACCCTGACCAGCCGGACAACGAACGGCCGCTCAACGACCGCGGCCAGCGCGCCGCCGCCCTGATGGGCGCCTATCTGCGCCAGCGCGGCCTGACGCCAGACCTGATCCTCTCGTCGCCCGCCGTCCGCACCCGCGAGACGGCGCAGCGCGTGCTGACCGCGTTGCACGCCGACGTACCGCTGGAGTTTCGCGCCGAGCTCTACCTCGCCGACCCCAAGACCATCATGGAAATGGTGCGCGGCGCGCCTGACGAGATCGCGACCCTGCTGGTGATCGGCCATAATCCCGGCATGCAGCTCGCGGCCCTCAAACTCTCGGCCGGCGATCCGGCCGGCCGGCGCGACGAGATCGAGGACAAATTCCCCACCGCGGCGCTGGCCGTCATCGAGTTCGATATTGCCAGCTGGGCCAAGGCGAAGGCCGGCGACCTGGTCGCCTTCGACAGCCCCAAGGCGCTGGTCTGAGCAAGGCCGCGGCCTCGCCCGAACAGGGATGCGTCGGGCGCCGCCTTCGGGTACCGAGGCACCTTCCACTCTCCCATGCGTTGATTTCCCGCACCCGGCGTGGCCAGATGCGCGCGCGCCGAAGGGGAGAGACGTGACGACCATCGATCTCGCGGACCAAAGCTGATGCAGGAGAAAGAGCTCCGGCTGGCGATCGTGTGCAGCGGCGGCATCTCGCTGGCCGTGTACATGCACGGCATCGCCAAGGAGATCCTCAAGCTGGCGCGGGCGTCGAAGCTCTATCACTCGGTCCATGACGCCAACCAGAAGCGCGGGCGGCGGTTCTCCGACCTGCCGCCGGCGCCCGAGCGGGAAACCGACACCGAGGAGGTCTATTTCGACCTGCTGCGCGAGATCGGCGCCGGGCTCGACCTGCGGGTGATCGTCGATGTCATCGCCGGCGCCAGCGCGGGCGGCATCAACAGCGTGCTGCTTGCCCGCGCGCTCGCCCACGACCTGCCGTTCGACGTGCTGCGCGAGATGTGGCTGGCGGGCGCCGATGTCGAGGCGCTGATCACCGAAGGCAGGACCACCGCCTGGAGCGACCGGCTGTTCTGGCCGCTGGTGCGCTGGGTGGCCGGCGACCGGTTCAGGGACATCGAACTCGACGACGAGGTCACCGGCAAGCTGCGCCGCATGATGCAGCTCGTCCGTCTGCGTCCACCCTTCGACGGCGAGCGCCTGGTCGACAGCCTGATCACCGCCATGGAGTCCATGGGCACGCCGAAAAGCGCTATCGACTCGCTGATGCCGACCGGCCTCAAGCTCGACATGTTCGTCACCCTCACCGACTTCTTCGGCTACGCGCGGTCGATCCCGCTCTACGATCCGCCGCTGATCGAGGAGCGCGAGCACCGCCACCGGCTGCATTTCCGCTACCGCCGTTGGGCCGACGGCCAGGTGGAGACCGATTTCGACCTGGCCTGCATCCCGGCGCTCGCCTTCGCGGCGCGGGCCACCGCCAGCTTTCCGGCCGCGTTCCCGCCGGCCCAGCTCGGCGAGGTCGACCGGGTGCTGGAAAAGCGCGGCCGGAAGTGGACCGCCAAGCAGCGGTTCCTGCGCGGCAATTTCCGGCCCTACCTGCAATCCGGCACGGACCCGGAGAAAACCTCGTTCCTCGACGGCAGCGTGCTCAACAACAAGCCGTTCGCGCCCGCCATCGACGCCATCGGCCGCCAGCCGGCCTATCGCCGGGTCGACCGGCGGCTGGTCTACATCAATCCCAGCCCGGCCGACAAACCGCCGCCGCCCACCGGCAAGCCGCCCGGCGTGCTGCGCACCCTGAAGGCGGCGCTGTCCGACATCCCGCGCAACGAGCCCATCGCCGACGACCTGGACTGGGTGCAGGAGCTGAACCGGCGCACCCGGTATACCCGCGAGATCATCGAGGCGGTGCGCCCCGATATCGCCGCCGCAGTCGAGAAAGTGACGCGCGGCAGTCTGGACCGGCGCCGGCTGACCGGCGAGCAGATCGCCCAATGGCGCGCCTTGTGCAATACCGAGGCCGCCCTGCAGGCCGGCTTCGCCTACAAGGGCTATCTGCGCCTCAAGCTGCAGGCCGCCGTCGACCAGGCCGCCAAGATCGTCACCCTGCTCTGCGGTGACGAGCCCGGCACCGCCCAGGCGGGCTTCATCAAGGACGCGCTCGACGCCTGGGCCGCCGCTCGCGGCGTATTGCCGGCCGGCCACCTTGCGCCGGACGCTCCGGTGATCGGTCACGGCGCGCCGTCGTGGATCAGGGTGCTGCGCAGCTTCGATCTGGAGTTCCGCAGCCGCCGCATCCGCTTCGTCATCCAGGCGCTGAACGCGCTCTACGGACGGCTGGGCCAGCCCGGGCTGCCGGACCTCAATTCCCAGCGGCTCGACCACCTGAAGGGCCGCTTCTACGAGGTGCTGGACGCGCTCCGCGCCCGTGACGGTACCGCGGCGGTCAGCCTGGAGGCGGCCGGCCGGACGCGCGACGTGTTCGGCCCGGTGTTGTCCACCGCCCGGTTCGACGGCCAGAAATCAGCTGGAGGTGGCGGCGCGGCATTCGCGCGGGACAACCTAGCGGCGATCGACGCCATCGTCGGCGGCATCGCCCGCGACATCGACCTGGAATCGATGAACCGGCGGTCCGACGAAATCCTGTCGGGCATCGAGCAGACGGGAGCGGCCGGCATGATCCGCCGCGACCTGCTGATCCACTATCTGGGCTTTTCGTTCTGGGACATGGTGACGTTTTCAGCTGGTGTCTGGGATGCGACCGGGAGCTACGAGGAGATCCGCGTCGCCCGGCTCAGCCCGCAGGATTGCAACGCCATCCGGCAGGGCAGCCCGGAGGATTTCCTGAAGGGCGTGAAGCTGGGCAATTTCGGCGCCTTCTTCAAGCGCGCCCACCGCGAGAACGACTATCTGTGGGGCCGCCTGCACGGCGTCGACCGGCTGATCGACATCGTCGTGGACGCCGCGCGGGTCGACGGCACCGGCGGCGACATCGACACGCTGGCGCTGAAGCAGCGGGCGTTCCGCATCATCCTGGCAGCGGAAAAGCCGCACCTTGCCGCCAGCGCGGACCTGATCGCGGAACTGGAGCGCGAAATCGAGACGCTCGGCGATTGATCCGGCGGGAATGTCCCGGTACCCTGATGTTCAGACTACATACCATTTGGCATCCAATCGGGGTCCGGCCGCATGCGCGTGTTCATGGATATCGAGGCGTCCGGCCTGACCGGCGACAGCTACCCCATCGAGATCGCCTGGGTGTTCGAGGACGGCAGCGGCGCGGAAAGCCATCTGATCCAGCCCGCGCCCGGCTGGACCGCCTGGACCGAGTCCGCCGAGCAAGCCCACGGCATCAAGCGCGCCACGCTCCTGGCGAGGGGCGAGCCGGTAGATGCCGTCGCAAGGCGCGCGGTCGCGGCGCTCTCCGGCAACGACCTCTATGCCAGTTCGCCCGAGTGGGACGGCAAATGGCTGTCCGATCTACTGGAGGCCGGCGGCTTCCCGCGCGAGTTCCTCAGCCTGCGCGATACCGAGGTGGCCCAGGCCGAAGCGGTCGCCGAAACGCTGGGCATCGACCTCGCCACCGCGCCGCGCGACCCGGGCGAGGAGCTGCCCACCGCCGTCGAGACCGTCATGGTGATGGCCTCCATGCAGGAACGCCGTCCCCATCACCACCGCGCCCTGGACGACGCCGAGGAGGAGCGCCTGCGCTGGATCACGGTGCGGGAGGTGGCCGAGAAGCAGAAGGACTGGATGGCCGGCTATTGACGACGGCTGGCTCCCTGGCGTCCGCTCAGCCGAACCGCCCGGTTATGAACGCGTCGGTCTGCTTCTCCTTCGGATGGGTGAACAGATCGGCGGTGGTGCCGAATTCGATCAGCTTGCCGAGGTACATGAAGCCCGTGTAGTGGGACACCCGCGCGGCCTGTTGCAGATTGTGGGTGACGATGACGATGCAGTAGTCGTACCGCAATTCGTCCATCAGGTTCTCGATCCGCATGGTCGACAGCGGATCGAGCGAGGAGCACGGCTCGTCCATGAGCAGCACGTCCGGATCGCCGGCGATGGCGCGGGCGATGCACAGCCGTTGCTGCTGGCCGCGACAGCGAGTTGCCGTCCTTGCGCAGCACGTCCTTCACTTCCTCCCACAGACCGGCGCGGTGCAGCGCACGTTCGACCTGCACGTCCTGTTCAGCCTGCGACAGCGCGCCCATGAGCCGGAGGCCGAACGCAACGTTCTCGTAGATCGACATGGGCAGCGGCGACGGCTTCTGGAACACCATGCCGACCCGCATCCTGAGCACGTTCACGTCCAGCGCCCGGTCGAGGATGTTGCGCCCGTCCATGATGACTTCTCCCGTGGCCCGCTGGCCCGGGTACACCTGATAGATGCGGTTGAGCACGCGCAGCAGTGTCGACTTGCCGCAGCCCGAGGGCCCCATCAGCGCGGTGACCGCATGGTCGTAGATCGGCATGTCGATGCCGAACAACGCCTGCTGGGCGCCATAGAAGAAATCGAGACCGCGGATAGCGATCTTCTCCATCCTGTCGTCCTCGGAGAAGCCAAGCGCAGCGGCGTGTTCGAGGGCGACGGCGACTACGGAAGACAGATCCGGACCAGGCCCGGAGTTCAGCGGAACATACCCCCGGCCCGGTTTGAGCACCTGCCAACTGTCGGACATGCGCGGCTCCATCGCTGTTCGTCTGCTTTTAAAGCCCGCGCCGTCCGGTCGCAGTGATTTGGATCAACTGCCCGCCGGCGTTTTGTGCCGCAACAGGCCAACACGGCCCAGCTGGATACGCTGGGCAGGTTCATGCTCAGGAGGGCGGAATCGCGAGGTCACACGCCGGAACCGCTTGTTTCAGGCGTGGTTGTTCATAAAGTGGGCATGTCAAAATTTAACCACGAACAAGAAAGAATAGGCGCGGTGAAAAGCTATCGGGACAAGGTCGTCGTCATCACCGGCGGTGCAACCGGGATTGGTTTCTCCTTCGCCAAGCGCTTCGGCGACGATGGCGCGAAGCTGGTGATCGCGGGCCGCCGCAAGAGCAAGGTCGATGAGGCGGTCGAGGCGCTCAGGGGCATGGGCTACCAGGCGGTCGGCACGGCGTGCGACGTGTCGGAGCTGTCCCAGGTCGAGGCGCTCGCCGATTTCGCCTGGGAAAGCTGGGGCCGCGCCGACGTCATCATGAACAATGCGGGCATTGCCCAGATGCCCACGCCGATCATCGCCACCGCGCCGGAAGACGTGGAACGCGTCATGCGGACCAACTATTTCGGCGTCTGGTATTGCTGCCACGTCTTCGGCAAGCGTTTCATCGAACAGGGCACGCCGGCCGCCATCTACAACGTCGGTTCGGAAAACAGCCTCGCCAATTTCGTCTTCATGGCCGGCACCTACGAGGCGTCGAAGCATGCGCTCCATGCCATGACCGATGCGATGCGCGAGGAAGTGCCGGATTTCATCGAGGTATCGTTCGTGCTGCCGGGGTTTGTCTCTTCGGAGATGACCGACCCGTTCGGCAAGGGCCTCACCATGGACACCGACCGCTATACCGGCATCGCCTTCCCACAGTTGCAGGCGGGTGAGTTCTACGTCGTGTCCCACGCCTACAACATGAAGCGCATCACCGACCGCTATGAGGAAATCAGCGCGGCCTACGCCAAATACGCACCGCGCTACGAAGGCGACGAGGAATTCGACGCGCGGTCTCTCATGGCGAAGATCCGCGCGCGGATGCAAGGATAGGATCGCGGCCCAGTCACTCAGGTCACCATCGGCACCACGCTCAGCGCCAGCGCCGCGCCCGTTGCGATGTTGAACCATTTCAGTCGCACCGGATCGGACAGGAAGCCGCGCATGGCGGTGCCGAAGCCGGCCCAGGTTGACACGCTCGGCAGGTTGACCAGCGCGAAGGCGGTGGCGACGAGGATGACCGACAGGAACGGCCGCTCGGCGCTGGTGTAGAGCGACATGGCGGTGACCGCCATGACCCACGCCTTGACGCTGACCCATTGGAACGCGGCGGCCTGCAGGAAGGTCATTGGCCTGGCGCCGGCCTCGCCGGCCTTGCCCATGGTGCGCGAGGTGGCGATCTTCCACGCCAGGTACAACAGGTAGGCGCCGCCTGCCACCTTCAGCACGGTGTGAATCGGCGGATAGGCCGTCAGCAGCGCGCCCAGCCCGAAGCCGACCGCCAGCAGCAGGATCAGGAAGCCGACGCCGATCCCCAGCATGTGCGGGATGGTCCGCAGGAAGCCGAAATTCACCCCGGAAGCCAACAGCATCAGGTTGTTGGGGCCGGGCGTGATCGAGGACACAAACGCGAAGAGGAGGAGCGCGAGAAAAACGTCGAGGGACATGAGATTTGCTCAAATGTTCCCCATCGTCGTCATTCCCGCGCACGCGGGAACCCAGCTCTTCGTAAGGCTGGTTGACTGCGGCCAGCCTTCTACAACGAAAGAGGCGTCTTCGTGACCGAGCAGGTTGAGGGGCCACGTGACGGCCCCGACTGGGTTCCCGCGTGCGCGGGAATGACGATAGTGGGGATTGAAGGCCGAACCGAACCTTGCGTCAGACCGTGAAACTCTCGCCGCAGCCGCAGCGACCTTTTTCGTTGGGGTTCATGAACAGGAAGCCGGAGAAGAACTTGTCTTCCTGGTAATCCATCTCCGAGCCGAGGATGTACATCACCGCCTTGGGATCGACGTATACCTTGCCACCCTCGGTCACGACCACGTCGTCGCCAGGCTTGGCCTCGTCGGTGAAGTCCACCTTGTAGCTCAAGCCCGAACAGCCAGCTTCCTTGATCCACACGCGCAGGCCCGCCGCGTCCGGGCGCTTGGACATGAGCGTCTTCACGCGGTCCACCGCGCGGTCGGTCAAGGTGATGATACCTGCTGCCATCGTCCGTCTCCTACAACATGCCCAGTTCGAGCTTGGCTGCCTCGGAAAGCTTGCCCATGTCCCAGGCAGGTTCCCATACCAGCTCGACCTCGACCTCGTTCACGCCGTCGACCTCGCGCACCTTGCTCTCCACCTCGCCGGGCATGGATTCGGCGACGGGGCACATGGGCGTCGTCAGGGTCATGGTGACCTTGACGTCGTTCTCGGGCGATACGTCCAGACCATAGATAAGCCCGAGTTCGTAAATGTTAACAGGAATCTCCGGATCGTAGATCGTCTTCAGCTTGTCGACGATCTGGTCGCGGAGCGCATTGTCCGGGGCGGCCTCGGCCGGGCCGTCGAGGAATTCGTTCAGGAAGGTCTCGCTCATTCCGTCACCACCGTTTCGCCGTTGTTTTCGAGCGCGGCATGCATCGTGTGCCAACCCAGCGTCGCGCATTTCACCCGCAAGGGATAGTCACGCACGCCGGAGAATACCGCCAGCTTGTCCAGTTCCTCGAGTTGGTCGAGGGTCACGTCCGCCTCGCCCGTGATCAGGGCGTGAAATTTCTCGAACAGGGCGTTGGCCTCGGCCTCGGTCCTGCCCTTCAGGGCCTCGGTCATCAGCGAGGCGCTCGCCACCGAGATGGCGCAGCCGGCGCCTTCGAACTTCACGTCCTCGACGATCCCGTCCTTGACCAGCAGCCGCACGTCCAGCTTGTCGCCGCACAGCGGGTTGTGGCCGTGCGCCTCGCGGTTGGCGTCGGGTAGCGCGCCGAAGTTCCGCGGCTTGCGGCCGTGGTCCAGGATCACTTCCTGATAGAGCTCGCGCAGGTCGTTCATCAGCCGAAGATCTCCTGCACCTTGCCGATGCCGCGGATCAGCGCGTCCACATCGTCGAAATCGTTGTAGATGCCGAAGGACGCCCGCGTCGTCGCCGGCACGCCGAACCGGTCCATCACCGGCTGGGCGCAATGATGCCCGGCGCGCACCGCGATGCCCTCGAAATCCAGGATCGTGCCAACGTCGTGCGGGTGCACGCCCTTGATGGCGAAGGAGATGACCGCCGCCTTCTCCGCCGCGGTGCCATAGATGGTGATGCTGTTCAGCGCCTGCAGCCGCTCGGTGGCGTATTCCAGCAGCGCGTGCTCGTGCGCCATCAGCGCCTGCCGATCGAAGCTCTCGATGTAGTCGATGGCCGCGCCCAGCGCGATGGTGCCGGCGATGTTGGGCGTACCGGCCTCGAAACGCTGCGGGATGTCCGCATAGGTGGTCTTGGCCCAGGTCACCGACGAGATCATGTCGCCGCCGCCCTGATAGGGAGGCATCGCCTCGAGGATCTTCGCCTTGGTGTAGAGCACGCCGACGCCGGTCGGGCCGTACAGCTTGTGGCTCGAGAACACGTAGAAGTCGGCGTCGAGCGCCTGCACGTCGACGGGCATATGCGGCACCGCCTGGCAGCCGTCGACCAGCACGGGCACGCCGTGCGAATGGGCGACCTTGATGATCTCGGCCATGGGCGTGATGGTGCCCAGCGCGTTCGAAACCTGGGTCATGGCGACCAGCCTGGTCTTCGACGTGAACGCCTTCTCGTAGGCTTCCCAGACCAGTTCGCCCGAATCGGTGATCGGGATCACCACCAGTTCCAGTCCGGTCTCCTCGCGCAGCATCTGCCAGGGCACGATGTTGGCGTGGTGCTCCATCTCCGACAGGATGATCTGGTCGCCCTGCCTCAGGTTCCGGCGGCCCCAGGTCTGCGCCACCAGGTTGACGCCCTCGGTGGCGTTGCGGACGAACACGATCTCGCGGTCGCTCGCGGCGTTGATGAACTTGCGCACCTTGGTCCGCGCCTTGTCGTAGGCGACGGTGGCGCGCTGGCTGAGGTCGTAGACGCCGCGGTGGATGTTGGCGTACTCGGCCTCGTAGACGTGGCTTTCCGCGTCGATCACCTGGCGCGGCTTCTGGGCGCTGGCGGCGGTGTCGAGGAACGTCAGGCGCTTGCCGTTGCTGGGCAGCGACAGGATCGGGAAATCGGCGCGAATGCGCGCGATGTCGAGGCCGGTCGGCCGGATGATCGGGCTTTCCGTGTTCACGACAACGCCCTTCCATGCAGCCAGCCGCCGATATCGGTGCGGAACATGTCGCGGATCTCGGGCGAGGCGATGCGCTCCAGCACCTCCAGCACGAAGCCCTCGACCAGCAGCGCCCGCGCCGTCTTCGGATCGAGGCCGCGCGCCTGCATGTAGAACAGCATGTTCTTGTCCAGCTCGCCGACCGTGGCGCCGTGGGCGCACTTCACGTCGTCGGCGAAGATTTCCAGCTCGGGCTTGCTGCTCGCCTCGGCCGAGCGGGCCAGCAGGATGTTGTGGTTGGCCTGCCGCGCATCGGTCTTCTGCGCGTTCGGGCGCACGATCACCTTGCCCTGGTAGACCGCGTGGGACTGGTCGTCGAGCACCGCCTTGAACACCTGGTCGCTGATGCCGTTCGGCACCGCGTGGTCGAGCAGGGTGACGCTGTCCTGAAGCTGCTTGCCGCGGCCCAGCGACACGCCGGCCAGCCGGCACTCGGCGCGCTCGCCGGCGACCAGCACCTGTGTCTCGTTGCGGGCGACCGCGCCGCCCAGCATGACGGCGACGCTGTTGAAGCGCGCGTCGGCGGCGAGCCGCACGCGGTTCGAGCCGATGTGATAGGCCGCGAGGCCCTCGTTCTGCTGCCGCGCATGCTCGATGCTGGCGCCTTCGGCCAGGAAGAACTGGTTCACCACATTGGTCCAGTAGGCGTCCTTGCCGCCGAAATAGCCCTCGGCGACGGTGACGGTCGCGCCCTTGCCGGCGACGATGACGTTGCGCACCTGGTTCATGCCTTCGCGCTTGGCGAAGAACAGCAGATGGATCGGCGCTTCCACATGGACGCCGTCGGCGACGCGGATCACCGCGCCGTCATTCATCAGCGCCGTGTTCAGCGACACCAGCGCGTCGTCCGGGCTGTCGCCCGCCGCCTGTACCAGCCACGGCGACAGGTCGTCGCCCCGCGCCAGCACGTCGGCCAGGCTCTCGATGGTCACGCCTTTGGGCGCCTGGTCGATGTTGGACAGCGCACGGTCCATGCGGCCATTGACGAACACCAGGGTCAGCGCGTCGGGGATCAGGTGCGCGGCGATGTCGGCGGGCGACACGCTCGATTCGGCGGCCGGCTCAAGCGCCACGCCGCTGATCGGCGACAGCTTCGTGTGGCGCCACGCCTCGCGCTTCACGCCCGGGAACCCATGCGCCGCATAGCGGGCGAACGCCTGCTCGCGCAGGATCGTCGCGCCGGGAAGCGCCGGCTTCAGCCGCTCGAACTGTTCGGCGTAGGGAACCACGGTCATGGCCTACGCCGCCTCCGGCACGTAGTTGATGTAGCCGTCGCGCTCCAGCTCCAGCGCCAGCTCCTTGCCGCCCGAGGCGACGATCCTGCCGCGCGCCAGGATGTGCACGACATCCGGCTCCACATAGGACAGCAGCCGCTGGTAATGGGTGACCAGCACGGTCGCCTTGTCCGGGCCGCGCAGGGCGTTGATGCCCTTCGAGACGATCTTCAGCGCGTCGATGTCGAGCCCGGAATCGGTCTCGTCCAGCACCATCAGGTGCGGGTCGAGCACGGCCATCTGGGCGATCTCGTTGCGCTTCTTCTCGCCGCCGGAGAAGCCGACGTTCACGGCGCGCTTCAGCAGCGAATCGTCCATCTCCAGCAGCGACGCCTTCTGGCGCAGCAGCTTGAGGAAATCGATGCCGTCCAGCTCGGGCAGGCCGCGGTGCCGACGCACGGCGTTGGCGGCGGTGCGCAGGAACGTCATGCCGTTCACCCCGGGCAGCTCGACAGGATACTGGAAGCCCAGGAACACGCCGTCGCGGGCGCGCTCGTCGGCCGACATAGCCAGCAGGTCCTTGCCGTCATAGGACACGGAGCCCTCGGTCACCTCATAGCCGGCGCGGCCGGCCAGCACATAGGCGAGCGTCGACTTGCCGGAGCCGTTCGGCCCCATGATCGCGTGCACTTCGCCCGCCTTCACCGTCAGGTCGATGCCCTTCAGGATTTCCTTGCCGTCGACGGCCGCGTGCAGGTTCTTGATTTCCAGCATTGTCTGTTCCGTTTCCTTCAGCGCCCTAGCCGACGCTGCCTTCAAGGCTGATGCCCAGAAGCTTCTGGGCCTCGACCGCGAATTCCATGGGCAGGTTCTGCATCACTTCCTTGCAGAACCCGTTGACGATCATCGCCACCGCTTCCTCCTGCGTCAGCCCGCGCTGCAGGCAGTAGAACAGCTGGTCCTCGCTGATCTTCGAGGTGGTGGCCTCATGCTCGATCTGGGCGCTCGGGTTCTTCACCTCGATATACGGCACGGTGTGCGCGCCGCACTTGTCGCCCATCAGCAGCGAATCGCACTGGGTGTAGTTGCGCGCGTTCTCGGCGCCCGCCATCACCCGCACCAGGCCGCGATAGGTGTTCTGGCCACGGCCGGCCGAGATGCCCTTGGAGATGATCCGGCTGCGGGTGTTCTTGCCGATATGGATCATCTTGGTGCCGGTGTCGGCCTGCTGCATGTTGTTGGTGATGGCGACCGAGTAGAACTCGCCCTGCGAGTTGTCGCCCTGCAGGATGCAGCTCGGATATTTCCAGGTGATGGCCGAGCCGGTTTCCACCTGGGTCCACGAGATCTTCGAGTTCACCCCGCGGCAGGCGCCGCGCTTGGTGACGAAGTTGTAGATGCCGCCCTTGCCGTTCTTGTCGCCCGGATACCAGTTCTGCACCGTCGAGTACTTGATCTCGGCATTGTCGAGGGCGATCAGCTCCACCACCGCGGCATGCAGCTGGTTCTCGTCGCGCATCGGCGCGGTGCAGCCTTCCAGGTAGGAGACGTAGGAGCCTTCGTCGGCGATGATCAGGGTGCGCTCGAACTGGCCGGTTTCCTTGGTGTTGATGCGGAAATAGGTCGACAGCTCCATGGGGCAGCGCACGCCCTTGGGCACATAGACGAAGGTTCCGTCCGAGAACACGGCCGAGTTCAGCGTGGCGTAGAAATTGTCGGACACCGGCACGACAGAGCCGAGATACTTCCGGATCAGTTCGGGATGGGTCTTCACCGCCTCGGAGAACGAGCCGAAGATGATGCCCATCTCCTCCAGCTTCTTCTTGTAGGTGGTGGCGACCGACACGCTGTCGAACACGGCGTCGACGGCGATGTTGGGCGAGCCCATCACGCCCGCGAGCACTTCCTGCTCGCGCAGCGGGATGCCCAGCTTGGCATAGGTGTCGAGCAGCTCGGGATCGACCTCGTCCAGGCTTTTCGGGCCGTCCTTCCGCTTCGGCGCGGCGTAGTAGTGGATGTCCTGGAAGTCGATCGCCGGGTAGTGGACCTTGGCCCATTCCGGCTCCTCTTCCCTGCCCCACTTGCGGAACGCCTCGAGCCGCCACTGGAGCAGCCATTCCGGCTCCTCCTTCTTGGCGGAGATCATGCGGATGACGTCCTCGTTCAGGCCCTTGGGCGCGACGTCCATCTCGATATCGGTGACGAAGCCGTGCTTGTAGTCGCCGCCGATGTCCTTGAGGGCCTGCTGGGTTTCGGTCGTGGCTGCCATGGGGTTCAGGCTTCCTTACTGCACGTCTGCGATGGTTCCGCGCGGCGCCGGGACGCGCGGCGGGAACATGGCGAGCTGGTCGGCGCACAACTCGGCAAGGCTGATCCCGCCGAGTGCGCCGGCGACGGCCTTGTTGATCTTCTGCCAGCTGGTGCGCACGCCGCAGAGCGATTCGATGCCGCAGTCGCTGGTGTCGGTCAGGCAGTCGGTGAGGGCGATGGGCCCGTCGACCGCGCCGACGATATCGGCGACCGAGATCGCCGCTGGCGAGCGTGCCAGCGTATAGCCGCCAGCCTGTCCGCGATGGGACGTCAGCAGACTGCCGCGCGACATCACGCCCAGCAGCTTGCTCACCGTCGGCATGGGAATGTGGGTTTCGGCCGACAGCCCGCCCGCGTTGTGGATGCGGTCGGGATTGCGCGCGAACTCATGACCCAGATGGGTCATCAGCAGCACCGCGTAATCTGCCAGCCGCGTCAGGCGGATCATGGATGAGGTCCCCGTTCGATAACGCCGAAGATACCGCACCGATTTGGTACGGTATGCATCAGATGGGGTAAGCCGCCCCATGAGTCAACGGCGTTTGACTAAATCGGAGCGATCTTGTCAAGAATTCGGGTGAATTTTCCACCCAGCTGCGAATGAGTCGCGAAAACGGCGGGTTTCCGCCAGTCCCAACCGCTACTTCCGTGGCGGCCCCTGCGACATGTCGACGTCCTGGTAGGCGGCATCAGGGCGCTGGAAACGCTCCTCGTCGACCGTACCGACAGTCGCGCTCTGCAATTCGATGTTTCCCTGCATCATGTCGGTGCTGGTGCGCATGTACTGCATGACCATGCGGTCATCGATGCACAGCTTGGTGCCGGTGTTGCCGCCCAAGTCCCAGACGGTGCAGGGCGTGCCGTTGAAATTGTCCTTACCGGCGCGTTTTCCGCCCTGCGCAAGGGTCATCTTCTCGAAGAAGTCGAGGCCGCTCTTGGCGCTCGCCGCGGCGGCGGCCTGCTCGTTGGGCGCCCGCGTGCCCTGCTTGGCCGCGAAATCGTAGGTGTAGATCCATTGCGGGTCGGTGAAGGTCGACACGTTGATCTGCTGGGCACCCTGTTCCGCCGGCACGGTCGCCTCGTAGTGCTGGGCGGTGATTCGGCCGTAATCCTTGATGTAGATGGTCTGGGTGCCCTGCTGGGCGCCGGTGACCGCATAGGTGAGCGTCGCCTTCTCGAACGGATACATCTTCACCGGCTCGGCAGCCAAGACACTGGAGGTCAGGACCGCGCAGGACAGCAGGGCGATGTTGGTTACGCCAGCGGCGACGAGGGTTCTCAAATCTGCCTCCCGGGCATCTAATCGATCGTTACGGACAAGGATATGGGCATAAACACCGTTCGCCGCTACCTTTCCCGGCGAACCGTGACGGGAACCCCATGAAGCTCAAGACCCTGACCGGGCGCAAGCCCATCGTCATCGCCCATCGCGGCGCCAGCGGCTATGCGCCCGAGCATACCAGCGCTGCCTATACCATGGCGCTCGACATGGGCGCCGATGCCGTCGAGCCCGACCTGGTCATGACAAGCGACGCAAGACTGGTGGTGCGGCACGACCGATACCTCGGCACGACGACCGACGTGGCCGACCATCCCGAATTCGCCAGCCGGCGCGTGGTGAAGCCTGGCAAGGCCGAGCCGGACTGGTACGTGGAGGACTTCACCCTCGCCGAAATCCGGACGCTGCGCGCACGTCAGCCCTTTCCCGGCCGGTCGAAGGACATGGATGGCCGCTATCCCATCCTGACCTTCGAGGAGCTGTTGCAATTGCTGTACGACGGCGAGGCGCGGCGGGGCGCGACCATCGGCTTCCACCCCGAGATCAAGCATCCGGACGACCTGCTGGCGATGGGCCTGGACTTCATCCCGCCGCTGCTGAAGGCGCTGGCCAATCACGGCTACGGCCCGGACCGCGACAATCTCTACATCCAGTCCTTCGATCACGCGTTCCTGCGGCGCATCCGGCCGCTGACCGGCATCCGGCTCACCCAGCTTCTGGTGGATGGCGGAAGCGGCGTGCCTCACGTCGCGCTGGAGCAGGCCGCTACCGTGGCGGCGGCGATCGGCCCGCAGAAATCCCTGCTGCTCGATCCGGTCACCAGGCGGTCGACGGGGATCATCGAGCAGGCCCACGCGCTTGGCATGCAGGTGCATCCCTGGACGTTCCGTGACGATGCCGTCGGTCCCGGCTTCGAGAATGTGCGGGAGGAGATGCTCGCCTATTTCGCCGCGGGCATCGACGGCGGGTTCTCGGATTTCGCCGACACGGCGCTCACCGTCCGCGACGAGTTCGTCCGAAGTCTGTAACGGTACGGACATCATCGCGCCCTACCGTGCGCGCGAACCGAGGAAACCGTGATGAAGCTGCTTGCCGTCCTTCTCTTATGTCTCTCGATGGCGCCGCTTCCCGCCTTGGCCGGCGCCAAGCCCGTCGTCATCGCCCATCGCGGCGCCAGCGGCTACCTGCCCGAGCACACCATCGAGGCCTATGAGAAGGCCATCGACATGGGCGCCGACTTCATCGAGCCAGACCTGGTGTTCACGTCGGACGGGATCCTGGTCGCGCGGCACGATCGCTGGCTGAGCGATTCGACCGACGTGGCCGACCACCCGGAGTTCGCCGCCCGGAAGACGGTGAAGGCCGGCAAGGCCGAGCCCGACTGGTACGCCGAGGACTTCACCTTCGCCGAATTGCGCACCCTGCGGGCGCGCCAGGCCTTCCCGGGGCGCAGCAAGACGGACGACGGCAAGTTCCTGATCCCGCGCTTCGAGGAGATCCTGGAGCTGGCCCGCGACGGCAAGGTCGGCGTCTATCCGGAAGCCAAGGATCCGGCCGCGCTGGCCGCCCTGGACCACAATTTCACCGCGCCTCTGCTCAACGCGCTGGGGCAATATGGTTTCGGGCCGGGCGGCTTGCCGGTGTTCATCCAGTCCTTCGATCCCGACTTCCTGCGGAGCCTGCGGAACAAGACCCGCATTCCGCTGATCGTACTGGTTGGCGTGGAGGACGGCCGCGAGACCGTCATGCTCGGCGACGCCGCCGCCTTCGCCGATGGCGTCGGACCCTACAAGGCGATGCTGATCGACGCGCAGGGGAAGGATACCGGCTATGTGACGCAGGCCCACATGCTGGGGCTGATGGTGCATCCCTACACATTCCGTGACGACAAGGTCGGCGAGGGTTTCGCCGATATCAGGGCCGAGCTGCGCGCATTCCTCGCCCTCGGCATCGATGGCCTGTTCACCGATTTCGCCGATACGGCCGTCGCCGTGCGCGACGGCCGCTGAAGGCTGCCTTCACGCACGCTTTTTTCAACTGCATCCTCCGCGCCGGGCGTGCTAGCGTTTCGCCCCGACAGAACCAGACGCCAGCAAGCGCGTATAACGCTGGCTGTCATTCGCCGATGGACGAAAAGGAACGGGACCATGGATTTCAACGACACGCCCGAGGAAGCCGAGTTCCGCGCCGAAGTGCGCGCCTGGCTGGCCAAGAACGCGCCCGTGGGCTGGCGCGAGCGGATGGCCGCCGGCCATGTGCAGGAAGTCTGCAAGGAATGGCAGCGCACCAAGTACGACGCCGGCTGGGCGTGCCTGAACTGGCCGAAGGAATATGGGGGGCAGGGCCTTCCGCCGATCAAGTCAGTGATCTGGTCGCAGGAGGAATCCAAGGTCGCGCCGCCGTCCGCCGCCATGCTGGTGGTTGGCCTGGGCATGACCGGCCCCATGCTGATGGTCCATGGCACCGAGGAGCAGAAGAAGACGCACCTGCCGCCGATGGCCCGCGCCGACGTCATCTGGTGCCAGCTGTTCTCCGAGCCGGCGGGCGGCTCGGACCTTGCGGCGCTGCGCACCCGCGCGGTGAAGGATGGCGACGAGTGGGTGGTCAACGGCCAGAAGATCTGGTCGTCGGGCGCGCACCAGTCCGACTGGGCGATCCTGGTCACCCGCACCGATCCGACCGTGCCCAAGCACAAGGGCCTGACCTTCTTCATCGTCGACATGAAGACGCCGGGCATCGAGCCGCGGCCGATCAAGCAGATTTCCGGCGCCGCGCATTTCAACGAGGTCTACCTGACCGACGTGCGCATCCCTGACTCGAACCGCATCAGCGAGGTCGGCAACGGCTGGAACGTCGCGATGACCCTGCTGATGAACGAGCGTCTCGCGGTGGGCGCCTCGGGCGGCGCGGCCGGCGGCGGCGTGAGCTGGGACGGTCTGTTCGAGCTGGCACGTTCGCTCGAGGACGACGACGGCCCGCTGATCAACAACCAGGCGGTGCGCGAGAAGCTGGCCGACTGGTATGTGCGCGAGGCCGGCGTGCGCAACGTCAATGCCCGTACCCTGTCGGCGCTGTCGCGCGGCGACACGCCCGGTCCGGAATCCTCCATCGCCAAGCTGATCCAGGGTCCGCAGAAGCAGAACATGGCGTCTTACGGCATGGATCTGGCGGACATGGCCGGCGTCATTGCGGATCCCAACCTCGCGGTGCAACGCGCCGCCTATCCATGGACGCTGCTGGGCTCGCCGGCCGGCCGCATCGCCGGCGGCACCGACGAGATCATGCGCAACATCATCGCCGAGCGCGTCCTCGGCATGCCGGGCGACATCCGCGTCGACAAGGACCTGCCGTTCAACCAGATCCCGACCGGCGGCAAGGCGGCTTAGGGTTGGAGGGGAGGCCCGCCTCCTATCGGCCGATAAGCCGAACTTGCCTCCACACTCTGTTCCGACCTCGTGTCGCGCGGCTGTCATGGAGCGCTCCATTTTTGCCGCGCGTCGGCTCCGTTCGCTTGTCGGAGGGCGCCGATGTGTCTATATGCGGCGTGCACAGGGGCACCGACGGGATTTCAAGGCGTGAGCACGACGGCAAAGGCGACCAGCAGCGAAGCACAGATTTCCACAGCGCGGCTGACCCATCTCCAGCGGCTGGAAGCTGAATCCATCCACATCTTCCGCGAGGTGGTCGCCGAGGCCGAGAACCCGGTGATGCTGTATTCCGTCGGCAAGGACAGCGCCTGCATGCTGCACCTGGCGCGCAAGGCGTTCTATCCCTCGGCGCCGCCGTTCCCCATGCTCCATGTCGACACGACCTGGAAGTTCAAGGCGATGTACGAGATGCGCGAACGCATGGCGCGCGAAAGCGGCATGGAGCTGATCGTTCATCAGAACCCGGAGGCCAAGGAGAAGGGCATCAACCCCTTCGACCACGGCCCGCTGCATACCGACATGTGGAAGACCGAGGGCCTGAAGCAGGCACTGGACCTGTACGGCTTCGACGTGGCCTTCGGCGGCGCCCGCCGCGACGAGGAGAAGAGCCGCGCCAAGGAGCGCATCTTCTCGTTCCGCTCGGCCAATCACCGCTGGGACCCGAAAAACCAGAGGCCCGAGCTGTGGCGGCTCTACAACGCCCGCAAGGCCAAGGGCGAGAGCATCCGCGTGTTCCCGATCTCCAACTGGACCGAGCTGGATATCTGGCAGTACATCCACCTGGAAAACATCCCCATCGTGCCGCTGTACTTCTCGGAAATGCGTCCGACCGTCGAGCGCGACGGCCTGCTGCTGATGGTGGACGACGAGCGGTTCCCGCTGAAGCCGGGCGAGGAGCCGGTGCTGCGGCCGATCCGCTTCCGTACGCTCGGCTGCTATCCGCTCACCGGCGCCGTGGTCAGCGAGGCCGCGACCCTGCCGGAAGTGATCCAGGAGATGCTGCTGACGACGACGTCGGAGCGCCAGGGCCGTGCCATCGATCACGACCAGTCGGCCTCCATGGAGAAGAAGAAGCAGGAGGGCTATTTCTGATGGCCACGCCCCTGTCCGATGCCTCGAAGGCCAGCGCCTACAAGGCGCAGGACCTCATCGCCGAGGATATCGACGCCTACCTGCTGCAACACCAGCACAAGAGCCTGCTTCGCTTCATCACCTGCGGCAGCGTCGACGACGGCAAGTCGACGCTGATCGGCCGGCTGCTCTACGATTCGAAGATGATCTTCGAGGACCAGCTCGCCGCGCTGGAGGCGGACAGCAAGCGGGTCGGCACCCAGGGGGACGAGATCGACTTCGCACTGCTGGTCGACGGGCTCGCCGCCGAGCGCGAACAGGGCATCACCATCGACGTGGCCTACCGGTTCTTCTCGACCGACCGCAGGAAATTCATCGTCGCCGACACGCCCGGCCATGAGCAATACACCCGCAACATGGTGACCGGCGCCTCGACCGCCGACCTGGCCGTCATCCTGATCGACGCGCGCAAGGGCGTGCTGACCCAGACGCGTCGCCATTCCTACCTCGCGCGGCTGATCGGCATCCGTCACCTGGTGCTGGCCATCAACAAGATGGATCTGGTGAACTACGACCATGCGACGTTCGACCGCATCGTCGCCGACTATCGCGCCTTCGCCGAGAGCATAGGTATCGACGCTTTCATCCCGATCCCGATCTCAGGCCTGCGGGGCGATAACATCACCACCCGCAGCGATGCGACGCCCTGGTACACCGGCCCGGTTCTGCTCGATCACCTGGAAACGGTGGAGATCGGCGACGATCCGGCATCGACGGGCCCCTTCCGCATGCCGGTGCAGTGGGTCAACCGGCCCAACCTGGATTTCCGCGGATTCTCGGGCCTCATCGCCGGGGGCAGCGTGTCGCCCGGCGATCCCGTCCGCATCCTGCCCTCGGGCCGCTCCTCGACCGTCGCCCGGGTCGTCACCTTCGACGGCGACCTGCCATTGGCCGTCATCGGCCAGTCGGTCACCATCACCCTGGCCGACGAGGTCGATTGCTCGCGCGGCGACGTCATCGCCGCCGCCGGCGCGCCGCCGCAGGTGGCCGACCAGTTCGAGACCACCATCATCTGGATGGCCGACGACGAGATGCTGCCCGGCCGGCCCTACTGGCTGAAGCTGGGCACCCAGATGGTCACCGCCGTGGTCCAGCCGCCGAAGTACCAGGTGAACGTCAACACCATGGAGCACCTGGCGGCCAAGACCCTGGGCCTCAATGCCATCGGTATCGCCAATCTGTCGACCGACCGGCCGCTGGTGTTCGAGCCCTACGAGACCTCGCGCGACCTGGGCGGCTTCATCCTGATCGACAAGATGACCAATGCCACGGTCGCCGCCGGGCTGGTCAACTTCTCGCTGCGCCGGGCGCAAAACGTGCACTGGCAGGCGATCGACATCGACCGCGAGGCGCACGCGGCACAAAAGGGCCAGCGGCCGCGGCTGCTATGGTTCACCGGCCTGTCGGGTTCGGGCAAGTCGACCATCGCCAACCTGGTAGAGAAGCGGCTGTTCGCGCTGGGCAAGCACTCCTTCCTGCTCGACGGCGACAACATCCGCCACGGCCTCAACAAGGACCTGGGCTTCACCGACGCCGACCGGGTCGAGAACGTCCGCCGCGTCGGCGAGGTGGCCAAGCTGATGGCCGACGCGGGCCTGATCGTGCTCGCCGCCTTCATCAGCCCGTTCCGCGCCGAGCGCGACATGGTGCGCTCCATGCTGCCGGCAGGCGAGTTCATCGAGGTGTTCGTCGACACGCCGCTGGCCGAGGCTGAAAGGCGCGACGTGAAAGGCCTCTACAAGAAGGCCCGCGCCGGCCAGCTCAAGAACTTCACCGGCATCGACAGCCCCTATGAGCCGCCGCTGAACCCGGAAGTGGTCATCGACACCACCGCGATGAGCCCCGACCAGGCCGCCGAGCACATCGTCGCCCGCATCCTGTGGGGCCGTTCGGAAATCCCCGATGAAGAGGATCCAGACTGGTTCAAGGGACGGGGGATTTAGCTCGACCTTCAGCCGTCACGGGCCGGCGAGCAGGTTCCTGACCTGGCGACTTGATTGTCAGTGAGAGCGCTCCGCGCCGGGGTGATGCGGGAGCGTGAGACAAAACCCTCAGCTCTCTTCGTCGCCGCCGCCCATCTGGGACTGAAGGTAGTTCTGGATGCCGACCTTCTCGATCAGGTCGAGCTGGGTTTCGAGGAAGTCGATGTGCTCCTCCTCCGATTCCAGAATGTCCTCGAACAACTCGCGCGAGATGTAGTCACGCACGGTCTCGCAATGGGCGATGGCGTCGCGCAGGAGCGGGCAGGCCTCCATTTCGGTGTCGAGATCGGCCTTGAGAATCTCGGCCACGTTCTCGCCGATACGCAGCCGGTTCAGATCCTGCAGGTTGGGCAGGCCTTCGAGAAACAGGATGCGGTTGATCAGCTTGTCCGCATGCTTCATCTCGTCGATGGATTCTTCGTACTCGTAGTCGCCGAGCTTGTTCAAGCCCCAGTTCTTCAGCATCCGCGCATGCAGGAAGTACTGGTTGACGGCGGTGAGTTCGTTCTTGAGGGCCAGATTGAGGAACTGGATTACCTGCTTGTCGCCCTTCATGACACCTCCTGTAATCGCCGGCCTGCGACGATGAACGTTCAGCAATCAGGATAGGTCCGTCGCTCGCCGCGGTCAAAAAATAACGCGGCACGACGGCTCAGAGGGAGACGAGCTCCACGGGAGCGGCGAGCTTGGCGCGTTCCGCATCGATCACGTCCTGCGCGTAATGCAGGCAGGTGCCGCAGTCGGGATCGACGCCGAGCACGGCGTAAATCTCTTTCGCGGACGCGGCCGGGCGTTCCACGGCCACTTCCCGGATCTGGCTCTCGCGCAAGGCGTTGCAGATGCAAACGTACATTCGATTCGCACTCCAGTAGGGATTGTATATAGCGTCCTGCGAATGAGTGTCAATAACTGAGAGCCTGGATATCACTTGCGCCGCGGCTTGCACTCGTCCTCGCGGCATGGTCTTAGAAACCATGGACAACAGGAACACGGCGATGACAGTCACAATCTATCACAACCCGCGCTGCACCAAGTCGCGCGAAACCCTCGCGCTGTTGCAGGAGAAGGGCATCGAGCCCGAGGTAATCGAGTATCTGAAGACGCCGCCCTCGGCGGCCGAACTGGACGCCATCCTCGAGAAGCTCGGCAGGGAGCCCCGCGAGGCAATGCGCCGACAGGAGCCGCCCTACAAGGCGCTGTCGCTCGACAACCCGGCGCTGAGCCGGGCGCAGCTCATCCAAGCCATGGTGGAGAATCCAGTGCTGATCGAGCGGCCCATCGTGCTGGCGGGCGGCAAGGCCCGCATCGGCCGCCCGCCGGAATCGGTGCTGGAAATCCTTTGAGCGGGTCTGGATCCAGCACCGCGGCTGGATGACGGCCTGACAGAAGTCAGCCGCGGAACTTGCCCATCAGGTCCACCAGTTCGGTGAACTTCTGACGCTGCTCGGCGGCGTCGCCGCTGCGGATGGCGTCCTCGACGCAGTGGCTGGCGTGCTGCTTCAGCATCTCGGACTCGACCTTGCCGAGCGCCGCCTTGATTGCCTGCAACTGGACCAGGATGTCCATGCAGTAGCGCTCCTCCTCGACCATGCGGATGATGCCGCGCACCTGTCCTTCGATGCGCTTGAGCCGGGGGATGGTGTCCTGGTGCGTCGCGTGTGCCATTGACATACCTTACGGGGGTATAGTACCACTTGTCAATCAACGCCGTGATGGTGGACGCCATGAACACCATGATTCGCACCCCTTTCCACATCATCCTGCTCGGCCTGCTCGCGGGCTGCGCCATGCCGTCTGACCAGGGTTTCGGGCCGGTGGCGCGAGACGTGAAGGCGCGCTCGGGCCATGACGTGGCCTGGCTGCGCGACGGCGAGTCGCGGCAGTTGGCGGACGACCTGACCGCCTCGCTGCTGGCGGAGACGCTGACCGCCGAGACAGCGACGAGAATCGCGCTTCTAAACAACCGCGACCTGCAGGCCACCTTCGCCCAGGTTGGCATCGCCACCGCCGACGCGGTGCGGGCGGCGACGCCGCGCAATCCGGTGCTCGACGCGGCGATGAAGCTTCCGACCGAAGGCGGCGGCGTGAATCTGGATTTTGGCGTGGCCTTCGAGTTTGTCGACCTGCTGTTCCTGCCGGCACGCGGCCGGGCCGCCGCCGCGGAGGCCGAGGCGACGCGGCTGCGGGTGACCGGCGAGGTACTGGCGCTGGCGGCGCGGGCCCGCAACGCGTTCGTCGCCGTGCAGGCGGCGACACGTGACGCGGCGCTCGCCGGCGAGGCGCTGACGGTCGCCGGGGCCGAAGCGGACGTGGCGAAGATCCTGCACGACGCCGGCAACATAACCGGCGAACGGCTCGCCAGGGCCGGCGAACGGCTGGCGCGGGCAAGGCTCGCCGCCTCCAAGGCAGAAGGCGGCCGGATCGCCGCGCGGGAGCGGCTCAACGTCGTCATGGGCGTGCGCGAGGACAGCTGGCGGCTGGATGATGCCATTCCCGACCCGCCGGCGGATGACGGGCTGGCCGACCTGGAGCGCCGAGCGCTGGACTCCAGCCTGGACGTCGCGGCAACCCGACAGGACCTTGTCGCCCTGGGCGAGCGCAACGGCCTCGCCCGGCGGGCTATCGCCGATGGCGGGATTGGCGCCGTGGCCGAACGCAACGAAGGCTCGTGGGAAGTCGGCCCCAGCATCGCCGTACCGCTGCCGCTGTTCGACTTGGGCGGCGCCCGGTCCGCCCGGGCGCGGGCGCTGGTGCGCCAGGCCGAGGACCGCCACGCCGCCGCCCAGATACGAGTCCTGTCGGCGGCACGGACGGCACGCGCCGACCTGGAACGGGCGCGCACCGACGCGGCCGCCAGCCGCGACGAGGCGCTGCCGGCGGGCCGCGATGCGCTCAGGCAGGCGACGCTGAACTACAACGCCATGCAGACCGGCATCTTCGACCTGCTGGACGCCCGCGCGGCATCCCTCGAAACCGGGCGCCGGCATGTGGCGGCGCTGGCCGCCTACTGGACGGCCCGCGCGAACGCGGAGCTGTTGGCACAGGGCGGCACGGCTGACGCGCCGTCTTCGGTGGTGTCCGAAGCGGCGGGAGATCGCTGATGTCCGGGATCAACCGCAGGCAGGCTCTCGGCTTCTCCGGCGCGGCGCTGGCCGCCGGGGTGCTGGTGTCGCGCGAAGCGCTGGCCCAGCACGAGCACCACGCGCCCGCCGCGCCACCGGTCGCGACGCCCGCGAAATCCGTGCGCGGCCGGGTGGCGACGCCGGGCGGCGATACGCTGGCCTTCCGCACGGTGGGCGGCGTAAAGATCTTTCACCTCGTCGCCGAGCCGGTGACCCACAGTTTCGCGCCCGGTTTGACCGGCCAGTGCTGGGGCTACAACGGCCGGGTGCACGGACCGACCATCGAGGCGGTAGAAGGCGACCGGGTTCGCGTCTACGTCACCAACAGGCTCTCCGCGCCGACCACCATCCATTGGCACGGCATCATCCTGCCCAACGGCATGGACGGCGTCGGCGGCCTGACCCAGCCCACGATCAAGCCGGGCGAGACATTTGTCTATGAGTGGACGTTCCGCCAGCACGGCACTTTCATGTACCACCCGCACCATGACGAGATGACCCAGATGGGCATGGGCCTGATGGGTCTGATCGTGGTCCATCCGCGCGCGGCGAAAGCCGTCGACCGGGACTACGCCCTGCTGCTCAGCACCTGGAAGGTGACGCCCGGCACCACGCGGCCCGACCCGAACGAGATGACCGACTTCAACGTGCTGACCATGAACGGGCTGTGCTATCCGGGCACCCCGCCGCTGCTGGCGCGCACCGGCGACCGGGTGCGCATCTGCATCGGCAATCTCAGCGCCATGGACCATCACCCGATCCACCTGCACGGCCACAGCTTCAGGGTGACGGAGACCGATGGCGGTTCGATTCCGGCGGCCGGGCAATGGCCCGAGACCACCGTGCTGGTGCCGACCGGTTCCACCCGCACCATCGAGTTCACCGCCGACCACCCCGGCGACTGGGCGCTGCACTGCCACATGACCCACCATCTGATGAACCAGATGGGCCACGGCCTCCCCAACATGATCGGCGCCGATGCGGAAAGGCTTCAGGCCGCCATCGGCAAGGCCGTGCCTGACGCCATGGTCATGGGCACGGCGGGCATGGGCGAGCCTGGCATGCGAATGGAGATGCCGGAAAACACCATCGCCATGGCGCCGGTCGTGGGACCGCACGACGCGATCACCATGGGCGGCATGTTCGCCATCCTGAAGGTACGCGACGACCTCGTGGGCAGTGACGATCCCGGCTGGTACACGCAGCCGCGCGGCAGCGTGTCGCGGCTGGCGACCGGCGCGGAGCTGGAGCGGGACGGGATCGAGCTGGCCTGACCTATTCGGCGGCGAGCGGCATCGCCATCGGCGTCCGCCGCTGCATGGGCCGCTTATGCAGGAAGAACATGATCACCGCCGCGACCGGCAGCACCGCCAGGTAGATGCCGAACGCCACGACATAGTTGCCCGTATGGTCGCGGATGATCGCCGAGATCACCGGGCCGGCGGCGGCCGAAACCGAAAAGAACGGCGTCGCCATGCCCATCACCCGGCTGAACGAGCGGGCGCCGAACTTGTGCTCGACCATCACGCAGCAGACCGGCAGCAGGCCACCGGCGCCAAGGCCGATCAGGCCGCTGATCACGATCAGCACGGCGTAGCTGGGCTGGCCGAGGGTCAGCAGCAACGTACCCCAGATGATCGCCGTGGCGGCCCAGTACAGGTAACGCGTGTCGACCTTGTCCGCGAGAAAACCCAGCACCAGGCGGCCGCCGATGCCGGCGACGGCCAGCACCGGGATCAGCAGCGACATGCGCTGCGGATCGATGTGCAGGTCGTGCGAATAGGGACCGACACTGGTCAGGAATGAATACGACGCCAGGGTGGTGCCGAGGAACGCCAGGCCGATGACCCAGAAGGTGGGCTCGCGCAGCACCTCGACGAAGCCCCACGGTTCCTCCTGCACGCCGGCCGCGGCGGCAGCCTGGGCGTCCGCGCTGGGCTTGGCCACACGGGCCTCCCCTTCGCGTGGGAACCGGACGACGAGCCAGACCATGGGAACCACGATCAGGACGACCAGCCCCGCCAGCATCATGTTGGCGTCGCGCCAGCCATGGTGCACCAGCATCCAGGCGAGCAGCGGCGGCATGATGATGCCGCCGAACGACGACCCAAGCGCCGCGATGCCGACCGCGAAGCCGACCCGGTCGGGGAACCACTTTACCGCCAGCACCTGCCCGGCCAGCGTGGTCGAGAACGCGTAGCCGCTGGCGACCAGCGTGGTGTAAAGCACGATGATCTGCCACATGGCCGTGGCGTGGGCGACCAGCACCATGCCCAGCGCCAGCAGGACAGTGCCGCCGATGATGATCCACCGCATGGAGTAACGGTCCATCATCCGGCCGGCGAACAGCATCAGCACGCCGGTCGCGAGCGTCGCGCCGGCATTCGCCGTCATCAGCATGAAGTGACTGGAATGGAATTCCTCCAGCCACGGCGTCCCCCACACCGTGAAGCCGTAGAAGACGATCCCCACCATCAGCGCCTGAAAGACGATCGCCGCGGCAAGGATGTTCCACCCGTGGTACCAACGCATCCCGTTTTCCCCGATTTCGTTCCCCGCCACAGCATCGGATTGTTCGACGCGGCGGTAAACCGGATTTTTCGGCAACCCCGCAGAAAACCGGTGCGGTACTTGCGGGAAACAGAACCTTATGACGGAAACGCCACTGTCGCGGTCCCGGTGGACAGTCGCGCGCCGGTGTCGTCGTCCATCCAGAGCTCCAGCTCGGCGACCGTCTCGCCCGCTTTCGTCCGGACGGCGGTGATCCTGCCGCCGGCCGTCATGCTGCACCCCTTGAGGAACGGGCTGCGCAGCCGGATGCCGACGGCGGCGATCCGAGCCGACGGTCCCGCCCACTGGCGCAGCATGGCATGCAGGTAGGCGTGCAGCAGCGGCGCCATGGCGAACGGCGCGGGAAAGCCCTCGTGCCGCGCAACGTCGTCGTCCCAATGATGGCCGGCGAACTCGTAGTTCACCGCAGCGAAGCGGTTCCAGTGATGCACCGTGCCCTCGCGGGAGAAGGCTGGTATCTCGTCGCCGACGGCGAGGGTGCGGGGATCGCCCATCAGTACCTCGCGAAGACGGAGGCGAGGGTGCGCACCCATTCACCGCGCTGGTTGGTGAACTCCTAGGACAGGGTTGTGTACAGCATCAGGCCCATGCGTCCTTCACGTTCCATGTAGTCGCTGATCTTCCAGACGCAGCGGATCACGTCGCCGGGGCGCATGGGCGCGCCGTGCCGGGCGCGGATCTCGGTCAGCAGGATCGCCTTGTAGTCCGGCGTCTCGACCCCCAGCTCGGACTCGCGGAACGCGCTCATCGAGACCGGCGGATCGTCGGGCGTCGGCTTGGCCGCCATCCAGGCGAACGGGTTGAAGTCCTCGGGCGCGACGATGCCACCGAATTGCGCGGCGTAATCCTCGTCCCAATACTGGCGCGGCAGCGGTTCCGGCCAGTACACCGCCATGGCCCATTTGCGGATGTCGGACAGCGCGATGGGATGGGACACCGCCTCGCGCATCACCTTGCCGACGATCCCGCGCATTTCGTCCGTGATCCAGGACATTCACCCTCCCGCGCCCGAGGCCGAGAGCGTCGCGCCATGCCGGTACCGCGTCAAGCCATTGGTCCGGGCGCGCTGGCAGACGTAGAAAGTACAGCGGCGCAGGGGAGCACGCGCAATGGCGAAATACCTGAACCGGATCTGGGCCGTGGCGGCGCTGGCGGCCATCGCGGCATCGCTTTGGCAGCTTCGAGCGGCCACCGACGGACTTGCAGTCGAACGGGTGATGATCGGGCACATCCCCGCCACCGTCTACCGGGCCGCCGGCGGCCCGAAGACGCCCGTGGTGGTGATCGCGCATGGTTTCGCCGGGTCGCGGCAGCTGATGCAGGCCTTCGCGGTGACGGTCGCCCGCAACGGCTATACCGCGGTGACCTTCGACTTCGCGGGCCATGGCCGCAACCCGGCGCCGCTGACCGGCAGCATCACCGAGGAGACGGGCGCGACGCGGACGCTGGTCGGCGAGACGGCCCGCGTCGCCGAATACGCGCGCCGGCTGGGCGACGGTCGGCTTGCGGTGCTGGGCCATTCCATGGCGTCGGACATCGTCGTGCGCTTCGCCCGCCAGACGCCGGACGTGGCGGCCACCATCGCCGTGTCCATGTTCTCGCCGGCGGTGACGCGCGACAGCCCCCGCAACCTGCTGGTGATCACCGGCGGCTGGGAAGGAACGCTGCGGCGCGAGGGGTTGCGCGCGGTGGGCCTGGTGATGCGGGCGCCGCGCGAAGGCGTGACCTACGGCGATCCGGCCGCGGGAACCGGCAGGCGGGCATCTTTCAGCCCCGGCACCGAACATCTCAGCGTGCTGTACAGCCGCGACAGCCTGCGCGAGGCCGTCGCCTGGCTCGACGCGTCATTCGGCACCACGCGGTCCGGCCCGCCGTGGCTGGACCGGCGCGGCCCATGGATCATGCTGCTGCTGGCCGGCTGCGTGCTGCTGGCGCGGCCGCTGTTTCGGCTGCTGCCGGTGGTGTCGGACCCGCCCGTTGGTGCGTCGCTGGGCTGGCGGCGCCTGTGGCTGCCGCTGGTGCTGCCCGCCATCGCCACGCCATTGCTGCTGCGGGTGCTGCCGACGCATTTCCTGCCGGTGCTGGTGGCCGACTATCTGGCATGCCACTTCGCGCTGTACGGCATCCTGACATTCGCATGCCTGGCGTGGATACGCAGGCGCACGCCGCCCTCGGCATCGCCGCCCGTGCGCTGGCGCGTGCTCGCCATGGCGGCGGCAGCGGTCATCCTCTATGTTTTCGTCGCGCTGGTCTGGCCGATCGACACCTATGCGGCGTCGTTCGTGCCGGGAGCGGCGCGCCTGCCGCTGCTCCTGGCTCTGCTGGCTGGCACGCTGGCCTATTTCACCGCGGACGAATGGATGACCGGCGGCGCCGGCGCGGCGCGCGGCGCCTATGCGGTGTCGAAGCTCGCGTTGCTGGTGTCGCTGGGGCTGGCGGTGGCGCTGGATTTCGAGCGGCTGTTCTTCCTGGCGATCATCGTGCCGGTGATCGTGGTGTTCTTCACCGTCTACGGCCTGTTCAGCCGCTGGGCCGGGCGGCGAACCGGCCATCCGCTGGTGGGCGGCATCGCCAGCGCCGTTGCGTTCGCCTGGGCCATTGGCGTCAGTTTCCCATTGCTGGCGGGCTGACCGCGCGGGGCGATGCGGCGGCTTCAGCGCTAACGCCAGGCGGCGGACATGGAAACGCCCGCGAGCCAATCGGCCCGCGGGCGCCTTTATGCTGATGCGCTGGTGCGCCTAGTCCTTCTTGCCGTCGCTCACGCCGACGACCGGGACGTCGATGACCTTTTCTTCGGTTTCGACCTTGGGAACCTCGACGGTCCGCTCCTCGGTGCCGATCTCGACCTTCTTGGAATCCAGGTCGACGTCCGGCGCGCGGCCCGGCTCGGTGGAGATGTTCACCTCGGGCATCTTGCCCGAATCCTTCACGTTGGCGCTCCAGAACCCGGTTGCGAAGAGGACGCCGACGATAACCACGACCGCGACCGCCAAGCCTATCAGTACATTGCGAGACATTTGCCTCTCCTTCTTGTTGTTGTCGCCCTGTAACGCTCCAGTGGCGGGAAAGTTGCGGTCACATCGATCCGCTCGGGGTTCTCCCGCTCAGGCTCGCCGTCTGACAGGATTTCAACGGCTGTCGCGGAACAGATGGACCGTCGAAACGTTCTGGGTGGTTGGGAGACAGGGGCCAGGGGAGATGCGGGCGGGAATGAGGCGTTCATGAAACGTGCCGAACCGCACGCCGATCCGTCGCCGGACGAGAGCCGCTATCGGCTCATGGTCGATGCGATCACCGACTACGCCATCTATATGCTGGATCCCGACGGCATCGTGACGAGCTGGAACGCCGGCGCGCGGCGCTTCAAGGGGTATGAGGCCGACGAGATCATCGGCCAGCACTTCTCCCGCTTCTACACCGATGCCGACCGGCTGGCCGACAAGCCGGCCGCCGCGCTGGAGACCGCCGCGCGGGAAGGCCGGTTCGAGGGCGAGGGCTGGCGCGTCCGCAAGGACGGCAGCCGGTTCTGGGCCAATGTGGTGATCGACCCGATCCGCGCGCCGTCGGGCGACCTGCTGGGCTTCGCCAAGATCACCCGCGACCTGACCGAACGCAAGCTGGCCGAGGAGACCCTGCGCTCCAGCGAACAGCAGTTCCGGCTGCTGGTGCAGGGCGTGTCCGACTACGCCATCTACATGCTCGACGCCACCGGCCATGTCAGCAACTGGAACGCCGGCGCCGAGCGCATCAAGGGGTACCGGCCCGAAGAGATCATCGGCCACCATTTCTCACGGTTCTATACCGACGAGGACCGCGCCGCCGGCATGCCGCAACGGGCGCTCGAGACCGCCGAACGCGAGGGCCGGTTCGAGAAGGAGGCGCTGCGGGTGCGCAAGGACGGCACCACCTTCTGGGCCAACGTGGTGATCGACCCGATCCGCGACGCCACCGGCCGGGTGATCGGCTTCGCCAAGATCACCCGCGACGTCACCGAGCGCAAGGCGACCCAGCGGGCGCTGGAGGAAGCGCGCGAGCAACTGTTCCAGGCGCAGAAGCTGGAGGCTATCGGCCAGCTCACCGGCGGCATCGCCCACGACTTCAACAATTTGCTGATGGTGGTGCTGGGAAGCCTGCAGCTGATGCGCAAACGGCTGCCGGCGGATTCGGCGCTGCTGCCGCTGCTCGACAACGCCATGCAGGGCGCCCAGCGCGGCGCCTCGCTGACCAAGCGCATGCTGGCCTTCGCCCGCCGCCAGGACCTGGACCCACAGCCCACCGACGTGGCGGCGCTGGTCGCCGGCATGAACGACCTGCTGCAGCGCTCGCTCGGCACCACCTTCACCATCGACACCCGTTTCCCCGAACGGCTCTCCCTGGCGCTGACCGACGCCAACCAGCTCGAGGCCGCGCTGCTCAACCTGACGGTCAACGCCCGCGACGCCATGCCGCAGGGCGGCGCCATCACCATCACCGGCCACGAGGAGGTGGTGACGGCAGGCGGGCCACTGAGACCCGGCCGCTACGTGGTGATCGCGGTGGCCGACAATGGCGAGGGCATGGACGCCGAAACGCTGGCCCGCGCCGCCGACCCGTTCTTCACCACCAAGGGCATCGGCAAGGGCACCGGCCTGGGCCTGTCGATGGTGCAGGGCCTGGCCGAGCAGTCGGGCGGGCGGCTGCTGCTGAACAGCCGGATCGGCCAGGGCACCACCGCCGAGATGTGGTTCCCGGTGGCCGAGCGCGGCGCAGCAGCCGCCGAGCGGGAAGCGGCGCCCGAGCCGGTCGCCGACCGGCGGCACCTGTCGGTCCTCGCCGTCGACGACGACCCGCTGGTGCTCAACAACACCGCCGCGCTGCTGACCGACCTGGGCCACACGGTGCTGACCGCCGAATCCGCCGCCGAGGCGCTCGATATCCTGCGCGACAAGCGCGTCGACCTGGTGCTGACCGACCACGCCATGCCGAAGATGACCGGCGCCCAGCTCGCCGCCATGGTCAATGCCAGGTGGCCGACGATGCCGATCATTTTGGCCACGGGATTCGCCGAGTTGCCGCCGGGGACCGGCGCGGGCCTGCCGAGACTGGCCAAGCCGTTCACGCAGGAGGAGTTGGCGCGGGCGATCGCTGAGGCGTCGCCGACCGGTTAGAGGAGAGCGACGCTCAGGGCAATCGTTCTGGTGGCGATTTATAGGGATTGAGGAGCGGCACATTCCGCCGGGCGAAATGTTCGGTGTTGCGCGTGACCAGCACGAGGCCGCGGGCCCGAGCCGTTGCAGCGAACCCGGCATCATCCGAATGCTTTTCGCTCTCCGCCAGCGCCTCGCCCCACAGGGTCGCGACGGCGCGGTCCACCGGGAGAATGCGGCCCGCGAAGGCGTCGAACACGACTTCGGTCCGCGCCCTGATCAGACCGGCCACCTCTGGCTTTGTCGCCATCAGCCGGGCGATGCCTCTGGCCGTCTCGCGGACCGTGAGGGCGCTGATCGCCAGGTCGGCATCATCCACGCCCGCCAGCCCCGCCGCCACGTTGCGATGCGGCTCGGATTTTCCCAACTCGCGAAACACGTTGGTGTCGAGCAGGTACTTCATTCAACTCCGTCGCCAATCACCTCGTCCAATGCCTCAAGGCCGGCGCCCCGCAGCGCGCGCTTAGCGGTAGTCTTGGGGTAGGGACGGCCGGGCTTAGGGTGAACGCCCGCATAGGCTCTGGCCGCCTCGACGGCATCGCGATCCAGCGACGGATAATCGGCCTGCACGTCCGCCACCGACAGGCCGCCATCGAGCAAAGCTGCAATGCGGTGGACCTCGATGTCGGAGCCCTTCAGCACAGCCTCGCCATCGTCGCGGAAGGTTACCTTGCCGGCCAGTTGGGACAGTTCGGTGGTGCGTTCGTCGACTTCGCGGACAAGATCAGCGACCGCGATACGGATTCGACCGATCCGGACCTCACCGTCGAGTGCCAGGCCGCCCTGTTGCAGCGCCTCATAGAATTCCGCCCGCGCCTTCGGCGTCAGTTCGTCTCGCAGCGCCTTGACGGCGAACAGGTAGAACAGGTCGGCCCAGCCGATGGTGCGGATCGGCGTGCCGGCCTTACGGCGCAGGACCGGCCGAACCGGGCCAGTGTCCAGCGCCTTCTTCACGGCACGCACCGGCTCACGCAACACGAAAGCAGCTTCCGCCGCCGTGAACTGGGTCATCTGGTTCATGCAACCTCCTAACTTAACCCCTAATGTGGGGCTGAATTAGAAAATTGTCAACCTCACCCCTTGCCGTGCGGCCGCCCGAAATCCGCCGCCGGTGTCTCCTGCCCCGCGTCGATCACTTCGCGGCGGATCGCCCGGGTGCGGGTGAACAGGTTGAACAGCGTGTCGCCGTCGCCCCAGCGGATGGCGCGTTGCAGGGCGGTCAGGTCCTCGGTGAACCTTCCCAGCATCTCCAGCACGGCTTCCTTGTTGCCGAGGAAGATGTCGCGCCACATGGTCGGGTCCGAGGCGGCGATGCGGGTGAAGTCGCGGAAGCCGCCGGCGGAGAACTTGATCACTTCCGACTGGGTCACCTCCTCCAGGTCGGCGGCGGTGCCGACGATGTTGTAGGCGATCAGGTGCGGCACATGGCTGGTGATGGCGAGCACCAGGTCGTGGTGGCGGGCGTCCATCACCTCGACCTTGCTGCCGAGCGCCTTCCAGAACGCCGCCAGCTTGTCCGTGGCGGCCGGATCGGTCGCCTGCGGCGGCGTGAGGATGCTCCAGCGGCCCTCGAACAGCTCGGCAAAGCCGGATTCCGGACCGGAATTCTCGGTGCCCGCCACCGGATGACCGGGCACGAAATGCACGCCTGGCGGCACATGCGGGCCGACGTCGTCGACCACCGCCTGCTTGACCGAGCCCACATCGGTGAGGATGGCGCCAGGGGCGAGATGCGGCGCGATTTCCTTCGCCACCGCGCCGAACGCGCCGGGCGGCGTGCACAGGATGACTAGGTCGGCGCCCGCGACCGCCTCGGCGGCGGTCGCGTACACCTTGTCCGCGATCTTCAGCCGGGCGACGGTGTCGCGGGTCGCCTGGCTGCGGGCAGTGGCGACGATCTCCTTCGCCAGCCCGTCCCTGCGCGCCCGATGGGCGATCGACGAACCGATGAGACCGACGCCGATCAGGCAGAGCCGGTCAAACACGCGTGGTCTCCATGAACGCGGCGAGGACGTCGGTGACGCCCCGGTTCTCGTTCTCGGTGCCCACGGTCAGGCGCAGATGATCCTTGAAGCCATAGGAATCCATGCGGCGCAGGTACCAGCCCTTGTCGCGCAGGTACTCATCGGCCGCCTGGGCGCCCGCCGCCGAGCCGAAATCGATCAGCAGGAAGTTGCCGGCGCTGGGCACCACGTGCAGGCCGAGACCGCCGAGGCGCTGGAACAGCCAGTCGCGCCAGCGGGTGTTGTGGGCGAGCGCCTTGTCGAAGAACTCGCGGTCCTCGAGCGCGGCGACGGCGGCGGCCTGCGCCGGGGTCGGCACGTTGAACGGGCCGCGCAGCCGGTTGAGCACGTCGATGATGGCGGGCGCGCCATAGGCCCAACCGACGCGCAGGGCGGCGAGGCCGTAGATCTTCGAGAAGGTGCGGGTCATCACCACGTTGGGCGCCCAGGAGGCCAGCTCCTGGCCGCTGTCATAGTCCAGCTCGGTGACGAACTCGGCATAGGCGGCGTCGATCACCAGTACCACATGCTCGGGCAGGCCGGCATGCAGCCGCTCCAGCTCGGCGCGCGGGATGTAGGTGCCCGTGGGATTGTTCGGGTTGGCGATGAAGACGATCTTCGTCCGGTCGCCGATGCATTTCAGCATGGAGTCGACCGAGACAGTGTAGCCATCGTCCTTCGCCGCGACCGGCGTCGCGCCGCAGGCGGTGGCGGCGATCGGATAGATCAGGAAGCCGTGCTCGCTGTAGACCACCTCGTCGCCGGGGCCGGCATAGCCGCGGCACAGCAGCTGGAGCAGCTCGTCGGAGCCGCAGCCGCAGACCACGCGGTCGATCTCGACGTCGTGGCGGCGGGCGATGGCCTCGCGCAGCAGGTGCGCGCCGCCGTCGGGATAGCGGTGGGTGACGGCGGCGGCCTTCGCGTAAGCCTCCAGCGCCTTGGGGCTGGGGCCGAGCGCGGCCTCGTTCGACGACATCTTGCCGACGTAGCTGGTGTCCTTGGACTTGCCGCCCTGGTACGGCTCGATGGCGAGCACGCCGGGGCGCGGAACGGGTCCGTTCATGATGTTTAGCCTTTGATCGGGTTGGCGTAGCCGCCGATGACGGCGGCGCTGCGTGCGCCATAGGCGGCGCGGACCGCTTCCAGCGCAGGATCGCCCGCCCGGAGAAAGCCCGGGACGGCGACCAGCGCCGTGCCGCTATGTCGCGCTAGCACACCCGGAATCCCCTCGCCGGCGCCATCCAGCACCACCAGGGTGGTTTCGTCGCCGCTGTCCTCGCGGGCGTTGGCGACGGCGAAGGCGGTGATGCCGTTCTCAACGAAAAAGGGCAGGCGCGCGAAGATCTGCAGGCCTGCCCCGATGCATTCGGACGATGTCAGGCTGCGCCACCACGACTCCCCTTCGGGGTCGAACGCGAAGACGCCGATGGCGCCGGGCGTGGCCGCCAGGTGCGCGAGCGCGCCGGCCGCGTCCTGCTGCGGCGTGAAGCGGGTGTTGACGCCGAAATGGGCGCGCGCCAGATCCCACACCGCGATGCGGTTCTGGCCGCCCCAGACGGCGACCTCGATGGGCGACTGGCGGTTGAGGAACGCGGTCATCATCTCGCGCCACATATGGGCGACAACCGGGAACGGGATGTTGCCCTGATGCTGGCCCTTCAGGCGGCGCAGGATGCGCGCCTCGCGGCCGGGCCGCAGCCGGGGCGCGTCGGGCGCGGCGCCGTTCTTGGCGGCGACCACCAGCTCGCCCAGCCTGGCGCGTTCCATCAGCAGCGCGTGGATCTGGTCATCCACCGCATCGATCTTCTCGCGTATCTGTTCCAGCGTCGGCTGGGACATGGCAGGGAGCCCCTGATTTCGGAAGCGCCATTACTAGTCGGCACCCCCCCGAAAATCAAAGAAAACATTGACACTCCGAAGCACCGCACCCTAGCTAGTTCGCCGTCCGGACCTATGTGAACCGGCCAGACACCAAGGCGCCGCCAGACCCATGAACTCGATTGCCCTGCCGCACCCCAACTATGTGGAAGCGCGGCGACAGCACGGACAGGACGACGACCCGCGCGGCAGCGTGATGCGGATCGACGCTGTGCCGTTCCGGCTGGTTTCCGGGGCCGAGCTGCCCGAGGTGACGGTTGCCTACCAGACCTACGGCACGCTGAACGCGAACAAGTCGAACGCGGTGCTGATCTGCCACGCGCTGACACTGGACCAGCACGTGGCCAATCCGCACCCGATCACCGGCAAGGAAGGCTGGTGGGAAAGCGCCGTCGGCCCCGGCAGGATTATCGACACCAACCGCTTCTACGTGATCTGCGCCAACGTGCTGGGCGGCTGCCTGGGCACAACCGGCCCGAAGGAGATCAACCCGTCGACGGGCCGCGAATGGGGCATCGATTTCCCGGTCATCACCATTGGCGACATGGTGCGGCTGCAGGCCGCATTCCTCGACCAGCTCGGCATTCCCGACCTGTTCTGCGTCATCGGCGGCTCCATGGGCGGCATGCAGGTGCTGGACTGGGCGGCGCGCTATCCGGAGCGGGTGTTCTCGGCCATCCCGGTCGCGACGACGGCACGGCATTCGGCGCAGAACATCGCGTTCCACGAGGTCGGCCGCCAGGCGATCATGGCCGACCCCGAATGGCGGGGCGGCAGCTACTACGGCGGGCCGGGTCCCAAGGCCGGCCTGTCGGTGGCGCGCATGGCCGCGCATATAACCTATCTGTCCGAGGCCGGGCTGCACGCCAAGTTCGGGCGCAAGCTGCAGAACCGCGAAGCCCTCACCTTCGGCTTTGACGCGGATTTCCAGATAGAGAGTTATCTGCGCCATCAAGGGAGCACCTTCGTCGACCGGTTCGACGCCAACTCGTATCTCTACATCACCCGCGCCATGGATTATTTCGACCTGGCGGCGGACTATGGCGGGCTGCTGGCCAACGCGTTCAAGGGCACCAAGGCCCGGTTCTGCGTCGCCTCGTTCACCAGCGACTGGCTGTATCCGACGGCCGAGAGCCGGGCGATCGTCCACGCCCTCAACGCCGTTGCCGCCGCGGTGAGCTTCGTCGAGTTCGAGACCGACAAGGGCCATGACGCCTTCCTGCTCGACGTGCCCGAATTCTACGACGTGCTGCGCGGCTTCATCGGCGCGGCGGCCGAGAAGCGGGGCCTCTGATGGCAACGCGCGAGGCCGATATCCGCGCGCGGGACGTCCGCGTCGACCTGCTGGAAATCGGCCGGATGATCGAGCCGGGCAGCCGGGTGCTCGATATCGGCTGCGGCGACGGCGACCTGCTCTATCACCTGGTGCACGACCGGCGGGTGGACGCGCGCGGCATGGAGCTGACACGCGAGGGCGTGAACGCCTGCGTGGCGCGCGGCCTTTCGGTGGTGCAGGGCGACGCCGACCGGGACCTGGTCGACTATCCGACCGGCGCGTTCGACTACGCGGTGCTGAGCCAGACGCTGCAGGCCATGCGCGACACCCGCGCCGGGCTGGAGCAGATGCTGCGCATCGGCAAGCGCGCCATCGTGTCGTTCCCGAATTTCGGCTATTGGCGGGTGCGGATGCAGCTGCTGTTCAAGGGCCGCATGCCGGACACCGAGACACTGGAATATCCCTGGTACAACACGCCCAACATCCATCTGTGCACGATCCGCGACTTCATCGAGCTGTGCGACGACCTGGGCATCACCATCGAGCGGTTCCTCGCGGTGGATGCGGGCGGCAAGCGGTCGCGCCGGGTGCATTCGACCCGCCGCGCCAACCTGATGGCCGAGCAGGCGCTGTTCCTGCTGGCGTTCAATGGCGAGCGCGACGACTCGGGCGCGCCGGTCTACCGATGAGCATCGACGCCGTCTTCATCGACCTGGACGGCACCCTGACCGACCCCAAGCCCGGCATCACCGGCTGCATCCGCCACGCCCAGGAAAAGCTCGGCCTGCCGGTGTCGCATGCCGACGAGCTGACGTGGTGCATAGGTCCTCCGATGCAGGAAAGCCTGTGCAAGATCGCCGGCAGCGAGGAAGCCGGCGCGCGGATGCTGGTGCATTACCGCGAACGCTATGGACGCGTCGGCCTGTTCGAAAACAGCGTCTATCCCGGCGTTCCGGAAGCGCTGAAGGCGCTGCGCGTTGCCGGGCCGCGCCTCTACGTGGCGACCAGCAAGGCGCGGGTCTATGCCGAGCGCATCCTCGACCACTTCAACCTGGCCGGCTATTTCGACCGCATCTTCGGCTCGGAGCTGGACGGCACCAACATGCGCAAGACCGACCTGCTCCGCTTCGCCCTGTCCGAGACCGGCGAGAACCCGGCGAAAGCCCTGATGGTCGGCGACCGCGAGCACGACGCCATCGGCGCCCGCGCCCACGGCCTCACCCCCATCGGCGTGCTGTGGGGCTATGGCAGCCGGAAAGAGCTGGAAGCGGCGGGGGTGACGCGGCTGCTGGAGCGGCCGGCTCAGCTGTCGGAAATTCTTAAGATTTAAGCTCTGGCATAAGCCAACGAAGGCCGAAGCTTGCCGCCGTCGATGCGCGCCTCGACCACCTTCACCGCCTCGACCAGCAGCACGCCGGCCAGCGTCGGCCACAGCTGAGCACCCGGACGCTCGGCCCAGCGAAGCAGGCTCAAGGGTCCCGGCGGCGCGTGGAGGGCGCCGCGCCAGCCGGCGGGCTCGAACAGGCTGTCGCTCAGCAGGCGGCCCACCTGGCCCACCGAATAGGGACGGCCATGGCCGAACGGCGTGCGCTCGGTGAACGACCACGGGCTGCGCCGGTGGGGCACGACCACCATGATCCGGCCTTCCGGGCTGAGCACCCGCCAGAATTCACGCAGCAGCTTTCGTGTATTCTCGGCGTGCTCGAGCGCGTGGCACACCACCAGACGGTCCACCGACGCATCGGCCAGCGGCAGGTAGTCGCCGTCGGCCAGCGCAGCCCGGTTGGGCTGGCCGCGCGGCCAGCGGGCGACGCCCTGCTCGGCCGGCATCAGCAGCACCGGCGGCCGTGTTCCCTCCAGCCCGCGCAACAGCGGACCCGCGTAGCCAAAGCCGACAGTGACGCCGCCGCCGAGATCGGGCCATGCCTCGACCAGCCGGGCGCGGATCAGCATCTGGGCCGTGCGGCCCAGCGGACTGGTGTAAAACGCCTGAAGCTCGGTGATGTCGAGGTACACGTGGCCCGCCGCGCCTTCCAAATGCCCCATGCCGGAGCTATGTTAGCCCCATGCTTGAAATACATCAGATACCCGTCCTGTCGGACAACTATGTGTACCTGGCGCACGACGTGGCGACCGGGAAAACGGCCGTCGTCGATCCGGCCACCCACGAGGAAGTGCTGGAGGCGCTGGCGGAGAAGGGCTGGACCCTGACCCACATCCTCAACACCCATCACCACACCGATCACACCGGCGGCAACATGGCGCTGAAGCAGGCGACCGGCTGCACCATCGTCGGCCCGCGCGCCGACCGGGACCGCATCCCCGGCATCGACGTGGAAGTAGGCGACGGCGAGAGCTATGCGCTGGGCGAGAGCGTCGCGAAAGTGTTCGACGTGCCGGGCCATACGCGCGGCCACATCGCCTACTGGTTCGGCGACTCGGACGCGCTGTTCTGCGGCGACACCATGTTCGCGCTGGGCTGCGGCCGGCTGTTCGAGGGCACGCCGCAGCAGATGTGGACGTCGCTGTCGAAGCTGCGCGCCCTGCCGGGCTCGACCCAGGTGTACTGCGCCCACGAATACACCAAGTCCAACGCCGCCTTCGCCATCACCGTCGAGCCGGACAACGGCGCGCTGGCCGCCCGCAAGTCGATGATCGACGACATGCGCGCCCGCGGCGAGCGCACCGTGCCCTCGACCCTGGCCGAGGAGATCGCCACCAACCCGTTCCTGCGCCCCGACAGCCCGGATTTGCAGCGTACGCTCGGCATGGTCGGCGCGCCGCTGGTCGACGTGTTTGCCGAGACACGGCGGCGGAAGGACAATTTCTGAGGCCTGAGGACTGTGGTAAGGTGAGACGCACAGGAGACGCCCCGTGAACGATCTCAGCAAGCTGCCCCGCGATCTGCAGGGCTACATCGACGTCAAAATCCAGTCCGGCGAGTTTGCCGGCGCACTTGATGTCGTCGCTACCGCGCTCCCCGAGATGCGAGAGCGGGAGGAGCCCTACGAGGAGGATATTGAGGCGCTGCGGCGCGAAATTGACCTCGGTATCGCGGACGATGACGCTGGTTGTTATAGCGATCTCACCGTGATGCAGATTGCCGAGCAAACCCGCAGAAAGATGGAAGGCAGGTGAGCCGATCTTATCGGCTTACACGGGCGGCAGCCGCCGATCTGCAAGACATCTACGAATAAACTGCTGAAACTTGGGGACACGATCAGGCAAATCGATATCTTCAGTCCCTCTCCCAACACTTCGCCGCTATCGCTGAAAATCCGCTACTGGGCAGGGACCGCCGCGAACTCCGACCCGGCATACGAAGCAAACCCGCCAAGCAGCATATCGTCTTCTACAGAATGCGCGGCACCGTCGCCGTGATTCAACGAGTGATGCACCCGCGACAGTCGATAGACGGTTCGAGAGTGGCCGGGCGGCGAAAATAGAAAGGGCGGCCGAAGCCGCCCTTTCCCGAGTTCTATCAAAGCCAGATCAGCCGGCGATGTACTGGGCGCCGTTGATGGTGAGCGTCGAGCCGGTGATGAAGCCGGCGTCGTCTGCCGCCAGGTAGACCACGCCGCGGGCGATGTCCTCGGGCTCGCCGAGGCGGCCGACCGGGATCGTCGCGATGATGCCTTCCAGCACCTTCTCCGGCACGGCGGCGACCATCTCGGTGTTGATGTAGCCCGGCGCGATCACGTTGACGGTGATGCCCTTCTTGGCGGTTTCCTGCGCCAGCGCCTTGGTGAACCCGATCATGCCGGCCTTGGCGGCGGAGTAGTTGGTCTGGCCCATCTGGCCCTTCTGGCCGTTGATCGAAGTCATGTTGATGATGCGGCCGAAATTGCGCTCGCGCATGCCGTCGATCAGGTGGCGGCACATGTTGAACACCGAGGTCAGGTCGACGTTGAGCACATCGTCCCACTGCTGCTTAGACATCTTGTGCAGCATGGCGTCGCGGGTGACGCCGGCATTGTTCACCAGCACGTCGATCGGGCCCAGCTCGGCCTCGACGGCCTTGATGCCTTCGGCGCAGGCGTCGAAATCGCCCACGTTCCACTTGAACACCGAGATGCCGGTCCGCTGCTTGAATTCCGCGGCGGCTTCATCGTTGCCGGCGTAGTTCGCGGCGACCTTGTAGCCGGCGTTCTTCAGCGCGATCGAAACCGCTTCGCCAATACCGCGGGTGCCGCCGGTAACCAGCGCAACACGTGCCATCTGTCGTCTCCCTGAGTTCTTCGGGTTTTTGGTCTTTTAT
>CALQFM020000002.1 GCA_943329845.2 Candidatus Kuenenia stuttgartensis | reverse complement strand
GATCAGAACCTGTCCCCGCAACCACGCCAAACCCTGCAAAATCGCGCCGCTCCCAGCGCCACCAGAAGCTGCGTCCCGCGTAAAGCGCAAAACCTCAAACCAAGCTGTCAGAGCCCGGGCCAAACGCCTCATGAATAAGACAGGCTAGACTAGCCGATTTCCGCGCGGAAACGGTCGGGCGCCCGGAATCCCCCCCTCTCGGGCGCCCCTTTTCTTACTTCCCCCTCTCGACAGGACACCGCGAAGCGCCAGGCTTCGGGATCGGCCGTGCACGCGGACTCATCCCCCAGCATGACCGTCTGCCAGGCAGCGCGGCGGCTTGCCGCCGCATGCTCGGCAGGCGTGCTCGGCGCGGGGCGGATCATGCTGATCGTGATGTCGAACTGGTTGCCGTGGGCGTCGCGCCACGCGAAACCGCCCCGGCAGCGGGACGCGCCGCCGGACTCGGTCCAGGGGTCGCTGCCGCCGGCATCATGGCGCAGCCGGGAAACGGCTGACCGGGTGGCGTCGAGATCATCCATGGTCGTGCTCCTCCAGCGGTACGCGGGAAGGCAGCATCCGGATATACTCCTATATCAATAGTAATCAAAAGTTATATTCATTGCCACGGCTTGCCTAGGCGGCTATAAGGCAAGTTCCTGTTTTGTTCATAGGGAGAGTCGGTTTGATCGAGCAGACGATCCTGGCGCGGCGGGCTTCCCGGCTGCTGGCGATCCGGCATCTGGGCAGGGCGGTGGCCACCTGGTACGACCTGGACGCCGGCGCCGTGCTGGACGACGCCGCGCGCTTCGCGGGCGAGGCGGTGCTGACGGACGTTCCGTGGGAGATGCACAAGCCGGTGATGGACTATCTGTGCGGGCGGCTGCTGTTGCCCGAGCGGCGCGCGACGTCCCTCTAACCCGTTATTTCCGTTATGTTCCTGTGGAGCCGGACGGGCAGCCCGGCCTCGTCGCCGAAATACAGATAGTCGACGGTGGCGCCGGTGAGCTGGCGGATGCGCCCCAGGGTTTCCGGCTGCGGATAGCTTTCGCCGCGCTCGTATTTCCGGTAGGCGGCCTCCTCGATGCCGAGGGCCTGGGCAAAGCCGCGGCGCGAGGCGTAGCCGCAGGCTTCGCGCACCAGGCGAAGCCGTTCGGCGAATCCGGAAAGCTGGTCGAGGACGGTTCTGGTCATTTCCGCATCCGCATAACCGACGGTAATGGCTGGATAATCCAATTACACGATGGGAAGGGTAATTGAAAGTTATATTATTGGCTGACACGGCGCGGCGGGCCGTCCAGGAAGCGCTGCGCGATCACCCGCGCAGCGTGGGCCGGTTGGCCCTGCCGCCGTGCCGCCGGGGCCGGCCCTACCCACTCCCCAGGTCCGGCCCCGGCGCCTTTTTGCAGAAGGATGCTCCATGCCCGATACACACGAGACGCGCGAAACCCGGCTGCACCGGGAGGCGGTCGACCTGTTGACCTTCCTGGAACGGCAGGAACGGCTCACTTGGCTGCATCCGGCGGACGGTCTGGCGCTGGCGGGCGGCGAGCGGGAGCGGCAGGCGGCCATCGCGCGGTTTCGCCGCCTCGGCATGCGCGGCGGCGTTCCCGACCTGATCGTCGCCGCGCCAGGCGGGCTGACCGGCTGGATCGAACTGAAGACAGGCGGCGGCCGGCTGTCGCTGGCGCAGGCGGGCTGGTCCGACGGCCTGCGCAGGCTGGGCCATAACCACAAGACCGTACGCGACATGGACGGGCTGGTCGCCATGCTGCGCGGCCTCGGCGTGATGGCCTGAGGCGCGCCCATGACGGCAAAACGCAACATGAGCCCCGAATGCCGCCGCTACCTGGCCGGGCGGCTGATGCAGATGGCGGGTTCCGGCCGGACGCAGGGGCAGGCGGGGCGTGCCATGGGCCTGACGCCGCGGGTCACCGGCCTGATCTGCCGGCAATACGGCATCGAGTTCCTGGCCGTCGGCCTCAGGCGACGGACCGAAACCGCGCCGCGGGTGGCGGCGCCCGAACTGCAGGCGGCGGTGGACGACCTGCGGCGATACCACGCGCCGGTCTGCGCCGAGGCGACCATCCGCCGGCCGCACATGGTGCCGCGGCCCTATACGGCGCGGACGCTGTTCCGGGTCGGTGACGACTGGGGCGTGACCGCCGACGAGGTCGTCCGCATGGCGGCGGACCGCCGGCGCAGGGCTGCCTGAAAGCTTTCGATCATGGGAGAACCGAATGGCGAGACGCGGCCGACCCCGCGACCCGAACGCGAAACGGCGCCAGACGACGGTGGCGGGACGCCTGCCCACCGCCGATCACGGCACCATCCAGACCCAGCTGCGGCGCGCCGAGGCTGTGGGTGCCTCGGTCCTGCTGATCGAGGAGGGACGGGTGGTCGCCGACATCGACCCGGCACTGTCGCGGTCGCAACTCGCCGTACTGCTGGCGCGCGGCCTGATCGGCCGGCGCCGGTTCGATGCGGGCGAGCGCTACCAGGAGTTGGCCTGGGCGGCTTATGGCAGGCCGTTCGCGCGGGCCGTCGACATCGGACGCCCGCGCGGCGACCGGCCGGGCAGCGCGGCGCAGGAAACGCTCGAGGCAGACGACCGGCGGCGCAGCGGCGCGCGGAAGGCGTTGGCGCGGGCAGACGCGCACCTGGGGGCGCTGGGCACAGAGACATTGCAGGCGGTCAAGCGGGTCTGCCAGTTCGACCAGCCGGCGGCAGTCACGACGCTGCCCCTGCTTGCATCCGGACTAGACGCGCTGGCAACCTGGTGGGGCCTGGGCGGCGTGCGACCTAGAACTGGTCCTTGAACGGGCTCAGCGGCTTCGGCCGGTAGGTCTTCACCGCGCGCCAGCGGGTGCGGGCGTATTCGGAGATGTCGCGGAAGGTGGCCGGCGGCGGGCGGTCGGCAAGGCCGGCGCCGACAAAGAAATCGCGAAGCGACGAATCCTGCATGGCGAAGGTTCCCGCCGGATTGGCGCCTTTGGCGTAGCTCGCCAGCATCGCCTGGTCCCAGACCAGCCCGGCCTGCGCCGCGCCTTCGGCGATCCAGCACAGCGGGCCGAGCGACAGGCCCTTGTCGCTGTCGCCGCCGCCCACACTGCCATGGGTGCCGGGGAACCAGTTCTGCTGATAGGGCTGCTGTTCCGGGGGAAGCTTGGCGCCGCCGCTGTCGGCGTTCAGCTTGTCCATGTTGGTCCACAGGGTGGGCTGGAAGGTGTTGCGGCGCTCGTCGATCGACACGGCGTGGCGCGCCCGCTCGACGAAGCTGGACAACTCGGTGTCGTGGAAGCGGTACTTGTCGTTCACCTGGTTGGCGAAAGGCAGCACCTGGGGCACGCCCAGCGAGCCCACCGTGTCCCACACGCCCACATAGCGCACGCTGCCCCTCGTGTCGGGCGCGCCGGTGACATTGGCGGCGGCTGCCACGGACTGGCTGTTGGTCTTCTTGAAATCGAGCGTGGCCTGGTCGTTCACGCCGACCTTGCGGTTGCGGTAGAGGGCGATGGCGTTGCCCAGCTCGCCGATCCGGTCGCGCCGCAGGATCCAGCATTTACGCAGCAGGCCGGCGAGGCTGCGGGCGGTGTAGGCGCCGCGCGAGAAGCCGAAGATGAAGATGCGGTCGCCCGGCGCGTAGTTGAGGCACAGGAACTGGTAGGCCTGTGCGATCTTGGCGTCGAGGCCCTCGCCCAGCCCGCCGCCGACGACCTTGACCACGTCGTCGAGCACACCCTGGCCGACGCCGACGCCGTCATCGTAGAACACGACCTGCGGCATGGCCGGGTCGGCCGCAGTGGCCGGGCTCTCGGGCGCGACGCAGCGGGCGAGACGCGAGACGTTGGTGGGATTGGGCTGGCCCAGGCTCTGCCAGGTGCCGTCGCAGAAAACAGCGATATTCTTCATGTGCAACCCGCGATTGGGGCGCCCCCGCGCCGGAGTATGCCGCCGGTCGTGGCCTTTGGGAAGGGGTGGCGGGTTCGGCGGCCTTGCCTAGTGGCGGACGGAAATTTATATTAGCCAGGCTTAGCCAAGGAGACTGGTATGGCGACCGTGAACATGCTCGAGGCGAAGACGAACCTGTCGCGGCTGGTGGAAGCCGTCGAGAGCGGCGCCGAGTCTGAAATCATTATCGCGCGCAACGGCAAGCCGGCGGCGCGGCTGGTCCCTATCAGCCCGCCAGTTGATACCAGCAAGCGCCTTGGGTTGCTCGCGGGCAAATATCCTTCCATGTCGCTGGAGGACTTCAACTCGACCGATGAAGAAATCGCCGCGATGTTCCTTGACGATGAGGAAGGTGATCTCGAGTGAGGCTTCTTCTCGATACGCATGTGGCTATCTGGGCTCTCACCGATCCGGGGCGCATTGGCCGTGAAGTCGTCCCGCTGCTCACCGATCCTGGAAACAGCCTGTATGTATCCGCGATCAGCGTTCTCGAAATATCGATCAAGCATCGCCTCGGCAAAAGAGGTGCACCGCCCTTCTCGGGCCGGGAGGCGACCCGGCATTTCGCGGACGCCGGCTTCAGCGTCCTCGACGTATCCGCGGAGCATGCCGCGACGGTGGAGGAATTGCCCATGCTGCACGGCGATCCGTTCGACCGGTTGCTTGCCGCTCAAGCGCTGGCTGAACCCATGCGCCTTGTCACGCATGACCGGAAACTGGCCGCCTATAGCGGTACCACCATCACCTGGTAGGCATCCCCGCTTGCCCCTTCCGCTCGCGTCGTCATAACCTGCGCGCCGACTCGGCGGGCAAGGTCCGCGATCACAAGAACAGTGAAGGAAGACGTATGCGGGCGTGGCGGGCGGAGAGTTTCGGGGAAGCGGTCGATGTGCTCAAGCTCGTCGAGGTACCGGTTCCCGAACCGAAGGGCAATCAGATCCAGGTGAAGGTGTCGGCGGCGGGCGTGGGCCTGCCCGACGTGCTGATGATCCGCGGCAACTATCCGGCAGTGTCGGCGCCGCCGGTGACGCCGGGCCAGGAAGTGGTCGGCGTGGTCACGGCCGCCGGGCCGGACGCCGACGTGAAGGTCGGCGTGAAGGTGATGACCTCGACCCAGTTCGCGTCAGGTGCGGGCGGCTTCGCCGACTACACGCTTGCGTCGTCGAACTCGGCGATGACCATCCCGAAGAATTTCAGCGACGAGGAAGCTGCCGGCTTCTTCGTGCCGTACCACACCGGCTATGTGGGCCTGATCCAGCGCGGTCAGCTGCAGGCGGGCGAGACCCTGCTGGTACTGGGCGGCGCCGGCTCGTCGGGCTCGGCGGCGATCATGCTCGGCAAGGCCTATGGCGCGACGGTGATCGCCACCGCCAGCAGCGCCGAGAAGGCCGCGTTCTGCAAGCGGCTCGGCGCCGATCATGTGGTGAACTATTCCGAGCAGCCGATCCACAAGGCGGTGCGCGAGATCACGAACAACAAGGGCGCCAATCTGGTCTATGACCCGGTGGGAGGCAGTGCCTACGAGGCCGCGACCAAGTGCATCGCCCAGCATGGCCGCATCGTGCTGATCGGCTATGGCAGCGGCACGTGGGCGAAGGTCGATCCACTCCATGTGGTGCTGAAGTCATATTCGGTCGTCGGCGGATTCGCCGGCGCCCGGACCACCGAGGAAACCCGCGCCCATCACGCCGAACTGGTCCGGCTCGCCGAGGCCGGCAAGATCGGCGTTCCGTTGGACAAGGTGTACAGCTTCGACCAGGTCCCACAGGCTATCGACCGCCTGGCGAAGGGCGAGATGCTGGGCAAGGTCGTGGTGAAGCTCTAGTCGAGCACCTTGGCCCGTAGCCCGTTCGGTTTCGACTCGTTATAAAAGGTACTCGGCGTACCTATCGGTAACAGGGTGCCATGGACCGCTTCGAAGACTACAACGACATCGCCGACCGCCTCGCCGAACACGCGCGGGACGGCACCACGGATTCCGCGCCGGGCGTGATGCGCATGCCCGCATCCTACTATCTGGATACGGCGCTGTGGGCGCTGGAGGTGGAGCGCATTTTCAAGCGGCTGCCGCTGCTGCTCGCCTTCACCGCCGAGCTGCGCCAGCCGGGCCCCTACAAGGCCATGAAGGTGGTGGGCGTGCCGGTGGTGATGATCCGGGGCCGCGACGGCGTAGTGCGGGCGTTCATGAACGTATGCCGCCACCGGGGCGCGCGGGTGATGGAGGAAGGCGCCGGCAAATGCGTGCGCATGGTGTGTCCGTACCATGCCTGGAGCTACGACGACCGCGGCGCGCTGGTGAAGGTGGCCGATCCCGAGAAGTTCGGCGATTTCGACGTGGACGGCGAGGGGCTGACCGAGCTTCCGTGCGCCGAGGTGGCCGGGTTGATCCTGGTCAGCCTCACGCCGGGCGCGGCGATCGATGTCGACGCCTGGCTGGGCGGCTTCCGCGCGGAGCTGGAGAAGCTGGAGATGCACACCTGGGAGGTGGTCGCCTCCCAGCAGCTCGAGACCGCCAACTGGAAGCTGGCGCACGATGGATATGTGGACGGCTATCACATCGCCTCGCTGCACCCGAAGACAATCGGGGTGTTCTCGCAATCCAACGTGTTGACCTACGACGCGTTCGGGCCGCACCAGCGGATCGGCTTCGCCCACCACGACATCCTGCCGGCGACCGGCAAGCCTGTGGCCGAGCGCAAGCTGAACGACGGGCTGACGGTGATCCGGACCCTGTTCCCGCATGTGTCGTTCGCGGTACGCCATGGTGAGGGTGGCGTGGTGTCGCAGCTATTCCCGGGCGACCGGCACGACCGGTCGGTGACGACCCAGGTATTCCTCGCGGCGAAGGCGCCGGAGACCGAGGAGGAGAAAGCCATGTTGGGGATGCGCACCAAGATGCTCCACGACGTGGTCAAGGACGAGGACTACAGGACCGTCGACGGCGTGCAGGAAGGCCTGGCGTCGGGCGCGATCCCGGACGTGATCTTCGGCAGGAACGAGCTGGGGAACCAGCGGCTGCACCGGTGGATCGCGTATTATTCCCAGGAAAGTCCCGGTCCCTCTGATCAGCCGGATTTATAGAGATTTGGAAGTAAGCGACGAGGTGGCAGCGCGCTGGCCCTGTCGTTATATGGCGTGCGTGCCCAAACTCTCGTTGTCATCCCGGCGAAAGCCGGGACCCAGTGATCGTAGGGCCGCGTCCTTTCACTGTCTGGGTCCCGGCTTTCGCCGGGATGACAAGGTAATTGGTTGTGGATATCACCGACCGTATCGCCGCACTGGACTGGCCTCGCATCCGCGCCGACCTGGATGGGCAGGGCTGGACAACCGTGCCGCTGCTGACGCCGTCGGAATGCGCGGCGCTATCGGCGCTCTACGGCGATGATGGTGGATTCCGCAAGCAGGTGATCATGCAGCGCCACGGCTACGGGCGCGGCGACTACAAATATTTCGCCTATCCGCTGCCGGACATGGTTTCAGCGTTGAGGACGGCGCTTTATCCGCCGCTGGCCCGGATCGCCAACGACTGGGCGGCGGCGCTGCGCACGGGCACGCGCTTTCCCGCCGATCACGCGGCGTTCCTGGATCGCTGTCACGAGGCCGGGCAGCAACGGCCGACGCCCCTGCTGCTGCGCTACGGCGAAGGCGACTTCAACCATCTGCACCAGGATCTGTATGGCGAGCACGTGTTTCCGCTGCAGGCGGCGTTCCTGCTCTCGCGGCCGGGCGACGACTTCATCGGCGGCGAGTTCGTGCTGACCGAGCAGCGGCCGCGCATGCAGTCACGCGTGGACGTTGTGCCGCTGGCGCAGGGCGATGCGGTGATCTTCGCGGTCAGCCAGCATCCGGCGCAGGGTGCGCGCGGCGTCTACCGGGCGGTCATGCGCCACGGCGTCAGCCGGTTGCGCTCGGGCCACCGGTTCACGCTGGGGGTGATCTTCCACGACGCGGCATAAGCCGGTCAGTTCAGCGTGCCGCCGAGCCGCTTGCTGAGCGCGACGACGGCGTCGCGGACGCTGTCGAGGTGCGGGTGGATGCGCAGCGCCTCTTCGAACGCCACCAGCGCGCCGGCCTCGTCGCCGCGGCGCAGGCAAATCTGGCCATAGCCGGACAGGGCGCCGAAATGGCGCGGCTCCAGCTTCAGGGTCTGGATGATGTCGGCGACGCTCTCGTCGTCCCGGTCCATCAGGAACAGCACGGTGGCGCGCTTGTTCCAGGCCTCGGCCCAGAGCGGGAAGCCGGCGATCAGCCGGTCGAGCTCGCGCTCGGCCACCTCCCACGAATGGGCCTGCATCATCCGCAGTGCCCGGCCCATGGCGTCGGCGGCGTCGGGATGGGGATGGGACGTCCAGGCGCTCCAGATCATGCCCTCGGTGTCGTCGACCGGACGGGGCAGCGGGTCGGCGGCGAGTTCGGCGAACAGGGAGTCGAGCAGGCGCGGCAAGCCGCCGGCCGGCTTGCGATCGGGCGCGGTGACGATCAGATCGATGACCTGGCGGTATAGGTCCATCGGCGCACCTCCCAATGCACTCAGGCGATTAGCCTACTCTCATATGGGCGGAGGGGAAAGGCGGCGGACGTCAGGCATTGCTCAACTTGCTGTTAGCGCGGACGGGCTTCATGATAAAACTGTCAAGCTTGCTGGGGGCTTTAGTGAAAACGAACTTTGTCTTAATCGATTACGAAAATGTGCAGCCGGCCGATTTGAGCCCGCTGAAGGGCGGCACGTACGAGGTCAGGTTATTCATTGGAGCCAACCAGAAAAGCCTTAAGAAAAATATTGTGCTCTCAATGCAAGAAATGGGTGAAAGGGCCCAGTATATTGAAGTAAATGAGATTAGGGATAATGCTGTAGATTTCCACATAGCGTACTATATAGGGAATATATCGAGCGCCATAAAGGACGTTTGTTTTCATATAATTTCAAAAGATAAAGGTTATGATCCGCTGATAACCCATTTGAACCAGAAGAATTTGGCGGAATGTAAGAGATTCGAGCGACTTGAAGATATTCCACGGCTTGTGACGGTGAGCAAGGCCAAGCCGGATGTGACGGAGAGCAAGAAAAAGCTGGATATAAATATTGATATTATCGTCGATAAGCTGAAAAATATGAAGGGTTCTCGTCCCGGAAAATTGAAAGCGCTCCGTTCGACGATCAGCTCCTGGTCTGGAAAGAAATTATCCGACGGTGATTTCTCTAATATTGTAAATCAGCTCTGGAACAAAAAAATAATCAAGGAAACCGCCGGCAATATCACCTACACCTTTGCCGACTAGAACCTGCCGGTGAATCACGCAACCTGTCCGGTGCTCCATCCCGACGACCAGGCCCACTGGAAATTGTAGCCCCCGAGCCAGCCGGTGACGTCCACGGCCTCGCCGATGAAGAACAGGCCGGGGACGGCGCGGGCCTGCATGGTTTTCGAGTCCAGATCCTTCGTGTCCACGCCGCCGGCCGTGACCTCGGCGGTGCGGTAGCCCTCGGTGCCGGCGGGGACGATGCGCCAGTCGTTGATCGCGGCCTCGAGCTGGCGCAGCCGCTTGTCGGACAGGTCGGCGATGTTGCCCGCCACGCCCTCGCGGTCGGTGATGGCCTGGGCGAGGCGCTTGGGCAGCAACGTGGAAAGCGCCGTGTGGGGCGCCTGGCGGCCGTTGGCGGCGCGTGCGGCGCGGAGTTCGGCGAACACATCGGTGCCGGGCAGCAGGCTGACGGCGATCTCGTCGCCGCGCTTCCAGTAGGACGATATCTGCAGGATCGCCGGGCCGCTGAGGCCCCGGTGGGTGAACAGCATGGCCTCGTCGAAGCGGGTCTTGCCGCAGCGGACCGAGGCGGCGTCGACGACCACGCCGGCCAGCGGCTTCAGCCGCTCGAGGGTCGCCGGGTCGAAAGTGAGCGGCACCAATGCCGGTCGTGTCGGAACGATGCCCAGGCCGAACTGCCGGGCAGTGTCATAGGCCAAGCCGGTCGCGCCCATCTTCGGGATCGACAGTCCGCCGCTGGCCATGACGACGGAGCGGCAGCGCACGGCGCCACCCGGCAGCGCGACGCTAAATCCTTCAGCGTTCTTTTCCACGCCCGAGACGGCGGTGCCGAGGCGCAGCTCGGCGCCGTGGCGCTTCATCTCCTTCACCAGCAGGTCGATGATCTGCTGGGACGAACCGTCGCAGAACAGCTGTCCCAGGGTCTTCTCGTGCCAGGCGATGCCGTGCCGGTCGACCAGGGCGATGAAGTCGCGCTGGGTGTAGCGGCGCAGCGCCGAGATGCAGAAGCCGGGATTGTCCGAGATGTAGTTGGCCGGGCCGGCGTTCAGGTTGGTGAAGTTGCAGCGACCGCCGCCGGAGATGCGGATCTTCTCGCCAGGCGCGAGGGCGTGCTCGACGACCAGCACCGACCGGCCGCGCTTGCCGGCCTCGGCCGCGCACATCATGCCGGCGGCCCCGGCGCCGATGACGATGACGTCGACCTGCTTCATCCGGCTCTCCCAGGAACGACGGACTGTATAGCCGCATGTCCGAGCGGATGACAGGGTCGGGTCTTGAATCCGCCGCGCCAATCGCCATTTATGACGGTACTGGGTCCGGGCCCCTCTGGCGGTTCCTAGAACCGCGATGTCGGACTCTTCCACCTGACGGGCGCAGATGCGCCTGAATTCTGGGAGTCGCCCCATGGCTTACGCCGGATCCGCCAATTACCAGACCTATGAGAAATCCGCGAACCCGCATGAGAGTGCGCGTGCGAGGCTCGATGCGGTGGCGCGGCTGATGGACAACGCGTTTACGGTGCCGGGCACCAATATCCGCTTCGGCGCCGACGCGCTGCTCGACATCATTCCCGGCATAGGCCCGCTGGTTGCCACCGGAATGTCCGCCTATCTGGTCTGGGAAGCCCACCAGCTCGGCGCGCCCAAATCCTTGATGGTGAAGATGGCCGCCAATGTCGGTATCGATACGGCGATCAGCATGGTGCCCCTGATTGGCTGGGTGGGCGACGTGTTCTTTCGCGCCAACCTGCGCAACGTGAAGCTGCTGCAGGATCATCTGGATAAGCTGAGCCGGCTGAAAGCCGAGGACGGTTCCATCACCACGTCGTGGCAGGTGCTGAAATGAAGATATTCATCTGGATCATGGCGCTGCTGGTACTCGCGCCGTGGAGTGGCGCCGTATGGCTGTCCTGGGCGCTGGTGGACGTCTCCGGCGACTGGATGTCCGCCAACGCGGACCTGCTGGTGGCCGAACCCCAGATGGTCGAGAGCCTGTCATGGCTCGGCCGGACGCTGGCGGGCGTGGGCGAGGCGATGATCCTCGGCGTCTGGGCGCTGGGTGTTTTGACCGTCTGGCTGATCGCCTGGATGCTCTGCAAGCTGGTCGACTACCACCGGCGGACCACGCCCAGCCTCCAATGGCACCCGGACGACCCGCGCGCGGCGCTACCGCGGATTCCGTAACTCAGGCAATTGCTGCAACGCTGAAGCGTTCAGTGATGCATGTGCTCCATGCCGCCGTGATCCATCGGGGCGGCGGGATCTGCGGTGCCCGGCATGGATGGGGCAGCGGCGCCCATCCCCTCGACGGTGTATTCCACGGCGATCTTGCCTGCCTTCTCGAAGGTCAGTGAGCCGGGGAAGGTTTCGCCTTCCTTCAGCGGCCGCTTCAGGCCCGTGAACATGACGTGATACGAGCCGGGCTTCAGCGTCAGCGAACCGCCCGCCGGAACGGCGATGCCGTCGACACGCTTCATGCTCATGACGCCATCCTTCATGCCCACTTCGTGGATGTCGGCCTTGTCGGAAATCTCCGCTGAGGCCGAGATGAGCCTGTCCGGCGCCGCGCCCTTGTTTTCCACGGTCACATAGCCTGCGGCAACCTTGGCGCCGCCAGGCGTGGCGCGCGACCACGGATGGATGATCTCCAGCGAGCCTGCCTTGACGATGTGTTCGTGGGCGTGCGCAAGGCCCGGGGCGAGAGCGATGCAGGCGGTCACGGCGGCGATGCGGGCAATGGTGAACATGCGTGTCTCCGGACGTTGATTTCGCAACAGAAGCTAGTGTCTCGGGCTCGGTACCGCGACGGAAAAGTACCGGGTCATTTCACCGCCACGAGCGCCGCGCCGGTGGCGATCATCGCGACGCCCAGCCAGTTCCAGCCGGTAAGATGCTCGCCGAGGAACAGGACACCGGCGACGGCGACGATCACGACGCTCAGCTTGTCGAGCGGTGCGACCTGCGAAGCCGTGCCGGCCTGCAGCGCCCGGTAGTAGCACAGCCAAGAGCCGCCGGTCGCCAGGCCCGACAGCGCGAGGAATCCGTAGCTCCTGCCCGAGATGCTGCCCAGCGGCTGGTACTGACCTGTCGCCCACAGCATCAACGCCAGGCTGGCGATAATGACGATGGTGCGGATGAAGGTGGCGAAGTCGGCGTTGACGTTCTCGACGCCGATCTTGCCGAAGATCGCCGTCAGCGCGGCGAAACCCGCCGACATCAGCGCCCAGCCCTGCCAGGGAATGTTCAGCATGCGTGTCCTCCATGAAATCGGAGGGCGAGGATATCAGTCCTGCTTCGCGTCGTCCCTGCGGGCGCAGACGTCATGAAGCACGGCGCAGTCGTTGTGCATCTGCGCCTGGGTGACGTTGCTGCCCGGCGGTACGCTCTGGGTCAGCCAGACGTTGCCGCCGATGACCGAGCCCGCGCCGATGGTGATGCGGCCCAGGATGGTGGCGCCGGAATAGATCACCACGTCGTCCTCGACGATGGGATGGCGTGGGATGCCCTTGATCAGTGCGCCGTTCTCGTCGGCGGGGAAGCTCTTGGCGCCCAGGGTGACCGCCTGGTAGAGCCGAACCCGGTCGCCGATGATGGCGGTCTGGCCGACGACGACGCCCGTGCCGTGGTCGATGAAGAAGCTCTCGCCGATCTCGGCCGCCGGATGGATGTCGATGCCGGTCGCGGAGTGGGCGATCTCGGAGATCAGCCGTGCGGGCAGGGTGGCGCCGAGCCGGTAGAGCGCGTGGGCGACGCGGTAGTGGATGACCGCGGCCATACCCGGATAGCAGACCAGGATCTCCGACAGGCTGGTGGCCGACGGGTCGCCACGGTAGGCGGCGTGCAGGTCGCTGACCAGCATGTCGCGGATGGCGGGCAGCAAGTCGCCGAACTCGCGCACGATGCGGGCGGCGCGCTGGCGGATGTCCTCGTCGCTGTCGTTGTCGTGGTCGGTCGAGAACATCAGGCCGCGGCGCACCTGTTCGGCGAGCAACGTGAACGCGCCGTTGAGGGTGCTGCCGACGAAATAGTCGATGCTGTCGCTGGTCAGGTCGGCGCGGCCGTAATGGGTCGGGAACAGGGCGCCGGAAACCAGCTGCATGATCCGCGAAATGCTCTCGCGGTCCGGCAGCTCGCTGATCCGGCCGCGGAACCGGATATTGTTCCTGATCTCGCGGGATTCACGCAGGCCGGCGACGATGCCGTCCAGGTTCCAGTCCTGGGGCAGGGCGTCCCGCGAAGCGGGCTTGGGCGCACGGGCGCTGGTCTTCATCTTGGCTGACATGGCGGCTTCCGGCACATGAAGAAATACCCGGCATTATTGGCGAACCGGGCATCCTGACTGGTACTGATTTTATCGGAGATAGCCCAGACGCGGCTAGAGGCAATGTGGCGGGGTGGATTCCCGTGCGGTGCATCCCGGCGCACAGCGCGTGCGGCCTGGCGATGGCATTCTTGAACTATCCTGAACAGGAGTATATATACTATGGAACAGGAGGTTTTATGCTACCAAGCCAATACCCCGCCAGCCGCCATGAACCGTCGCCCTTCGTCGACCTGACGGCGCGCACCGAGCGGGAGCGGCTGAGCCCGTCGGCAGTCAAGGCGTTCTTCAACATCATGGATCGCTGGTCGGTGCGCGACGAGGACGCGCGGGCGCTGCTCGGCGGCATGTCGAACGGGCCGTACTACGAGATGAAGAAGGCGGGCCGCCGCGTGCTGGATGCGGACAGGCTGACCCGCATCTCCTACCTGGTGGGGATATTCAAGGCGCTGAATATCCTCTATTCGGAAAGCCTGGCCGATGCGTGGGTGAGCCTGCCCAACAGCAACCGCATCTTCGGCGGCAAGCCGCCGCTGGACTTCATGTGCCGGGGCGGCGTGCCCGCGCTGCAGACAGTGCGGCGGCTGCTCGATGCGAGGCGCGGCGGCGCGTGAGGCTGCCCGCGGCGAACGCCATCCGGCAGAACGACACCCACCGGCTGATCCCGTCCCGCTACAGCGACGGCGGCGACAGCGTGCTGACGCGGATCGCCGACGACAACGCGCATCTCCAGGACATTTTCGACCTCGACCATGCGACCAACGACCGGTTATTGGCCGAGCGCGACCGCCTTCCAGGCATCGGCATCCGCGAACTGGTGTTCGGCGTGCCGTACTACCGGATCGTCAACGCGGCGTTCTGCCATGCCCATCCGCTGGGCAGCCGGTTCAACGGGCCCGAGCGCGGTGCGTGGTACGCCGCGGTTGACCTGGCGACCGCCCAGGCCGAGATCGCGTTTCACAAGGGTGTGGAACTGGCCGAGATCGGCGGCTGGCGCGAGACTGTTACCTATGACGACTACATGGCGGATTTCGGCGGCACATTCCACGACCTGCGCGGCGACGACGGGTTCAGCGATTGTCTGGCGCCGGATTCGTATGTCGCGTCGCAGACGCTGGCCGAAGCCCTGCTCGACGACGGCTCGGCGGGCGTCGTCTATCCCAGCGTGCGGCGCCGCAAGGGGACCTGCATCGCCTGCTTCCGGCCGGCAATGGTCGCCAATGTGCGCAAGAGCAAAACCTGGCGGTTCACCTGGGACGAGAGCGGCGGCATCTCCATAGGCGAGGATGCGGCGGGGGCCTGAACCGCGCCCATTGACATCCATCCGTAATTTCGGCAATTATAGAAATATGGAAATGGAATCGGCAATTCAGGCTCTTTCGGCGCTGGCGCAGGACAGCCGGCTGCGTGTGTTCAGGTTGCTCGTCCGGCAAGGTCCGGAAGGCATGGCGGCAGGTGATATTGCCCGCGAGCTGGACCTTCCGGCGAGTACCCTGTCGACGCATATGTCCGTCCTCGCCAACGCGGGGCTGGTGGGATCGACCCGTCACAGCCGGTCGATCGTCTACGCGGTCGACGTCACCGCCATGCGCGCCCTGCTGGGCTTCCTGGTGGAGGACTGCTGCCAGGGCAGGCCGGAAATCTGCGCGCCGCTGCTGGACAGCGTGCTGGCGGGATGCTGCGCGCCGGCCGAGCCCGCGGATTGCTGCGGACCCTCGAACAATGGAGTGATCCAATGAAGCGCTTTCACGTGAACGTCGCCGTCACCGATCTCGACCAGTCGATCCGGTTCTATTCGAGCCTGTTCGCCGCCGAACCGACGGTCGTGAAGCCCGACTATGCCAAGTGGATGCTGGACGATCCGCGGGTGAATTTCGCGATCACCACGCGGGGCGACACCAAGGGCATCGACCATCTGGGCATCCAGGTGGAGGACGCCGACGAGTTGGGCGAGGTCTATGGCCGTCTGAGCCAGGCGGGCGGGCCGCTACTCGATCAGGGCGAGACCACCTGCTGCTACGCGAAGTCGGAGAAGACCTGGATCCGCGATCCCGAGGGCATCGCCTGGGAGACCTTCCTGACCACCGGTGAAAGCCCGGTCTATGGCGATGACATCGCCGGCGACGCCGTACCGAAATCGGCCTGCTGCGCGTCCGTACCGGCGGCCACATCCAAACCTGTCGAAACCGCCTGCTGCTGAAGGGGCACGCCCATGGACGACAAATCGATCTACAATGTTCTGTTCCTGTGCACCGGCAATTCGGCCCGCTCGATCCTGGCCGAAGCGATCATGAACCGCATGGGATTGAGCCGATTCCGGGCGTTCAGCGCCGGTAGCCATCCGAAGGGGGAGGTGCATCCTTACGCTCTCGATCTCCTGAAGTCGCTCAACCATCCCACCGACAACCTTTGGTCCAAGCCGTGGGACGAGTTCGCCAAACCCGGCGCGCCCGCCCTGGATTTCGTGTTCACGGTCTGTGACAACGCGGCGAACGAGGTTTGCCCGGTGTGGCCGGGCCAGCCGATGAGCGCTCATTGGGGATTGCCGGATCCCGCGGCGGTCGAGGGTACGGAGGCCGAGCGTCGCTTCGCCTTTGCCGACGCCTACCGTATGCTGTCCAATCGGATTTCCATCTTCATGAACCTGCCGATGAAATCGCTGGACCGGCTGACCTTGCAGAGGCGCCTCGACGAGATCGGCCGCCAGCTTCCGGAAGCGTCATAGCTTGACCCGACAGGCCGACGTCGCGGCGATCACGCCGCCCGCCACGTCTCTTCCGCGCCGCCTTGTCGCGGAGGCGCTGGGGACTGCCCTGCTGCTCGCGATCGTCATCGGCTCCGGCGTCATGGGGGAACGCCTTGCCGACGGCAATGTCGCCATCGCGCTGCTGGGCAATACGCTGGCGACCGGCGCCGGCCTTGTCGTACTGATCACGATTTTCGGCCCGCTGTCGGGCGCTCATTTCAATCCGGCCGTCACCATGGTGTTCGCCCTGAAGCGCGAACTGCCGGCCGGGACCGCGCTCGCCTATGTTGCTGCGCAGATTTGCGGCGCCATTTTCGGCGTCTGGGCGGCGCACCTGATGTTCGAGCTTCCCGTTCTGCAACTGTCGAGCAAGCTGCGGGCCGGACCGGCCCAGGCGTTTTCCGAGTTCGTCGCCACCTTCGGTCTGCTCGCAACCATCCTGGCGACGGTGCGCTTCAAGCCGGCCTTTACCGCGACCTCGGTCGGGCTCTATATCACGGCGGCGTATTGGTTCACCGCCTCGACCTCGTTCGCCAACCCGGCCGTGACCGTCGCCCGCAGCCTGTCGGATACCTTCGCAGGCATTGCCCCATCGTCGTCGCCGGTCTTCATCATTGCCCAGTTCGGCGGAGCGCTGGCGGCGATGTTCGTGTTCCGATGGCTGCTGCGGACAGACGGCCAGCCCTGACCGACCGCCGGGCCGCGGCAATCCGGTGACGGCGCAATGCCCTCGGCACGCGACTCGACGCGCTGCTCGTGCGGAGTTGCGAATGCATCGCCCAATCATATCTCCTTGAACATTGCTGGTTGAGGAATGGTGCCGCCACTGGTCGCACTTCTGCCTCAGGAGGGTCGCAAACGCAGCAGAGATTGTACAAATTATTTTTGTTGTTTCGGATGTGGAACCTTTCCCACGCTGCGGGAGTTTACGAGGGATGTCGATGACCTCTTGTGCTGCAGAGCCCGCAAGTGGCCATCATATTTTGCTTTATAATATTACGGCAACGTATTGATATTACGTCACAATTTGTTTTACATAGATGCATTTTCTTCTGGCGCTTCCGATCCTCACCCCTATGTTTTGGAAAACGGCCTCCAAAGCCGGTTTTGAAAATCGATTAGGGTTACTAGCAAAGGGAGCTCCCATGAAGCGCTTGGATAACAAGCTCAAAGTGTCTGTGTCGTTGCTCGCGTTGATGAGTGGCGGGGCGCTGATCGCCTCGACCGCACATGCCGTGACAATCTCCGGCGCGCAGAATTCCGTGGTCATCACCACCGACATTTCCGACCTCATCGTCGACAGCACGGGCGACGTCTCGCCCGGCGGCATCCTGGTTCAGGGCGCGGTCGCCGGCGCGGTGACGAACAACGGCATCATCGAATTCATCGACACCCCGACCGCGGGCGATGCCGATTCCGTCGATGCGGACGCCGTTGGCCTCGAGGTCTGGGGCGACATTGGCGGCAACTTCAGCAACACCAAGACAATCCTGGCGACGGCCGATGCCACCGTCAGCGTCATTGGCGACTTCTCGGGCGACGTCTCGATCGCCGAAGATGCGCCCTCGGGCGCCGATGCCTTTGCCTCGGGCGTTTCGCTCGACGACGTGAAGGGTGACTTCAGCAATACCGGCAGCATCACCGCCGACGCCAAGGCCGACGCATCGTCGGATATAACCGCCGATTCCGCCAAGGGCAGCTCTCACATTGACGGCGGCTCCTATTCCAACGCGGAGGCCTACGGCGTCGAGGGTATCCTGGACAAGGGCGACTTCACCAACGCCAAAGGCGCGACCATCAAGGCCACCGCCAGCGCCTCCAGCGACGTGATCGCCGATGTCAGCGGCACCACCGCGACCCTGTTCGATGTGGACGGCGTGGACTCCTATGCATTCGCAATGGGTGTCGACCTTGATGGCGGCGGCGACGCCATTTCCAATGCCGGCACCATCGCGGCGGGCGCGACCGCAAGTTCGGTGTTCGACGGCACGGCCACCTCCTCCACCGGCAATGGAACCATCGGCGGCGAGGACTTCGGAGCCGATTCGTACGCGACCAGCATCGGCCTCTATATCGGCGATGACGCCACCAGCCTCAGCAACACCGGCACGGTCACCGCGGATGCCAAGGCGTCCGGCACGATGACAGCCGTCGCCGACGGCGCCGTCAACGCCGTGATCGTGGGCGAGGACAATGTCCACGCCAATGCGTATGGCATCGAGGTCGATGGCGGGCTCACGTCCTTCACCAATTCGGGTCCGGTAACCGTGACCGGCGCGTCGACCCTCGCGGTCAATGCAACGGCCACCGGCGACAAGGGCGCCAACGTTTCCCTCGACAATGAGGTCGGCGGCGAAACCTACGGCGTCATCATCGACGCTCTCGATGGACCCTTCTCCAATTCCGCGGCAATCTCGTCCACCAACACGGCCGATCTAAAGGTCGTGGCCGATGCCGGCTCGGCCGATGTCGCCTCTGGTACGGCCTCGGTTGCCAGCTTCGTCAAGGCCGACGCGCGGGGCGTGCAGATCGACGACTTCGACGGCAGCTTCACCAACACCAAGGACGGCAAGATCACCGCCAGTGCCTCGGCGACCTCTTCCGTCGATCTCGGTGCCACGGGCGCCAAGGTTGCGGCCTCGGACGGCGTCTCGATCACCGAGACCGTCACCATGGCAAACGCCATCGGCGTTGCTCTGGATGGCGGCGAGGACACCATCGAGGATCCGGACACCAACACGGTGACCAATGCCGGCACGATCTCGGCCACGGCCAACGCCAAGTCGACTGTGGTCGCGTCGGGCACCTCGACGGGCACCGACGCCAGCGGCGTCGGCGTCAGCGAAGGCCTGACCGGCGCGCTCGCCATGGGTCTGCTCGACATGGGCGACGCGACGGGCTTCGACAACTCGGGCACGATCACCGCGGCCGCCACCGCCTCGCACACCGCGACGCTGACCGGCGACGGCCTCGTCGACAGTGCCGGCGTCAACGACAGCATCCTGTACGCGGCGGCTGTCGGCGCGGCCTTTGTCGAGCCGATCGACGGCAACGTCACCAACTCCGGCACGATCTCGGCGACGGCGACGGGAACCTATGATGTTGACCTGGCGTCTGACGACAAGGCGGATCTGGGCGATATCAGCTCGATCAACCAGGCGGGTGTCGCCGCAGTCGGCCTCTATGCCGACATCGAGGCACCGGTCGATTCCAAGGACGTCGCCAGCACGTTCACCAACAGCGGCACGATCAGCGCCACCATCGCCGCGACCAACGTGGACAGCGCGACCGCCATCGGCGTGTCGCTGTCCGAGGCGGCGGCAGGCCTCGAAATCGTCAATTCGGGCACGATCAAGGCGGACATCACCGGCAGCGCCGAAGACTCCGTGGCCATCGCGCTGATGGTCGGACCGCTCGCCGAGAGCGAAGACACCCTGATCGCCTCACTGTCGCAAACGACGACCGCCACCTCGAGCGGAACGACGCTGATGTACGCGAGCGGTGGATCCGCCGTGATCACGGTGACCAACAGCGGCACGATCTCGGCCACCAACGCAACTGGCGTGTCGGTCGGTATCGGCGGGTTGACGTCGCCGGCGCCGCTGGTGATCAACCAGCAGGGCGGCTCGATCTCGGCCGAGATCGCCATCGAGCTGGACCAGGGCAATGCGGACACGCTGAACTGGACGGGCGGCGCGATCCACGGGATCGTGTCGGCCGACGAGCTTGACGTCGTCAACGTGTTCACGGGCACGGGCACGCCGGCGAACAAGACGGTCACCGCCGACGCCGATTTCGCGCTGGTTGGCGGCGCGGCTCTCAACATCGGCCTCGACGACACGGCGGTCACGTTCTCGATGGCCGGCACGACCTCGGGCACCGGCGAGGTGAACCTCAACAAGAACGCCAGCCTGGTGATGCAGACGACCGGCTCCATCGGCGCCGGCACCTTCAACATGGATCCCGTGTCGGCCCTGACCTTCGTGTTCAACCCGACGGACGCCGGCGAGATCGTGACGACGGGCGATGCGAACATCGACGGCGTGCTGAATGCGTTGGCGCTGCCAGGCCTTTATGGCGACAAGGGCAGCCACGTCGTGATTGCGACGGAAGGCGAGGTAGTCGGCACGTTCGACAACGCCAGCATCAATGGCGACACGCTGCTGCTGGACTTCACGGCGGCAGTGCACAAGCAGGATGTGACGATCTCTTGGAAGCGCAACGCATTCAATTCGGTGGCGGGCCTGACGATCAACTCGACCTCGGTGGCGACGGCGCTTGAGGAGGGTTACGACACCAAGCGTGCGGCGTCGAAGAACGCGCCGGAACTGAACGACGTCCTGTCGGCCATGTTCACCCTGAAGGACGCCGCCAGGTACGACCGCGTGCTCAACTCGTGGTCTGGTTCGGAGCACGCGCAGGTGATGCGCGCGGCGGCGAACCTGTCGGAGCCCTATCACATGGCGCTGTCCGAGCACCTGAACGACATCCGTCACACCGGCGGTGCAGACGGCCAGGTGGTGATGTTGCGTCCGAAGGGGTCGTCCACCTCCATCGCACCGCTGTCCGCGGCGGGTGCTTCGGGCGGCGACGAAAAGCGCTTCGAGTTCTGGGGCCGTGCGTTCGGCCGTTGGGCGAGCACGAGGGGCGACGTGGAAGCGGATGGATATGATGAGGACACCTTCGGCGCGGTGCTGGGCGGTGACTTCCAGGTGTCCTCGAACGTCACCATCGGTCTTGTGACCGGCTACATGGATGACAAGCTGGACTTCGATGACGGCGATCTTGGCAAGATCAAGCGCTGGACCATCGGTGGCTACCTGTCGGCCACGATCAACCAGTTCTATATCGACGGGTCGCTGACCTATGCCAGCGACAACTACAAGGTGAACCGGACGATCCAGTACGGCAACACGTCGTGCCTGGCGTTCAACTGCACCACCGGCGCCTCCTCGAAGTATGACGGCGACGGGCTGATGGGCCATGCCGAGGTGGGCTATCTGTTCGACCTGGGCAATGGCACAGAGCTACGCCCCTTTGCCGGTCTGAACTATTCGACGGTCGACACGGATCCGTTCTCGGAGGCGGGCGGCGGCGACCTGGGCCTCGATATCCTCGATGGCACGGGCAAGTCGTTCCAGTCGCGTCTCGGCGCGCGCTTGTCGGGCGTCTGGGGCGAGAGCTCGACCAAGTGGATCCCGGAACTGCGCGCCGAATGGCGTCATGAGTTCAAGGACAATCCCTCGTGGATCGTGGCTAACCTGAACGGCCTGCCGAACGATCCGTTCGTCGCGATCGGCTCGAAAGTGACCCAGGACCTGGCGGTTCTCGGTGCCGGCGTGACGGCGCTGATGAGCAATGGCGTGGGCGTGTTCTTCGACTATCAGGGCGCCTTCGGGTCAGGCTATCACAGCCACGCCATCCAGGGCGGTGTTCGGGTAAAGTTCTAGGGCGCCGTCAGCAGCAGCGTCCTGGATATCGGCGCGGCAATCGGTTCGCCCGCGAGCTGCGCCAAACATGGCAGCGGAACTAACGGCACGGCGTATCTCTCAAGGTGCGCCGTGCCTTTTTTCACGGCCATGCAACAGGAACCAGCGCTGGAAAGCGGGCGCTGGCGCTTCTTGCCGTCCCACATCGGCCGGCTATGGTGCCGGGGTCTGGCGTGATATCACGATGAAATGACCCGATCGGGTCATCATGATCAGGGTGACGACATTGGAAACCGAGCCGCAGAACAAGAAGCGCATGAAGCGCGAGGATGCCATCGCCTTGGCGATCAGCCTCGCCAATCAGGGAAAGCTTCCCGCCGCGGAATCCCTCTCCGCGCAGTTGATCGGCCAGTTTCCCGGCGACGCCAATGCGATTGCCATGCGGGCGTTCGTTCTCCACCGGGCCGGACGTTTGAACGACGCGATCGCGGTGCTGGAGCAGGCAGTGGCCAATGATCCGAAACTGCCGGTCTTCCACAGCAATCTGTGCGAGATGTACCGGCAGGCGGGCGACCTGGACCGGGCTGTTGACCATGGGCTCAAGGCGACAAAGCTCGCCCCCAACTATCCCGACGCCCATAACAACCTGGGAATCGTCCAGTTCGAGCGATCGGAATTCGACGCCGCGGAGGCCGCATATAAGAGAGCGCTGAAGCTGAACCCCGACTTCGCCGAGGTCCACAACAACCTGGGAAACCTTTATCGGGTAAGGGAGGATTCCGCCGCCAGCGTCCGCTGCTACGAGCGGGCGATCGAGTTGCGGCCCAACTATGTCGAGGCGCTGGCCAATGCCGGCAAGGCCTATATGGCGGAGCGCAAATACGACACCGCCGAGAACCTGTTCCGGCGCGCCAGCGACATCCGACCCGACTACATGGACGCGCTGACCGGTATCGCGTCGGCCGCGCACGCCCAAGGGAACGGCAACTACGCGCTGACCCTGCTGTCTCGCATGACGACAATGTATCCCAACAGGGTCGAGCCGTTCATCCTGCTGGCCCAGCTGCTTCAGGAAGATCACAAGCTCAACGGCGCCCTGGCAGCGGCTGAGCAGGCGCTGGCGCTGGATGGCGCCGATCATCGGACGCTGGCACTGATGGGCCGCGTGAAACGCGAGATGGGTCAGACCGCGGAGTCCATCGACTGGTTCAGGAAGGCGCTCGAAGCCCTGCCGGACTCGGCTGAACTGCATAACCAGCTCGGCGTTTCGCATATGGAGCTCGGCGAGATGGATGCAGCCCGCGCGTGTTTCGAAAAGGCGATAGCCATCGCGCCTGACGCGCTGCGCGTCTATACCAATCTGGCGAACGCCAAGAAATTCACCAAGACGGAAACCCACTACAAGAACTTCATCGCCGCGTCGAAAGGTATCGACACCCTGTCGGACCACGAAAAGATCGGCGTTTATTACGCTCTGGGCAAAGTCTATGACGACGTCGGCGAAAGCCGGCAGGCCATGGAGGCGTTCATGGCGGGCGCAAAGCTGAAGCGCGCGGAACTGAACTACAACAAGCAGGCCAGCCTTTACCTGTTCGACCGCATCAGGGAAGTGTTCACCAAGGAGGCTCTCGACGCCAAGCGCGCGCTGATTAAGGGATCGGACACGCGGGCGCCGATCCTGGTGCTGGGCATGCCGCGGTCCGGCAGCACGCTGACCGAGCAGATCATCTCCAGCCATTCCCAGGTGTTCGGCGCCGGCGAGGTGCGAACCCTGAACCAGAGCATGAACGAAGCGATCATAAGGGACTTCAGCGAGTCCGTCCGGTTTCCCGAAGTGTTCCGGTTCGTGTCGCAAAAGCACGCGGACGCCATCGTCTCCGGCTATTTGCGCGACGTGCCCAACTGGGACGGCAGCACGCCCTACTTCACCGACAAGATGCTGACCAATTTCTTCTATATCGGCCTGATCAACGTGATCATGCCGAACGCAAAGATCATCCATATCAGACGCAATCCGGTCGACAACTGCATCTCGTGCTTCACGCGGCTATTCCGCGAGGACCTGCCGTATTCCTACGATTTCGACGATCTCGCCGACTACTATGCGAAATATGCCGGGCTGATGGATCACTGGCGTTCGGTCCTGCCCGAGGGATCGTTCCACGAACTGAAGTACGAGGACCTGGTCGCCGACACGGAAGGCAAGGCCCGCGAACTGCTCGAGTTCATCGGCCTGCCTTGGGAAGATCGATGCCTTGCGTTCTATGAGGCCAAGCGGCCAGTAAAGACCGCCAGCGTTACCCAGGTGCGCGAGCCGATCTACACGAGGTCGGTGGACCGTTGGAAGAAATACGGCGCCGCGGTGCAGCCGCTGATCGACAGGCTGGCGGCCCTGGACCGGTAACGTGTCGAAGACGACGCGGGCGACACAGGCGTTGCAGAAGGCAGGCGTGCCATTCACGGTGCATAGCTATGACTACCAGCCGGACGCGGACCGCATTGGGCTGCAGGCGGCCGAGGCGCTGGGCGAGGAGCCCTGCCGGGTGCTGAAGACGTTGATGGCCGAGGTGGACGGCAAGCCGGTCGTGGTGGTGCTGGCGTCGGACCGGGAGGTCAGCATGAAGAAGCTGGCGGCGCTGTTCGGCTGCAAGTCGGCGCAGATGCTGAAGCCGGCGGACGCCGAGCGGCTCACCGGTTACGTGGTCGGCGGCATCAGTCCGTTCGGCCAGAAGCGTGCGTTCCCGACGGCCGTGGACGAGGCGGCGCTCGCCGAGGCGCTGGTCTATATGAATGCGGGCCAACGCGGCCTGCAGGTGCGGCTGAAGCCAGGCGACGCCGTCGCGGCCCTGAAGGCGCGGACGGCGGCGATCACCGCCTGACGCCTTCGCCGCATTGCCGTGTTATGATCGGCGAGGCCAATACTTCCGAACGGGGCATGAATGGGCGCGCGAGCCAATCCGGAATTTCCCGCGTCGTTCCTGTGGGGCGCGTCGACCTCGGCCTATCAGGTCGAGGGCGCGGCGCGCGAGGACGGGCGGGGCCCGAGCATCTGGGACACGCGCTGCCGAATCGCGGGCAAGGTCGCCGATGGGAGTACGGGTGACGTGGCCTGCGATCACTATCATCGTTACGCCGAGGACATCGGCCTGATGAAGGACATGGGCATCGGCGCCTACCGGTTCTCGGTGTCGTGGCCGCGGGTGCTGCCTTCGGGCAGGGGCGCGGCGAACGAGAAGGGTCTCGACTTCTATGACCGCGTCATCGACGCCGTGCTCGAGGCCGGCATCGAACCCTGGCTGTGCCTCTATCACTGGGATCTGCCGCAGGCGCTCGACGATCTGGGCGGCTGGACCTCGCGGGACAGCGCCGGCTGGTTCGCCGACTATGCCATGTTGGCCGCGCGGCGCTACGGCGACCGCGTCAAGCGCTGGGCGACTTTCAACGAATTCAACGTCTTCACCATGTTCGGCTATGCCATCGACTGGGCGGCGCCTGGTGTCACCGACCGGGTGGCGCACCTGAAGGCGATCCACCACGTCAACCTGGCCCATGGCGACGGTGTCGCGGTGCTGCGCGAAGCGGTGAAGGACGCGTCGATCGGCGCGATCCACAACGTCCAGCCCGTATACCCCGAGAGCGACATCCCTGGGAACATCGCGGCGGCGGCGCTGCTCGATGAGCACTGGAACCTGGTGTTCGCCGATCCGCAGCACTTGGGCCACTATCCGCCACTGACCGGGCCGGCCATCGCGCCCTACGTCGAGCCGGGCGACATGGCGCGCATCGGCCAGTCGCTTGACTGGTTCGGGGTAAACCACTACGGCCCGATCTTCGCCAAAGCCGATCCGGCGACGACCTGGGGTTATGGCTGGGGAAGCACCCGGGCGGACCTGAAATCCGTCGACATCGGCTGGACCATCCATCCGGATGCATTCCGCGCGACGCTGCTCAATGTGTCGCGGCGCTACGGCCTGCCGGTCTACGTGACAGAGAGCGGCTGCGGCGACCCGACCGGCGCGGTCGACGACACGGGGCGGGTGCTGTTCCTCGCCGAGTACATCAGGTCGATGCGCGAGGCCATGGACCAGGGCGCCGACGTGCGCGGCTATTTCGTCTGGTCGCTGCTGGACAATTTCGAATGGGGATCGGGCTACACGACGCGCTTCGGTGTCATTCACGTGGACTTCGAGACCCTGAAGCGTACGCCGAAGACGTCGGCGCGGTGGTTCGGCGCGCTCGCCCGCAGCGGCCGCCTTCCGGGTTAGACCCGCTCCAGCCGGATCGTGCGGTTACATTGCGGCCCGAGCGACGGCCGGTCGCCGATGACCAGGATGGCGGCGTCGGGACGGGCCTCGCGGATCAGCCGCATCATGTCCTGCTCGCCGTCAGGGTCGAGCGCCGTGGTCGCATCATGCAGCACGATCCAGCCGGGCCGGTGCAGCAGCAGCCGGGCGAAGCCGAGCCGCTGCTGTTCGGCCAACGACATGACCTCGTCCCACGCGGCCGACCGCTCCAGGTGGTCGGCCCACGAACCCAGCCCGGCGCGGGTGAGGGCCGTGATGATGCTGACGACGCCGCAGGTGTGCTTGGCTTGCGGGTAGCACATGGCGTCATGCAGCGGTCCCAGCGGAATGTAGGGGCGTTCGGGCATGAAGTGTACCGCGCCCTCGGCCGGCAACAGGATCTCTCCATGGCCCCATGGCCAGAGCCCGGCAGCTGCATGGAACATGCCGCCGGTCAGCGCGGCATCGCCGGTGACGGCGACCCGCTCGCCTGGGTGGATGATCAGGTCGATGGCGCCGGTAAGCGGTCTGGCCTCGGCGTCGCTCAGCACAAGGTTGCGGAACTCCATGGCGTCGGCGGTGCCTTCCATGGGCGTAATGTGACCGGCTTTGCCGCCATTGCCGCGCAGGTCGCGCAGCGCGTCGTGGAGCTGGCGCGCCCGCTCGGCCGAAGCGCGCCAATCCGCCGCCTTGGCCAGGTTGTCGACCGGCCAGGACAAGGCGGCTACGACCTGTCCGAAGGCCTGGGCGGATTGCATCAGCACGCCCAGGGTGATGTTGCCGGTGATATAGCGCGGCGCCGCCACCAGGACGGGGAAGATCTGGTTCAGCAGCGGCCAGGTCGACATATAGTAGAAGAACCGCCGGAGCGCGGCGGTCTGACGGTTCCACGCCCGGAAAGCGCGGTGGAACAAACGCAGGAATCGCCGGCGCTCATCGGGCTCACCCTGCATCAGCGCGATGCCCAGGCTGTGGGTGCGGGCGCGGGCGAGGCCGAAACGGAAGTCGGCCTCGGACGCCTGCCGGCGGTTGGCGGCGCGGGTCATGGGCCGGCCGAGCCGCAACGCGATCCAAGTGGCGAGCACCGTGTACAGGACTGCGACCCAGACCAGGTGGCCCGGGATCGACAGCCCGACGCCGAACAGCGTCATTTGGACGGTGCCGGATATCACCCACAGGATATTGATGAAGCTGATCAGCAGGATGCTGGCATAAAGACCGGAGTGGCCGATATCGACGGCGTATTCGGTGGCGATGCGGATGTCCTCGGCGATGCGGCCGTCGGGGTTGTCGTGCCGGCCAGGCGTGAAGGACAGGGTGTGGTGGCGCCCGGCGGTCATCCAGTCCTGCATGAGCCGCCGGGTAAGCCAGCGCCGCCAGTTGGCCTGCAATCGGCGCTTGGTCTGGAGATGGGCGATGGTAACGCCCACATTCGCCAGTATGATCAGAACGAACACGCCGATGAGGGTGAGAAAACTGTCCAGCGCCTTCTGCTCAAGCGCATCGAAAAACCGGAGGTTCCAAAGGTTAAGCGCCACCGCGACGCCGACCTGCATGGCGGTCAGCATCACCAGAGCCGTGCTCATGGCGATGGCTTTCCAGCGCTCGCGCGAACGCCACCAGCCGCCGGCGAACGCCCAGAAGGCACGCAGGAAGGCGAGCCACCCGAAGAAGCCTTCGGTTGCAGCCGCTGATGTCGGATGTGGATCGGACGACATGGTGCCCTCTGCGACGCTGCGAACGCGCCTGCTCCCCATCGCTGAGGATAGGCTGTTTCGCCGCGCAAACGAAACCCCTATGGAGCCAAGGGCATGATTCTGGCCGGAGATGTCGGCGGGACGCGGACGCGTCTGGGCCTGTTCGAAAGCGTTGACGGCAGCTTGAAGCCGGTCTGGAAGCAGACGGTCCTGAACGCCGACCACACCAGTATAGAGGACGTCCTGGCACGCAGCGTCAGACCGCGGGAGGTCGCGGTGGAGGCGGCCTGCTTCGGCGCCGCCGGACCCGTCGAAAATGGCGTTTGCAGGATGACCAACCTGGACTGGACGCTGGATGCGGCTGCGCTGACGGCCTCCGCGGGTATCGGTGTGGTGAGCGTGGTCAACGACCTGACGGCGATCGCCGTGGCGGTCGCCCACATGCCGGAGGAGTCGTTCGTGGTGCTGCAGACCGGCTCCCATCCCTGGGGGCGTGGCAGCATGGCGGTGGTCGCGCCGGGTACGGGGCTGGGCGAGGCCGGGCTGCATTGGGACGGCGTGCGCCACCGGGTGATGCCGTCGGAAGGCGGGCACGCGGACTTCGCTCCGGCGAGTCCGCTGGAAGACGAACTGCGGGCCCATCTGTCCGGCCCGGCCGGCAAGCATGTAAGCTGGGAGCGGGTGATCAGCGGGCCCGGCCTGGCGGCCATCGCCGGGTTCCTGGCCGAGTCCGGCCGCTTCGATTGGCCGGTTGAACTCGCCGCGGTGCCGCCGGACCAGCGCCCCGCGGTGATCGCCGAACGGGCGCGCGCGGGATCCTGCGCGGTCAGTGGCATGGCGCTGGGCCTGTTCGCGGGCGTGCTGGCGCGCGAGGGCGGCAACGCCGCGCTGCGTTATCTGGCAATGGGAGGGTTGTGTTTCGCGGGCGGCATTCCACCCGCCATCCTGCCGGCGCTGCAGCAGCCGGGATTCATGCGCGCGCTGACGGGCAAGGGCCGCATGGAAAGCCTGCTTCGGTCGGTACCCGTCCGGGTGGCGAAGGACCCGGACGCCGGGCTGTTCGGTTCAGCCCGGCTCGCGGTGGAAAGCCTGGACGCTAGCGAAGCCTGAAAAACGCCGGCAGCTTGATGCCCGACAGGCTGGGCATGGTCGGCTTGCGGAAGTTGGGCATGCTCATGTCCGGCATGCGGAGGGACGGCATGTGAATGCCTTCGATCGACTTGCGCATCTGCGACGCGGATGGAAGCTGGGTCAGCGCCCGGTCGAGAGCGCCGCGCGCTGTGGCCAGCGAGCGCGTCACGGCGCCATTGCGGCGTTGCTGGATGATCAGCACCGCCGCGAGGGCGCCGACACCGACCGCCGCCAGGGCGAACAGCGCCGGTTTACGGTACTGGATTGCCTTCTGCCTGAGCGCCGCCACGCGATCACGGCTTGATATCTCGCTGGAGAAGCGTTCCATGGCGCCCTTCACCTGACGCTGCTGACGTTCCAGGAAGCCGTGGATGGCATCCGGCAAGGTCTCGCGAAGGGCCTTTTCGATGTTGTTGATGAACTGTCCTTCGGTGCGGATGATGCCGGCAATGGCACCGCGCATGTCGCCGGTCTCCAGCTTGTTCTTCAGATCCTCGAAATAGCGCCGCAGCGTATCGCCAATGCTGCCGTCGTGCCCGGTTTCGATGCCGAGCGAGCGCATGGTGAGTTCGAGCTGGCCCGCCATGGCGTTGCGGCGGCGGGCCATGCCGAACAGGCGCGCCTTCATGGCGCCGCTGGTGCTCGATTCCGCCGATTCCCGGTACCCCTTCGCGCTGTCGCGCGCGTGGGCGTACAGGTCCTCCAGCAGCTTGATGGCATCCTGGGAGAGCGTGCCCGCATCGTCGGCGAGCCTTGAGCCGGCGCGGGTGAGGACCGTGACTTTGTCCGATGGGTTCATCGATACCTCCTGCATCTGTGGGTAATGAGGGTAAAGGCGTTTGCGCGCCCGAAGTTCCATTAATTCCGACAGTTTGGCGATCGCCACGCCGGCCTTAGGCGACCGCCACCAGCATTTCTTCGGCGCTGGAGGGCCTCAGGCCATCGGTTCTGCCGGCGAAGTAGCGCGCGGTCATCTCCGGTGCCGACACATGCCGGGATTCCCGGAAGCCGGCGTCCAGGGCCATGGCCACGATTTCCTGGGGACTGAAAAGGCTGATGAACGGCGTCCCCATGGCCTGCGCGCCCTTCAGCGTCAGCTCGCGGCCCGCGCGTTCCTCCGGCTCGAGCAGTGCGGTCGGCAACTGGAAGGTCATGGCCAGGGTGGAGCCCGGGGCAAGGGCGGCGGCGTCCCTGAGCAACCCCATCACCGCCTCACGCGTCAGGTACATCGACACTCCGGTCGCCGCGACCACCGCCGGCTGGTCCGCGTCGAAGCCGGCGCGTTCCAGCGCCTGCCGCCATGACGTCCCGGCCTCGAAATCGACGGGGACGAGACGCAGCCAATCCGGCACGCCGAAGCCCAGATCCATGAGCCGCCGGCGCTTCCAGTCCTGTGTGGTCGGCTGATCGATCTCGAAGACGTGCAGGCCGGTGTCAGGCCGGCGCTGGGCGAAGCTGTCGAGGCCCGCGCCCAGGATGACATATTGCCCAAGACCGCTTGCGGCACGCTCAACGGCGAGGTCTTCGACGAAGCGTGACCGCGCCACCATGCTGGCACGGACGCGCGCGCGGGCAACAAGGTTCATGTCGGGCTGGCTGCGCCAGCCGTCGCCAGGGTCCGCGAGACGCAGGCCCACATCGTCGACGAGCACATGGGGCGGCGGGTCGGCATACAGGTGGAGGGCGCGCCAGAGGGCGACGCGCACCGCCGTGGGGTTAGGGCTTGAACTGTTCTGCATGCACCCCCCTTTTCGCGATGTGGCCGGTTAAATGCGCCGCCAGCAATCTTACTGGTGATAACGGCAAGAAAAAGGGCGGGTTCTCACCCGCCCCTTGATCACGTATCGCCGCCAGCCTCAGGCCGCGAGGCGGCCGTCGGAGCCTTCCATCAGGCAGCGGAGGCGTTCGCGGGCACGAAACACCCGGGACTTGACGGTGCCGATCTCCAGCTTGAGGCGGGCGCCCGCGGCGGCATAGGAGGTTCCGTCGATGCCGACCATCTGCAGGATTTTGCGGTCCTTGGGCGCCAGCGCGGTAAAGGCGCGGTCGAATTCGCGCATCTCGATGGCCTCTTCCTGGCCGCCACGCACGCCGGGGTCGAGCCAGTCCTCGAGAGGGACCGCGTGACCGCGGCGGGCCCGGCGACGGATTTCGCTGATGAACTCGTTGTGCAGGATCGTGAACAGCCAGCTTCGCAGGTTGGTGCCCGGCTGGAACATGTGGAAGTTGCGCAGGGCACGCTCCAGGCACATCTGAACAACATCTGCGGCATCGTCCGGGTCTCGGGCCAGCTTCTGCGCGTACCGGCGCAGGGCGGGAATATGCTCTTCCAGGCTAGCCAAGTCATTGTAGAGGTTAGATGTCCTCGTCATGGTGGGGAATCCTCTCAGTCTTCGCTTTATCGGACAGGTGTTCCTGTACCGGTGTTACTGATATTTGTCTCAACGCAGGGATTGTGGCCGAAATCTGTCAAACGTTCGGTATTCGGGTGTTCGGAGCGATTATTTTCGGGAAATGGATGGGTGCTATCGGTTTCGACCCCGCCTCGATGTCGAAATGTCTTCGAGGCGGGGTCAATCGGCCATCAGCGGGACGGCCCGTCCGTTACTCGTGTGGCTTGGTGCGTTAGCGGCGGGAACCCTGTGCACGATCGATCCGATCGGCGTGGCTGTCCTTCCAGTCGCGGGCCTTTTCCTCGGCCTTGGCGATCTGCTCCGGCTCCATCTGGATGGCGACCATCTGGCGGGCGCCGCGGCGGCCTGCGAAACCGGGCGCGGTTCGGCATGGGTGGTGCTGGTGTCGCCGCTGGAGCCAGCGGCGCTGCCGGCGATCGCCTTGGCGAGCGCAAGGCCGTTATCGCGACGGTCTCCGATATAGAGGTTGCCGAGCATCACCTGGGCGCCCTCGTGGCCACCCTCGGCAGCCTTGGAAATCCACTCGCGAGCCAGTTCGAGGTTCTTCTCGACGGCGGTGCCGTCGAGATACATGCCGCCCAGAAGCGCGGACGCGGCGATGTTGCCCCGTTCAGCCGACAGCTTGATCAGACGCGCGGCTTCGGCGTCGTTCCTGGGAACGCCCTTGCCGTGCAGGTACATCCAGCCCATCGCCGCCTGCGAGCCGGTGTCGTCGTCCTCGGCGGCGGCGGCACAATGCATTTTCGCCCTGTCGTATTTCTGGGCCTGGAAATATTCGCGGCACAGCGCGGCAGCGTCCGGCGTGGCCGCAAATACCGGGGACGAAGAGCTGAGCCAGACGGCGGCGATGGCGGCGCCGGCCGCTAACGCGCCAAGTATCCGCAAGATCTTGCGAGCGCGGCGCAGTTCCGGATCAAGTTCCGAAAAGATCATGCTTTGATCGTTCATCTTCCGTGTCCCTTGGCCTGGCGCGCGATCGGATTGCCGGCCTGGATTTTTTCGAGCGAAGCGCGCCGTATTCAAGAACACAACTCGACCTCCCGGGTTAAGTTCCCCGGGGACGGAATTTCTCGCGACGGTAGCGGAATGACGCGGCGGCCCGCGCCTCACTCGATGGCCGTGATCCAGCCCCAGGCAGGCTTGCCGGCGGCCAGGTCGGCACCTTCCGCGCGCAGCCGGCTGTTCCAGACGACCAGTTCCTCGAGCGAGGCGCGCCTGGCGCGGAATTCCTCGTCTGCGGCGGAGTCCAGGAAGGTCACGGTGCCGTCCCAGTCGGCCGTATAGCGGCCGCGCTGGGCTTGCAGGACCTGGAGCATGGCGCGCAGGTCGGCGGCGGCGCGGGACAGCAGGTTGACGCGGGCGCCGTAGTGGCTGCGATAGGCGTCTTCCTCCTGGCCGAAGCGGACCTCCACGTGGCGGCGGACAGGCTCGGCGAGTTTGGCGACGATCATGCGCCGGCGCTCGGCGAAGCGGCCCAGGATGGCGTCATAGGTCTTCACCGCGTCCCGGAGGCCGGCCGACCGCGCCGCGATGGAAGACGCAGCGGCATCGACGGCAGCCGGATCGGTTACCTTGCCGGGTGCCAGCACCTCCATCAGCGGCCACGGGCCGAGGGCGGCGGTGTGTGCCTCCAGGCGCGTCAGGGCGTCCCGCTTGGCCGCGCCCAACTCTGCCGTCATCCGGAAGGAGTCGCCCGGAAGGATCGCCGCAAGCGCCTCGTCGGATTTCGGCGGCGATGCGGCCAGGGCTGCAGCAGCGGGTCTCAGGTCGCGCAGCTGGCCGATGGTCGCGAGGTTCGCGACCAGCACCACGCCCGCGACGACCAGCGGCAAATAATCCCAGCGGACCGGCGCCTTGCGGTTGCGCGCCGCGAGGATCGCCACCAGCACCGCGAAGGCGGCGGCGATGCCTGCCTGCACCGCCAGCGTCCGCTGGATTTCGGGCGAAAGCCGGTCCACATACCAGCCGGCGCCCGCCGCGGTGGCGAGCGCCACCGTGATGGAGATCATCAGGGCGTGGCGGTCGTGCCGGCCCTGCGCGGCACGGAGCGCCTTCACCGCGGGAGACACCAGGAGCGCCCAGAGGCCGAAGACGCCGGCGGCGAGCAACAGCGCGGCCTGGGCCAGCAAGGCCGGCGCGAGCGGGCCCGAGGACAGCAGCAGGTCGAGCACGGTGCCGACGCCGATCACCAGGGCGCAGGCATAGATCACCACCGCGCCGAACCAGGCGAGGTCGGACCCCTTGAGCAGCCGGTATGCGGTCAGGATCAGCAGGCCGTAGAACGCCGCCTCGAGCCACCACCCGCTGGCCGGGCCAAGGCGCACCATGTCCACCGCCAGCCACAGCAGGCGGGTGGCGCCCAATGCACCGCTGATGAGCGCGGCGAGGCGCAGATGCCGTTGGCCGGACATGGCTTTCCCGTTTAGTCGGAACGTGAGCGGAGGATATGGCAGGCACGGCGCGGCGTCACCACCGCAGCACGGCGTCGTGCCGGGCTGGGCGGCAGCTTCATGTGAGCCGCAATCACCGAGCAGCGAAGCATGGTGGCCCAGACGGTAAATGGGTCTATGGTCCGCTGACGTACAATCCTGGGGAGACGCAGCATGAACCATCCGGCGCCGATCAAGACGACCGACGAGACGATCCTGGTGGGCACCCTCGCGACCAGCCCCGATGCCTATGGCGTCTGGGTGGCGGATGGCGAGGGCGACATTCCCTGGCCCAAATTCCTCGATACGGCGGCGGCCGGCGGTTACAGCATGGTCGAGCTGGGGCCCATGGGCTACCTGCCGACCGATCCGAACCAGCTGAAGGACGAGCTGGCGAAACGCGCGCTGGGCCTGACCGGCGGCTATGTCACCGGTCTGCTGCACGACTGGGAGGGCAGGGTCCAGGCGCGCAAGAAGCTGCGCGAGGTCGCCGCGCTGACCGCCGCGGCCGGCGCCAGGCATCTGGTGCTGCTGGCGCGGACCACGCGCGGACCGGCGGGACGGCGGGCGCTGGCGGGCAACGACTGGCACGACATGGTCCAGGGCATCAAGGACGCCCACCGCATGGTGCGCGACGAATATGGGCTGAGCGTGGTCTATCATCCGCATATCGGCCTGGCGGTGGAGACGGCCGCCGAAACCGAGCGGCTGGTGGAAGACACCCATGGCGACGTGCCGCTGTGTCTCGATGTCGGCCATTTCGCCTACCCCGGCGATGATCCGGTGGCGTTCTTCCGCCGCCACGCGCCTGTCATCCAGTACCTGCATCTGCGCGACCTGGACCCGGCGGTGCGCGACGACGCGGTCGCCACCAACAAGGATTTCTGGCGCGCGGTGCATGCCGGCCTGTTCTGCGAACCGGGAATCGGCGTGGTGGATTTCGCCGGGCTGGTGGCGGCGGCGCGGGACGCCGCCTTCAGCGGGCCGGTGGTGGTGGAGCGCTCGCTCTACGCCCAGCCGCATGACGTGTCGGCCGAGACGGCGGCGCGCGCGCACGCCTTCTTCAGCGCCGCCGGCTTCGGCGGCTGATGGATCCGACGCGCGCACCGGGACGAGGACCGACGCCATGAATGACCAGACGCCATGAACGACCAGACTAGTGCGCCGCACAGGCCCACACTGTTCTATTGCCCGGGCGCCTGTTCGCTGGCGTCGCAGATCGCTCTCGAGGAGGCCGGCGTCGCCCACGATCTGGGCTTCGTTAACCTGACCGGCGACCGCACCGACTATTACCGTGTGAACCCGTCGGGCAAGGTGCCGGCCCTGCTGCTGGACGGCGAGCTGCTGACCGAGAACATCGCCATCCTGACCTGGGCGGCGCGCCAGAGCCCGGACCGCGCCCTGCTGCCGGTGGACCTCATGGCGCTGGCCCGCGCCTATTCGTTCATGGCGTGGTGCGCCAGCACGGCACACATCGCCCGGCGCCAGTTCCGCGCGCCGCAGCGGTTCACGCCCGAGACCTCGGCCCATCCGGCGCTGCAGGCGGCGGGACGCGAGGCGTTCTGGGCGGCGCTGCGGCAGATCGACGAGCGGATCGGCGCGGGCGACTGGGTCCTGGGCGCGGATTTCTCCGTCTGCGACGGCTACGCCATGGTGTTCTACGACTGGGGCGTGCGCGACGAGCACCCGGTGGACAGCCTGCGCTCCTATAGCCGCTTCGCCGAACGGATGACGCAGCGCCCGGCGGTCCGCAAGGCGCTGGAGACCCACAGAAGCCCGCTCGTCACGCGGTAAAGGCGGGCGCGGCGCCGCCATTTCTGCGCCGGCCACGACCTGGCCGGGGACGAGGTGCCGGTGCACGCCGACATCCAGCACCAGGAGGTGGTGTTCCTCGACGAAACCGACCCGATCTCGTCACCGATGAAGGCCAAGGGCGTGGGCGAGTTGGGGATCTGCGGCGTAGGCGCGGCGGTGGCGAACGCGGTGTACAACGCGAGTGGGGTGCGGGTGCGGGATTATCCGGTGACGCTGGACAAGTTGCTCACGGGGATGCCGGAGATGGTTTGAGGGGAGGCGCCCAAGTTTTCGCTAGGCTCTACACCGCCATCCGACTGGTCGGGGTGGCGGCGATAAGGTCACCGAGGCTAACCAGCTTCTGGCTCGATAACTCGCATTGCCAGATTATCAAGACTGTCCAGCCAGCGTCTTCCAATGTTTGGCGAATTTTGACATCTCTATGGACGGTGGACCTGATCTTGTGTTCCCAAAATTCTCGACGCGTTGCCGGTAAAGTTGCTCGGCGGCATCCGACATGACCATGCCAGAAGCAGCCGTGCACGAACAAGACGACCCGGCGAGAGGCGAATACGATGTCTGGCTTCCCGGGAAGGCCTTTGCCATGCAACCGAAATCGTAATCCGCGGCCGTGCAGGTAACGGCGGACAGTCATCTCTGGCGCCGTGTCCTTGCCCCGGACACGGGACATTACCTGACTACGCTTGTCGGCGGTGAAGATGTCCATAAGCGGCTACCCGCGAGACGGCGTTTCCAGTGTGTTCAATAGATAGCCGGCGAAATACATCGCCAACCGCGGCGGCACTGCATTCCCGATCATTCTGGCAACCGTCTCAATCTGGTCGGTAGGATAGAAAACATAATCCTCAGGGAACGACTGCAGGATTGCAGCCTCACGAAGCGACACTCCGCGGTTCTGACTTATGTCGTAGTGGCCGAAGCGGCCGTTCGAGATCGAATGGCACTTCGTGGTTATGGTCGGCGACGGCCGGTCCGGATGCATCCGGGTATAGACGTCGGTAAAGCACTTGTCGTTTAGGCGCTCATTGACCTTGCGGTGGCAGTCCAATGACAGGTCGCCGAACTCCGTCGTCGCCATGTAGGCGTTTGACTGACCGGGCTTAGCCGCCGACAGTCGCTTCAAGTTCAACTCGCTTAGAGTACGAGCCCGGTGGTTTGGTATCTCGGAGTGGGCTTCACCTGCTTCGATCGCCGGCATGTGCCCGATAGCGTCCGACACGGTAACAAGCATTGCGTTTGGATCAGATTCCGGAACCAGCAGTTCGCTCTCAAGCAAATCTGTGAAGCGCTCTTCGCGCACGAGTTCCCGGCGAACGGCGATCAAGATGGAGCGCTTGCGAAACTGAGGGACGCCAAACTTCGAGGTGCATACGACCTTTGACCCGGTAACGTAACCGAGGTCGTTCAGGCGTTTACGAAAGTCCTCCCATATGCCGCCATACTTTGGATCTTTGATGCCGGCAACATTCTCCGACAAGACCATCTCGGGCATGTAGCGCTCGACATATAGGACAGCCTGCGTCAACAGGTTACCCAGGACGGCCGAGAAATCCCGGGTTACGATTCCAGCGAGTGGCCGGAAGGGTTCAACGAGAACGACGGCGGCATGATCGAAGATCTGGGCACGGAGAGCGTCTACCTCATCAACTATGACAATGCCTATCACCTGAAATACCGCAAGGGAGTGAGCGGCGTAGCTCGCGACGTGGTGACCGAAAAGTACATTCTTGGGATGCGGATTCTCCTGCTGGGGGCCGAGCATGCCATCAAGAGCATCCAGGCTGCTAAAGAAAGGGACGATGGCATTGGGGAATATCTTGACGAGTTCCGTCGCATGGCGGCCAGAGGTGCGGCATCAACGGTGCTTGCCCTTGCGGAGAACCTGCCCAAAATAGTGGATGCCTCGTCGATCCAGCAGGGCGAGAACGTAGAGTAAATTTAAGGGCGCCCCGCCACCATGGCCTCCGAAAAGGGGGTGCGGAGTGGGCGGAGAGCATCTGCGGGCTAAGCGGGTTGGTGGAGATGCTACTCGGCGGCCTCGACCGCATGGGCCTGCATATAGTCTCCCAAGTACTTGCGGATCGCGCCGAAGATGGCGGCGAGGTTGTCCATGCCGGGATTGCCGTTTTCTGAGAGCATACGGTGGAGGCTCTTACTCGGCGTGCCGGTTTGGGCCGCCAGCGTCTCGAAGCCGATCGAGGCGTTGACGAGGTCGCGCAGGATCAGGCGCGCAGTGTCGGGTTCGCCGTTAAGGAACAGGGTAGCAGCCTCGTCGAGCATGGCTCGGGCGAAGGCGGGATCGCGCAGCAGGCACTCCTTCACGGTGTCCTTGAAATCGCGTGTCAGCGCCATGTTAGTTCCCGACCATATCCGCGTTCGTCAGCCCCACCACCTCCGCCATCACCGGGCCGATCTCGTCGTTGATGACCAGGTCGGCGTGGTCGTCCAGGTCGGTGGGGTCGCGGTTGAGGATGACCAGGGCGGCACCGTTGCGGCTGGCCATGATCGGAAAGCCGGCGGCGGGGTAGACCACCAGCGACGAGCCGATGGACAGGAACAGGTCGCACTCCAGGGTGGCGTCGCGGGCGCGCAGCATCTCGTGCTCGGGCATGGACTGGCCGAACGAGATGGTGGCGGTCTTCACCACGCCGCCGCAGCCGCAGGCCGGATACGCGCCGTGGTCCAGATAGGCCCGGCGCAGATCGTCGATCTCGAAGCGGGTGCGGCAGCTGAGGCACAGGGCATAGGTGGCGTTGCCGTGCAGCTCGATGATTTTTTCCGGCGGGATGCCCGAGGCCTGGTGCAGATTGTCGACGTTCTGGGTGACGACGTGGGTCACCTTGCCCTGGCGTACCAGCTTGGCGACGGCCATGTGGCCCTTGTTGGGGCGGGCGTTCTCGAAGGTGCCGTCGGTGTCGAACTTGCGCCGCCACGCCTCGCGCCGGATCTCGGGCGAGGCGAGGTAGTCCTGGAACTGGATCGGCTTGTTCTTCGTCCAGTAGCCGCCGGGGCTGCGGAAGTCGGGGATGCCGGATTCCGTGCTGATCCCGGCGCCGGTGAACACGACGACGCGGCGGGCCTCGTCGATCATGCGGCGCAGGGTGTGGGCATCGGTCACGGGCGGCTCCTTGGGTTTTCTCCAAGATAGCGTTTGATGGCCTGCGGGCAATGGTTTGGCGTGGTTTCCGTGGGTCTGTGTTTCGACGATCGATCATCAGAAAAAGTACAATAAACCGTCGTCATTCCCGCGCACGCGGGAACCCAGCCGGTCATAGAGCGCGATCATCGCCATGGGCTATATTAACGAAAAGATGTTTGTTCGTGACGGAGCTGTTGAGAGGGTACGTGGATGCACCAACTGGGTCCCCGCGTGCGCGGGGATGACGAGTTTTTATTAGGGGTCGGTGGTTTATTTACGCGCGTTTCAGCGTGATGAGGCCGCCCAACCATACGCGCCATAACTCAGATCGTCCCTGTCCCGCGTCCCGTTCGTGAAGCTGGCGAGGGCGAGGGCGGCGCGGTCGAGGCCGTGGCGGGTTTCGACCCAGTCCATCACCACCGTGCGGTCCTTGAGGCGCCATTCGTCGCCGCGGCGCTCGAGCATGTCGGCGTAGCGGCCGGCGGCGACGTCGACCACGGCGCCGCCCTCCTCGTTCCTGGTGTGGTAGGCGACGAAATAGGTGTCGGCGGCGGCGCGGTCGCCGGTGACGGCGATGTTGGACTGGCCGATGAAGTGCATGGTGGCGGTGAACGCATCGCGCAGCATGGGCACGATGAACGCCGCGAAATCCTTGCCGGGGCCCACATAGATGCCGTGGTTGTCGGTGGCGTCGTCCCAGTAGACGCTGTCGATCAGGGCGGCGTCGAGCCGGTCGATGCCGCGGCAGTACCGCTCCAGGACCTGGCGGATGCGGTGGTGGGCGATGACCTCGTTGAGCGTGTCCTGCATCGGCGTGTCCCTCCCCGGACAGTGGTTCGTGCCTATCACGCGGCCCGGCGCGCATCTTGACCGGCGGCGACAAAACAGGGGCTCGGAACGACAGGGCCGGCGGTGGGCGAAGCGGCCTGCCGCCGCCTGCCGCCGGGATAATTGTCGTCAAAGATAAAGACGCGCGGTGGGCCCGGCACCCATTATCTGCGGGACGCCCGAGAATCGCCATTGAGCGTGCGGCCTCGCGCGTCCTGTGAAGAACCGCGCGAAATCGGCCTCACGATCGATTATGACTTCTGGTCGATGGGTTACAGGGAGACGGGGATGTCATCGGCACCGATCAGCTTCAGCGATCCGGAAATCCAGCGCTGCCCGTTCGCGGCCTATGCGGAAGTGCGCAAGGCGGGGCCGGTCTATCTGGACCCGCGCAGCGGCTTCTACATCGTCACCGGCTATGACGAGATCCGCAGGGCGGCGGCCGATCCGGCGACGTTCTCCAACGTCACCGGCCAGCTGATGGTGAAGAACGCGCCCTACCAGGCCAAGATCGACGCCATCTACCGCGAGAAGGGCTACATGCCGGTGACCGCGCTGGTGGCGTCCGACCCGCCGATCCACACCATCCACCGCGCCCTCGTCGACAAGGTGTTCACCATCACCCGCGTGCGCAAGATGGAGGAATATCTGGAAGGCGTGGTCGACGAGATGATCGACGAGATCATCGATGACGGCGAGGTGGAGTTCTATTTCAACCTGGCGGTGAAGATCCCCAACCACGTGCTGTCGGACCAGATCGGCCTGCCGCGCGAGCGCTTCGCCGACTTCAAGCGCTGGGCCGACGCCATCGTGCAGGAGATGGACCCGGACAATGGCGAGGCGCGCCAGATCGAGCTGACGAATACCATCTGCGACCTGCAGCACTTCATCGTCGCCCGCGCCGAGGAATACCGGGCGGCGCCGCGCGAATGCATCCTCAGCGACCTGGTGCATGCGGAGGTCGACGGCAGGCGGCTGTCGATCGAGGAGATCATCCAGATCGTCGAGCAGATGCTGCCGGCGGGCAGCGACACCACGGTGGGCGCGCTGGCCAGCGCCATGTACCGCATCGTCACCACGCCGGGGCTGGAGCAGCAGTTGCGCGCCGACCCGGCGCTGATCCCCAAATTCGTCGAGGAGGTGCTGCGGCTCGACGCGCCGGTGCAGGGGCTGTGGCGGCGGGCGACCCGCGACACGGAAATCGGCGGCACGCCGATCCCGAAGGACGGGATCATCGTGCTGCGCTACGGCGCCGGCAACCGGGATCCGGAGGTGTTTCCCGATCCCGACACGCTCGACGTCAGCCGCGGCAATGCCCGCAAGCATTTCGCCTTCGGCACCGGGGCGCATTTCTGTGTCGGCAACCAGCTGGCGCGCGGCGAGTTGCGGGTGGCGATCGCCGGCATCCTGCGGCGCATGGGCAATCTGCGGCTGGCGCGCGGCGAGGACGGCGTGAGCTGGCAGACCCACTTCTTCGCCTATGGGCCCAGCCGGCTGGAAATCGCCTTCGACAAGTTGTGAGGCAGCCTCACTCGTTGCCGGCGATGGCCTTGCGGTACTTGCGCGGCGAGCTGCCGAACCAGCGGTAGCAGCTGCGGGTCAGCACCGACGGCTCGCTGTAGCCGAGCATGGCGGCGACGCGGGTCAGCGGGATGCTGGGCTGGCCCAGATAGCGGATGGCGGCGTCGCGGCGGACCTCGTCCTTGATCTCCTCGAAGTTCACGCCCTCGTCCCGCAGCCGGCGCTGCAGGGTGCGCGGGTGCATGCCCAGCGCCGACGCCACTTCCAGATGCAGGCAGCCGCCATGGGGCAGCAGCCGCGTGGCAAGCGACCGGACCTTGGCCGACAGCGGCTTGGCGGCGTCGGGGAACTGGGTGTCGATGAACGACGTGGCCATCTCGTAGAGCTGCTGGCTGCGGTTGGCGATCGGCACGGCGAGGTCGCTGCGGTTGAGGAAGACGGCATTGAACGGCGCGTTCATCTCGACGCGGGCGCCGAAATAGCCGGCATAGCGCTCGGGCGGCGAGATGTGGTCGTGGGCGAACCAGATCTCCTTCGCCCGGACCGCGCCGCCCGAGATGGTCAGGATGGCGTGATGCATCAGCGCGATGCCGTGCTCGATGGCCTGCTCATGGTGCAGCAGCCGGTCGAGATGAATGCCCCAGCTGATGGCGACGCGGCCGTCGGAATCCATGTCGATGTTCAGGTCGCCGACCGAGCTGTAGGCGTTCAGGTGCTGGGCGCAGTAACGGTAGGCATCGCCCAGGGTCGCGGCGTTGGCCATGGCCACCTCGAGCGGACCGAGGACGGCGGCGCCGCCCTGGCGCGACGCAAAAACCAGACCGAAGTCGGGGCGGTTCAGCTCGATGGCCGTGCGGTGCAGCAGCCGGATCATCTTGCGGTAGGGAATCATGGTGCCGGGCTGGTCGAGCAGCGCGATGTCGAGCGGCTCGCGCGCCAGGATCTCCTCCGGGTTGCCGCCCAGCCGGCGCACCACCTCGGGATAGAGTCTCAGCGATTCGATCCTGACCAGGGCGGCCCTGGGATTGGCATCCGCGGCATCGAGATCAGGCCGTCGATCATCCATTGCGACAGTAGGCATCGGTATAGCTCCCCGCTGGTCCCGATTTCCGGGCATCCTTTTGGGAACCACGCGGCGAGCGCGAAAACGACCTCGCCCGAGCGCGGCCCTGCCGCCGAATATCCGGCGATTGTCGTCAAATATCAAGATATTGCCGGACAGGCTCCATAGGATCAGAGTACCGTGACTTGCATTTCGCGGGGAGCAGAGGCAGGTGGACAAGCAGACATCACGGCGTGATGCCGGCGGATGGTCGGTGCGCTGGAACGGGGCGCTGGCCGAGCGATGGGTGCGCTCGGGCGACTGGCTGAACCGCACCATCGCCGCCGATGCCGCGGCGCTCGCCCATGCCGCGCCGGACCGCATCCAGATGATCGACAACGACGTGGCGCTGACCCGCGGGCAGCTTTACGACCGGGCCAGGCGGCTGGCCGGCTGGTTCGACGGCATCGGCCTCGAACCGGGCGCGGTGATCTCGTTCCAGCTGCCCAACTGGTGGGAGGCGGCGGTCATCAACCTGGCGGCGGCGATGACCGGTGTGGTGGTCAATCCGATCGTGCCGATCTACCGCGACGCCGAGGTCGGCTACATGCTGAACGAGGCGCGCACCCGCGTGGTGTTCGTGCCGCGCGTGTTCCGCAATTTCGACCACGCGGCCATGTTGGCGCGGCTGGCGCCATCGTTCGACACGTTGCCGGTGCTGGTGACGGTCCGCGACCGGGCCGACGGTTTCCTGTGCTTCGACGATCTGCTGGGCGGCGCGCCGCTCGCCGAGGCGGGCAAGGTCGACCCCGACGCGGTCAAGCTGCTGATGTACACCTCGGGCACGACCGGCCGGCCGAAGGGCGTGCTGCATTCCCACAACACGCTGAACGCGGATTCGGTGAAGATGACCGCGGCGATGGGGCTGGGGCCCGACGACCGGACGTTCTCGCCGTCGCCGCTCACCCATATCAGCGGCTATCTGTGGGCGCTCAACGTGCCGTGGACCTGCGACGTGCCGGTGGTGATGACCGACGTCTGGAACGCCGCCGAGGCGTTCGATGCGATCCGGCGCCATGGCTGCTCGTTCATGCTGGGCGCCACGCCGTTCATGCAGGACCTGGTCGCGGTGGCGCGCGAGCGCGGGGAGACGCTGGACAGCCTGCGCTATTTCCTCTGCGGCGGGGCGTCGGTGCCGCCCAGCCTGATCCGCGAGGCGGCCGCGTGCTTTCCCCACTGTATCCCGTTCCGGGTGTTCGGCGCGACGGAGTCGCCGACCATGACGCGGGGTCCGTCGTCGCGCGACGACCTGGCGCTGGCCGCGGAAACCGACGGTCGCCTGTACCGCTGCGAGGTGCGGATCGTCGATCCGGTGACCGGCGCACCGGCCGGGCACGGCGATGAGGGCGAGATCCTGTCCCGCGAGCCGAGCATGGCGCTGGGCTATGCGCGGCCGGAAGACAACCAGGACGCCTATGACGCCGACGGGTTCTTCCGCATGGGCGATCTGGGCCAGCTGGTCGAGGGCGATCACCTGGTGTGCACCGGCCGAAAAAAGGACCTGATCATCCGCGCCGGCGAGAACATCAGTGCCCGCGAGATCGAGGACGTGCTGTTCCGGGACCCGGCGATCACCGAGGTGGCCGTCGTCTCCATGCCCAGCGCGCGGACCGGCGAGGCGATCTGCGCCTTCGTCGTGCCGGCTACGGGTGCGAGCGTCGGCCTGCCCTTCGTGGCGGCGCTGGTGCGCGACGCGGGGCTTGCCCTGCAAAAGACGCCGGAATGGGTCATACTCGTAGAGGAGTTGCCGAAGACCGCCTCGGGCAAGGTGCGCAAGGACCGGCTGCGCGAGATAGCGGCGACGCAGGCGCGGGAAAGGGAAGCGACCGCATGAATCTGGCTTTCACAGCTGAAGACGAGGCTTTCCGGCAGGAAGTGCGCGGCTTCATCGCCGCCAATCTGCCGCCTGCGCTGGCGCGGCGCGAGGCCATGGGCTTCCACAACGACCGCGCGACCGTGACCTCCTGGCAGACCGCGCTGCACCGGCGCGGCTGGACGGCGCCGGGCTGGCCGGTCGAGTTCGGCGGCACCGGCTGGTCGCCAGTACAGCGCTACATCTTCGACCGGGAATGCGGCCTGGCCAACGTGCCGGAGATCTGCCTGATCGCCCTGTCCATGGTGGGCCCGGTGCTATGCCGTTTCGGCTCGCCGGAGCTGCGCGAGCGCTTCCTCGAGCCGATCCTGCGTGGCGACTACTGGTTCTGCCAGGGCTTCTCCGAACCGGAAGCCGGATCGGACCTGGCCAGCCTGCGGACGCGCGCGGTGCGCGATGGCGGCGACTGGATCATCAACGGCCAGAAGATCTGGACCACCGACGCCCACATGGCGGACTACATGGTCTGCCTGGCGCGCACCGATCCGGAGGTGAAGCCGCAGGCGGGGCTGTCGATGATCATCGTGCCGATGGATGCGGCGGGCGTCACGGTGCGGGCCATCGAGACGCTCGACGGCGACCACCATGTCAACGAGGTGTTCCTCGACAATGTGCGGGTGCCGGCGGGCAATCTGATCGGCGAGCCGAACAGCGGCTGGACCCAGGCCAAGTTCCTGCTGGAGCACGAGCGCACCCACAACGCCTATGCCGGCATGCTGTGCCGCTACGTGGCGCGCATACCGGCGCTGATCGAGGTCGGACGCGCCAACGGGCTGCCCGAGACGCAGGCCACCGAATATCGCCGCCGCCACGCGCGGCTGGCGATCGACGTGGAGGCGCTCGAATGGTCGGTGCTGCGCGTGCTGGCCGGACAGCCCGGACCGGCGCTCGGGGCCGCTGCCTCGGCGCTGGCGGTGCGCGGCGCCCAGTGCCTGCTGCGCGCGGCGGACCTCGAGATGGCGATCCTGGGGCCGCAAGTGGCGCCGGCGTTCCGCCCGGAAGACGGCGTTCCGCTGCCGGCATTCGCGCCGCCGGCCGCGGCGGGTCGGACGACGCAATATCTGTACTGGTGGGCGGCGACCATCTTCGGCGGGTCCGACGAGGTCCAGCGCACCATCATCTGGAACACGCTGTACCGCTGAGGCGGACGTCGGAGGCACGGTTGGATTTCACCCTGAACAGCGAACAGACCATGCTCCGCGACAGCGCGCGGCGGTACCTGGCGCAGGCCGGCGGCGCATCCTGGCAGGGCTATGCCGAGCTGGGCTGGCTCGGCATCGCTGCGCCCGAGGATGCGGGCGGGCTGGGCGGCGGGATGGCGGACCTGGCGATCCTGGCCGAGGAACTGGGCCGGGCGCTGGCGCCCGAGCCGTTCGTCGACGGCGCGGTGCTGGCGACGAGGCTGGTCGACCGGCTGGTGGTCGGCCACAGGCGTGAGGCGCTGCTGGGCGAGATGATCGCCGGCACGCGGCGGCTGACGGCCGCGCTTTATGAACCGGGCCGCCGCTACGAACTCGCGCCGCAAACCACTGCGGTGCGCGACGGCGGCGGCTACCGCCTGTCTGGGACCAAGGTGCTGGTGATGGACGGCGCGGCGGCGGACGACCTGCTGGTCACGGCGGCGCTCGATGGCGGCGTCGCGCTTTTCCTGGTGGGCCGGGAGCAGGCGGGTGTCGACGGCCGGGCCTACAGGACGGTCGACCGCCGGGATTGCGCCGATTTCCGCCTCGACGTCACTGTCGAGGCCGACCGGTTGCTGTCCGGCGATGCGCTCGATGCGGTGGAGGACGCGCTCGACGAGGCGCGGCTGTGCCTGTGCGCCGACATGCTGGGCGGCATGGACAGCGCCATCGAGATGACCGCCGAGTATTTGAAGACCCGCACCCAGTTCGGCCAGAAGCTGGCGAGCTTCCAGGCGCTGCAGCACAGCGTGGCCGACCTGTTCATCGACGCCGACAGCGTCCGCTCCAGCCTGCTGCGGGCGATCCCGGCATTCGGCGGCGAAAGGGCGGCGCGCCGGAAGGCGGTTTCGGCCTGCTGGGTCAACACCTTCGAGACGGCCAAGCGGGTCACCGGCATGGCCGTGCATCTGCACGGCGCCATCGGCTTCACCACGGAATATCGGGTCGGGCACTATCTGCGCCGGGCGATCGTCTCCGAGCGGCTTTTCGGCGATGTGGAGTTTCACCTCGCCCGCTACATGGCGGGCTAGGTACCGGTGAACAACGGCGGGCGCTTCTCCAGGAAGGCCATGACCGCTTCCCGGTGGTCGTTCGACGCCATGGTCAATGCCTCGAGGCCAATATGGGCTTCGGCGCTGGCGATCGCCTCGCGGCACAACGCCATGTTGATGGATCGCTTGGTGGCGCGGATCGCCAGGATAGCGCCGCCCGCGAGGCGGTCCGCGTAGGCGTTCACGGCCTCGTCCAGCGCTTCGGGCGGGACCGCCTTGTGGATCAGCCCGATGGCGGCCGCGTCGGTCGCGGTCAGCGGCTCGCCGGTCAGCAGGTGATGCCGTGCGCGGGCATAGCCGATCAGCTGCGGCCAGATCAGCGCGCCGCCGTCGCCGGCCGACAGGCCGATACCCACATGCGGGTCGGCGATGCGCGCGGTGTCGGCGGCGATGACCACGTCGCACAGCAGGGCGAGCGTGGCCCCGAGGCCCATGGCATGGCCGTTGAGCCGGGCGATCACCGGCTTGTCGAGCGCCAGCATGGCGTGGACGATATGGGGCGCCCGAGACATCAGCGCCGAACGCAGCGCCGCGTCCCCGGTGGCGCGCTTCATCTCTTCCAGGTCCGCGCCGGCCGAAAATGCCCTGCCGGCTCCGGTCAGTACGACGACGTCGCAGCCGTCGTCGCGCGCCACGTCCTGGAAGATGCAGGACAACTCGTCATGCAGACCCCGATTCACGGCGTTCAGCGGCGGATTGTCCAGCGTCAGGGTAAGAATCCGCCCGCGTCGGCTCGCGACGATATGCCGGTAGTCCAGGTACATGGCTCAGCGCTGCCGGGTAATCGGTGGCTTGTCGTAGGGATCCTTCATGAACCGCCGCAGCACCCGGTGGAAATTGGAGATGGCGCGTTCCTGTACCGGATTGGTCCGCTCGCCCTTGAAGCCCCGCGACCGGTAACCCTTCTGGACCTCGGGAATGTTGACGAAGTCCTGCTCGTAGATCTGGCCCCAGTCGCCGTCGCGCCAGTCGGTGAAGAACTGGCGCTCCAGCGGCGGCTCCTTGCCCGGCGCGTAGCGGACCAGCGACCAGACATCGAAGAGGCAGCTCTCCGGGTCACGCCCGTTCGGCCGGACCCGGTACCACAGCACGCCGTCGATGAGGCCGTGCAGGAAGATGGTGTTGGGGAACACGTGCCAGTCCAGACCCGACTTCTCGATATAGTCGGGCGTCAGTTCGGCCGGCCAGCCGGCGCCGTCCTGAATGGCGGCCTCGACCTGGAACTCCACCCATTTGGCCAGGGTGTCCAGTGGCGGCGTCTCGGCCGGCACCTCGTCGCGCACCCGCATGGCGGCGGCGTAGTTACGCTCGGACAGCATGGCCTTGAGCGCCACGTTGTAGTGCTCGGCGAAGGCGACGATGTGATCCTTCATCGGCGGCTCGGGTCGCGGCGGCAGGCGGGGTGAGCGGCTGAACGGCATGGCGCCGTCGGCCTCGAACCACATCTGCGCGTGCCGGCCGAACTCACCGCTTTTGGAATAGTCGTTGGTGAATTCCAGCAACTGGGGATGGGCCTGCTGGACGTGATAGAACTCGTTGAAGAAGCCGAGCACGGTTTTCCAGTTGGCCGGCATCACCGCGGTCTTGTACCAGCGGTAGCGCAGCTTCTCGAATTCGAACTTCTCGCAGTAACCGGTCATGGGCGCGAGGAAGTCCAGCAGCGGCTCGGCATTGGCATCCATATTGATGAAGACGAACCCGCCCCAGTGGTCGCAGCGGACCTCCGAGAGCCTGATGTCGTCCGGGTCGAGACAGCCACCGTAGTCGGCCTTGTCGATCACCTTGATGTTGCGGCCGTCCAGCCCATAGCGCCAGCCATGGAATGCACAGGCGATCTGGCGCGTATTGCCGCAGCCCGACAACAGTCGTCGGGCGCGGTGCGGGCAGACGTTGTGATAGGCCTGGATCCGGTCCTCGGCGGCGCGGACGATGATGATGGAGTCGTCGACGATCTCGTAGGTGACGTAGTCGCCGACGTTGGGAATCTCTTCGAGACGGCAGGCGACCTGCCACACGAACGGCCACAGCCGTTCGGCCTCCAGCTCGGCGAAATCCTTCGCGAAATAGGCTTCCCTGGGAACGAAATCGTCGCGGACTTCATCGGCGGCATAGCGCTCGGTGCCGTCGCTCATGGGCGTTCTCCAGTCAGGCCGGTCCATTGAGGGACAAACTAGAGACGAACGGTGCCGGCGATCTTGATATGCGACGACAATTTTGGCTTATCCAGCGACAGCAATCCGGTGCTGCCGAGCTATCCGGACAACCCCGGCTGACGTCAGGCCGCCGGAAGGTTGGCAACCGGCTGGCCAGTCTCGCGCTGTGACAGGCCCGCTACCTGACCGGATCGAATTTCACATGGATCTGCTTCAGGGCGCGGAGCCAGAAACCGGGGATGTGGGTGTAGTCGTCCTTCTCGGGAACCGGCCGGATGTTCTCGATCCGGTCGAGCAGGGAGTTCCACGCCAGGTTCTGCTCGAAGCGGCTGAGCGCCGCGCCGGGGCAGATGTGCTCGCCGATGCCGAACGCCAGATGGGCTGCCGACGCGCGGCGGTCGAGATCCGGGCGGTCCGGGTCCGGGTAGCGTTCGGGGTCGCGGTTGCCGGCGCCGTAGCGGACATGGACGATGGCGCCCTTGGGAATGTCGACGCCGCGCAATGTGGTGTCCTCGGCGGCGATCCGCATCAGGCCCTGGGTCGGGGATTCGACGCGCAGCGCCTCCTCGACGAAGACGCGGACCTTGGAGCGGTCGGCCTTCAGTTCGGCGTAAACATCCGGATAGCGGAACAGCAGCCACAGGCCGCTGGCCAGCGCAAAGGTCGTGGTCTCGTTGCCGCCGGTCAGCAGGTGATCGCTGATGCCGATCACTTCTGCGTCGGTCAGCTTGCGCGTCTCGCCGGTGAGCGGGTCGTCATAGTCGGCGGTGGCGAGGTGGCTGATGACGTCGTCGGTGGGGTTGGCGCGCTTCTTCTGCGCCGTCTCGTGGATGTAATGCTGGAACTCGATGTGGGTGCGGACGCACTCCTTCTCCTCGTCCAGCGTCAGGCCTCGCGACCATGGCTTCACCCAGGCGGCGGACCAGCGCTTCAGGCTGGGCAGGTCGACGCGCGGGAAGCCGAGCGCTTCGGCGATGATCGCCATGGGCAGCGGTTCGGCGAACTCCTTGATGAATTCGATCTCGCCCTTGTCGATCCAGCTGTCGATCAATTCGTCGATGCGGGCCTGTACCAGCGCCTCGCGCTTCTTCACCGCGCTGGCGGTGAAATAGCCGTCGATCAGGGCGCGGAACGAGCGGTGCTCGGGCAGGTTGGTCGACAGCGGCATCAGCCGGGGCCAGCCTTCCGTGTGGTAGAGCTGCTGCGCCTCGGGGTGCTGGATGAGCGTCTCCTGCGCCTCGGCCGAATAATCATTGGGGAAACCGACCGGGTCCTTCAGCACCTTGTCCAAGTCGTCGTACTTGGTGACGATGTACATATCCAGGTCGGCCATATGGTAGACGGGCGCGTCCTTGTGGAGGATGCGGTAGGCCTCGAACCAGTTCTCCTGGACCACCGGATCCATGAAGTTGATGTCCTGGGGCTTGGAAAACGGGCACTGCGACATGGGGTCTGCTCCTTGGTCAAGTGGTCACTATAGAGTGCCGCGCCGCGCTTGGCAGCACCAATGGCAGAGCGCATCATGCGTCCCGATGCGCCGAAACCGGGGACGACGATGATGGAATTCCGTACTAGCGAACTCTCGACCAGGGAGGCCTACCGGCTGCTGACCGGCGTGATCGTGCCGCGTCCCGTCGCCTGGGTCACGACGCTGACGCCAACGGGCGATGTCAACCTGGCGCCGTTCAGCGCCTTCACGCTGGTTTCCCCGCAACCGCCGATGGTGGGCTTCACCGTCGGCCCCAAGAAGGACACCGCCCAGAACGTGAGAACCAGCGGGGAGTTCGTCGTGAACATCGCCGACCTGTCCCTTCTGGACGCGGTGCATGGGAGTTCGGGCGAGTATCCGCCGGAGATCAGCGAGGTTTCCGAACTGGGTCTCGACACGGTTCCCAGCGTTGCCATTTCGACGCCGCGTATCGCCAAGGCACCGGTGCAGATGGAATGCCGCCTGCACACGATCCATCTGCACGGGGATTTCGGGACGAACTTCGTCGTCGGGGAGATCGTGGTGTTCCACATCCAGGACGACCTGGTTGAGAACTTCCGCGTCAACACCCTGGCACTCGACCCGATCTGTGTGCTTCAGGGCGGCAACTACGCCAGGCTGGGCGAAACCTTCAACCGCACGCCGATCCATGGCACGCGGAACCCGTGGGGCAACGCCTTCTCCGAGGACAAGTCCTAGCGCCCTAATTTCTCCAGGGCGTAGCGCGGCAGGTCGGGATTGACCTTCAGGACACCGTCGATTGCCAATGCGGAACGGTCAGTCAACCGAGCGGGCGATTGTGGAAAGTTTCCGGGAGATGCCTATCTGACGAGAACACTCGAACCACGGGACAGGAACATGGCTACCGGTTGGGCTCGCGACGGAGCGGTGCAGGATCAGATCGACGACACGGTGAAGGACGGCCTGCTGCACGCACGGTCGCGCCTGCCGACCGGCGAGAGCGAAACCCATTGCATCGAGTGCGGCGACGAGATCCCCGAAAAGCGGCGGCAGGCATTGCCGGGCGTGAAAACGTGCGTGCAGTGCCAGTCGACCCGCGACAAGCAGCCGGTGAACCAGGGGTTCAACCGGCGCGGCAGCAAGGACAGCCAGCTCAGGTGACGCCCCTTGAAGCAGAAGAAAGCCCCGCTCTTTGCTGCTAGCGGGGCTTCAAGTTGGGTAATGCAAAGGACGTGCGTTTCCGATGATGAGGTCAGAGACGCACTCGCAAACCGATGAAGTTTGCATGCTGTATTGTATGCAATATGGTGGTAGCGGTGCAACAAAAAGCGTCCGGCTGACCGTGGAGCCGTCGCCCAACTTGGGTTGAATTCCAAACGTGTGATTGAGAAGCCGGATATGCGGCATGCGCGGAATAGCGCGCTGCGGCGTGGACAACGAGGCGGCGCTGCGCCAGCCTGTCCGCGAACCGGGATTCGAAAGGAACAGGCACATGGCGAAGATGCGCGCGCTGCTGTCGCGGCTGGACGACGACAAGCAGGTTGTCAGCGAGGTGGTGGAGTTGGACGACGCGGCGCTGCCGGAAGGCGACGTCACCGTCGACGTGGAATACACCACCCTGAACTACAAGGACGGGATGATCCTGACTACGGGCGGCGGACTGGTGAAAACCTGGCCGCATGTGGGCGGCATCGACCTGGCAGGGACGGTGGCGTCGTCTGATGACCCGAGGTTCGCGCCGGGTGACAAGGTGACCATGAACGGCTACCGCCTGGGCGAGTTGTTCTGGGGCGGTTATGCGAGCCGGGCGCGGGTGAGCGCGGACCACCTGGTGAAATTGCCGGCCAGCATCTCGACGCGGCATGCGGCGGCGATCGGCACCGCGGGCTACACGTCCATGCTCTGCGTATTGGCGCTGGAGAGGCACGGTGTCGCGCCCGGGATGGGCGAGGTGCTGGTGACCGGCGCGGCGGGCGGCGTCGGCAGCGTCGCCATCGCGATCCTCAAGCAGCTCGGCTACGAGGTCACGGCATCCACCGGCCGCCTGTCGGAGGCCGAGTACCTGAAGAGCCTGGGCGCGGACCACGTCATCGAGCGCAAGGAAATCTCCGAGGCGCCGGACCGGCCGCTGCTGCCCGAGCGCTTCGCCGGCATCGTCGACACGGTGGCCGGACCGACCATCGGCCATGCGCTGTCGATGCTGAAATATGCCGGCGCCGCCGCGGTGTGCGGCCTGGCCGGCGGCATGACCCTGCCGGCCAGCATCCTGCCGTTCCTGCTGCGCGGTATCGCCGTCTACGGCATTGATTCCGTGATGCTGCCCATGGCGCCGCGGCAGGAAGCCTGGCGCCGGCTGGGCACGGACCTGCCTTTGAACAAGCTGGACAGCACCACCTTCGACGCCAGGCTGGAGGACGTGCCGGGACTGGCGAAGAAGATACTCAGGGGCGAGGTGCGCGGCCGCGCGGTGATCAGCCTCCAGGCTTAAAGTCATCCTTGCCGGTTCGGTGACCCTGCTCTAGTTTGGCGCGGGGTTTCGACACGGTTACAGGCGGCGCCTTTAAGGATGCCGCGACGGGGAAAACATCTCATGCAAGAGCAGGCAAGGGCACCGACGGCAGAAGCGCCGTGGCCGAACCAGACCTATGCCTGGTATGTGGTGATCATCCTGTTCTTCGGCGCGGTGGTATCGTTCCTCGACCGGCAGATCATCGCGCTGCTGGTGGCCGACATCAAAGCCGATCTGGGCCTTTCCGATTTCGAGATCGGCATGCTGCAGGGGCCGCCCTTCGGCATCTTCTACGCGCTGATGTCGGTGCCGATCGCGCTGCTTGCCGACACCCGCAGCCGGCGCAATATCATCGTGGCGGGCGTGACCTTCTGGAGCATGGCGACCGCGGCGTGCGGCCTGGCCGGCAACTTCTGGCACCTGTTCGTGGCACGCATCGGCGTGGGCGTGGGCGAGGCGACGCTGGGGCCGTCGGCCTACTCGATCATCAGCGACTATTTCCCCAAGCACAAACTGGCCATGGCCATGGCGGTGTTCACTATGGGGAATTTGATGGGCGTCGGCATCGCCATGGTGCTCGGCGGCGCGCTGATCTCGGTTCTGCGCGGGATGGGCACGATCACCCTGGGACCGCTGGGCGAGATGGCGCCGTGGCATCTGGCGTTCTTCGCCGCGGCCGTGCCGGGCCTGCTGCTGGCGCTGCTGATGCTGACGGTGCGCGAGCCGTTGCGGCGCGGCCGGACCGCGACGGCCGCGACAGGCGGCAAGCAGCAGATGGCCGAGTTCGTGCGCTTCGTGAAGGAACACCGGGGCACGTTCTTCACCCTGTTCGCCAGCTACAGCCTGCTGGTGCTGGTGGCCTACGGCAATTTCGCCTGGATGGTGGCGTTCTTCTCGCGCAGCTTCGGCTGGGACGCGCCCAAGTCCGGCTACGTGTACGGCATCGTGGTGCTGATCTTCGGCACCAGTGGCGCGTTTTTCGGTGGATGGTTCGCGAGCTGGCTTGACCGGCGCGGCTACCGCGACGGGCCGTTCCGGGCCACGCTGATCTGCACGATCCCGGCGGCGCCGATCGCCGCATGCATGTTCCTGTGGGCGCCGGACGGCTGGTGGGCGGCGGGCTTCCTGGCGGCGTGGCAGTTCCTCGGCGGCGTGCCGTCGGGCCTGAGCGGGGCCGCCATGATGTCGATCACGCCGAACCAGATGCGTGCCAAGATCTCGTCGTTCTACCTGTTCGTCAGCAACATCGTGGGCATCACGCTGGGCGCGACGACCGTGGGCTTCCTGACCACCCACGTGTTCGGCGACGACAGCCAACTCAACCTGTCGCTTGCGGTGGTAAATTGCGTGTTTCCGCCGGTGGTGGTGGTGCTGATGTTCCTGGGCATGAAGAAGTACCGCAAGAGCCTGGAAGAGACCGAGGCGGCCGGGGCCTGACCTCGCCAAGTTAACAGTAGTGCGGGACCGCCGCCGCGCTATCATGCTCCCGTGAATCTCGGGGAGAGTTGTTCATGAACACGCAGCAGACCATGCCCTTCAACCTGATGGACCGGGACGTGCAGCAATGCCCGTACCAGGCCTATAACTGGCTGCTACAGAACGCGCCGGTCTACCGTGATCCGAACACCGGCATGGTGATGGTCACCGGCTACGACCTGCTGCGCGAGATCGTGCGCGATCCCGTCACCTATTCCAGCGACCTGGACTGGATCGCGCTGCGGCCGGGCGGGGTGCCGGCAAGGAGCGAGGCGCTGCTGCGCGAGCAGGGTTTCAAGCAGTATCCGTCGCTGTCACGCATGGACGATCCGATCCACAAGTCCAAGCGGTCGCTGGTCGACGCGGTTTTCGCCTCGTCGCGCATCAAGAAGATGACGCCGGACATCGACCGCATCGCCCAGGACCTGATCGATGCGTTCGTGGACCGGGGTGAGTGCGAGTTCATGCGCGAGTTCGCGTTTCCGCTGCCGTGCATCGTCATCGCCGGGCAGATCGGCGTGCCACGCGAGGACATCCACCTGTTCAAGGAATGGTCGGACGCGTCCATGTCGCGCATCTCCAACATGCTGACCGACGACCAGGACTACGAGGCGGCCAAGCTGCTGCTGACGTCGCAGCACTACCTGAAGTCCATCGTCGACAAGCGCCGCGCGGCGCCGGAGGACGACATCATTTCGGGACTTATTTTCACAAAGCTGCCGGAAGGCCGGTACCTGGACGACGCCGAGATCCTGTCCATGCTGGGTGAGATCCTTGTCGGCGGCAACGAGACCACGACCAGCGCCATCGGCGCCGGCATGAAGATCATGCTCGACCGTCCGGACGTGGTGGCGGAACTTCGCGCCAGCCCGGCGCTGATGAAGAACTTCGTCGAGGAAGTACTGCGGCTGGAAACGCCGATCCAGGGTCTATACCGCGTCACCACGAAGGACGTCGTACTCGGCGGCGTGCCGCTGCCCAAGGGGACGCCGATCAACATGCGCTGGGCGGCCGGCAACCGGGATGAGGCCATGTTCCCCAACGCCGGGGACATCGACCTGCAGCGCAAGAACGCCGGCGCTCATGTGACGTTCGGGTCGGGCATCCATCACTGCCTGGGCGCGACGCTGGCGCGGGTGGAGATGTCGGCGTCGTTCTCGGCGATCATCGAGCGGATGCAGGATTTCCGCTATCCGGCCGGATTCGAGGGCGTGACCTACCTGCCCAGCCTGCTGCAGCGGACGATCATTACCCTGCCGATGGAGTTCCGGAAGGTCGCCTGACGCTCAGGAGCCGGTGGCGATCTTGCTCTTCATCGTTGCGCGGAAGTTCTGCTGCTCGCCGCTTTTGCGCTGCATCTCGCTGCCGTGGGCGTGTGACAGGTGGTGCAAGGCAAAGACCGTGTCCTGGGTCGCGCGCTTGCCCATGTTGTCCTGGGCGACGTTCACCGCCTGCTTGGTGAGCTTCAGCGCGAAGGCCGGTTTCTCGGCGATGCGGTTCGCCATGGCGAGGCTGAAGTCCTGCAACTCGGCGCGCGGCACCACGAGGTTGACCATGCCGAGGCGGTGTGCTTCCTCGGCGCTCCACCAGTCAGCGGTGAACAGCAGTTCCTTGGCCTTGCGGATGCCCAGTTCGTAGGGGTGGGCGAAGTATTCCACGCCGCAGACGCCCATGGCGACGACAGGATCGACGAAGCTCGCGTCGTCGCTGGCGATGATGATGTCGCACACCCAGGCCAGCATCAGGCCGCCGGCGATGCACTTGCCCTGCACCATGGCGATGGTCGGCTTGGGAAAGTCCCGCCAGCGGCGGCACATCTCCACGAACACTTCCTTCTCGAAGGAATAGTGGTTGTGGATGTTCCACTCGGACAGCATGCCCCAGGTGCCGACCAGCTCGAAGTCGCGCCCGGGCACCTTGCCACCGAAGCCGGACAGGTCGTGGCCCGATGAAAAATGCGGATCGGCGCCGCCCAGGATCACCACCTTCACCGCCTCGTCGCGTGCCGCCAGGTTGAAGCATTCGTTGAGGTCGTAAGTCATCTGGACGTTCTGCGCGTTCCGGATGGCCGGGCGGTTCATCATGATCCGCGCCACGCCCGGCGCCACGATCTCGTAGGTGGTGGTCTCGAATTCCTGCATGGTCTCGTTCCTGCTCCCTGTGCCGCTTCGCATCGCGGTACATCCTTCCCGCTACCGTCTCCCACAGGAGGAGACGGCATTCAAGCGCGCGTGAAGAATGCCCGCCATGCTTTGCGGCGCCAAAGCGCCGGGATCAGCGTCCCGGGGGTTTACCCTCGAGGTAGTCGTGCAGCACCTCATGGAAGCGGCGGACGCGGGTTTCCTGCGCGGCCAGGTACGGCTCCTGATAGCCGCGCGAGCGCCAGCCGGCCTGCTGGCCGGGCGCCAGGCCCCAGTCCTGGAACACCACGCGGTCGCTCAGGTCCGCGACAGCTTCCGGGCCGGTGTAGACGCGGCAGTCGAGCTCGGCCTCCTTCATCTCCAGCGTGGTCTGGGTGAGGCGGCCGCGGTAGTGGTTCTTCGCCGGATAGGCGAACTCCCAAAGGTCGAAATAGCACTTCTCCGGGTCGTCCGGATGCGGCTCCCAGCGGAAGAAGCCCATGCCTTCGGCATTGGCGCCGAAGGCGATGTTGGGAAACACCACGCCAAACGGGCTCTCGGTCATTTCTTCGTCGGTCAGCCGGGCGAAATGGTCGTAGCCGCGTTCCGGCCCGAGCTTGCGCTTGGCCTCCTTGAGGTCGACCCATCCCTGGATGGCCTTGTCCTCGAAGGTCGCGTAGCGGGCCGGATCGATGTCCCAGGCGCGGAGCTGGTCGTCGAACGGGTGCGGCACGCCATCGGGCAGCCGGTCGCGCAGCGATGGCCGGCCCATCTGGATGATGCGGGCGTGGCCGTTGGGGAAGATCTCGTAGCGCGAGGTGAAGTGGTCCTGGTCGATGATCGGCGGCACCTGCGGATGGGCGGTGCGGGTGTGGTAGGACTCGTTGAAATTGTCCGACGAGAATTTCCAGTTGCACGGAAGCTCGACGCGGACCCGGAGGACGCGCACCAGCTTTTCCAGCGGGAAGTTCCTGTGGATGTCTGGGATGGGCTCCAGGTACTTCAGCAGCGGCGGTGCCTCGTTGTCCATGGTGTACCAGACGAAGCCGCCCCAGGTGTCGACGCGCACGTCTATCAGCCGGACCTTGCCGACGGGATCGCCCTGCGGGAAATCGTCGCGGTCGCACGCGTCGAGCAGGCCGCCATCCGTGCTCCAGACCCAGCCGTGATAGGGACAGGTCCAGCTATCCTGCGAGCCGTTGGTGTGCACCAGCTTCTGGGCTCGGTGGCCGCAGGCGTTGTAGAAGCCCTTCAGGCTGCCGTCGGGCTGGCGGGCGATGATCACCGACTCGTGCATGAAGTCGTGGACGATGTAGTCGCCGGGATCCGGCAACTCGTTCTCGCGGCCGGCGATGTGCCAGATTTTCGTCCACAGATGATCCCATTCCCGCTGCATCCACTCGCGCGAGTAGTAGCGGTCCTGTGAGATCCGGTCGCCCCGCGCGTTGCGCGGATCCTTGCCGTCGATGGCGAGGGGGTGGGTGATGATTTCCGTCATGTCCGTCTCCCGTTTCGTCCTGAGCGATGGTGCGTCCCGTCCCCAACGGGCGGCGCCTAAACGTATAGTGGCACCGTCAGCAGCCGTTCCTTGAACAGCCAGCGGCCGTCACGCTTCACATAGGTGTCGTCGTAAACATAGACGCCCTGGACGATCTGGCCGTCCTTCTTCCGGGCGATCTGATGGTTATAGACGCGGCCCCTGGCGCTGTTCCCGTCCACCTGGACGCCGCCCATCTGGCAGAAAAATCCAGTGGCCTCGAACGGCTCCATGGATTCGAGCCACGAGGCCACGATCTTGTCGCGTCCTTCGGTGCGAACATTGGCATGGAACCATGCGCCGTCCTCGGCCCAGGTCGAGCCCCAGACCTCGGCGTCGAACCGGTTGATGCCGTCGCAATAGCGCTCCGCGAGTTCGCGGATAGCGACGCGGTCCTCGACGGGTCCCTCAGAAAGCATGGCCGTTGTCTCCCCAGTCAAGGCCGCACCTGGTGCCGGGCAGGAGCCGGCTTGATCGATCGATCTAGAGGTTAACGCTCAAACGCCGGGCTTGCGAGCAAATTGGTCAAGGAATGCGCGGGCAGCCCTTACATTGACAAGTAACCCCCCTATCACGGATGATCTCGCCTTCGCGGGGAACGCTGAACGGATTTTCAGGAGACGCAGGATATGAACAAGGCCACCCTGATCGAGATGACCCAGGACGCACTGGAGCACGGCAAGGCCGGAACCATGCGTCTGGCGCCTTCGGTGCTGAAGGTGAAGGCGGACATCTACACGGACGAAGAGCGTTTCGAGCGCGAGAAGAAGCTGATCTTCCGTCGCATGCCGCTGATGCTGGCCCCGACGGCCGAGCTGCCGAACCCGGGCGACTACAAGGCGATGGACGCGGTTGGCGTGCCGGTGCTGCTGACCCGCGGCAAGGACGGCAAGGTCCGCGCGTTCCTGAATTCGTGCACCCATCGCGGCACCGCCGTGGCGCTCGGTTCGGGCAACACGTCGCGCTTCATCTGCGGCTATCACGGCTGGACATTCAACCGCGAGGGCGAGCTGATCGGCGTCGCCTCGCGCGAGGATTTCGGCGAGGTGAACACGGACGAGCTGGGGCTCAAGCCGTTCCCGGTGCTGGAGAGAGCCGGCCTGATCTGGGCGATCCTCGACCCGAACTCGGACCTGGACATCAACGCCTTCCTGTCGGGCTATGACGACCTGCTGGAAGGCTTCCATTTCGAGGACTGGAAGTTCTTCTCCAGCCGGACGCTGAACGGCCCGAACTGGAAGATCGCGTATGACGGCTACCTGGACTTCTACCACCTGCCGGTGCTGCACGGAGAAACCTTCGGCCGCAACATCCCGAACCGGGCGCTGTTCTATTCCTTCGGCCCGCACACACGGGTGAGCGCGCCGTCGACCGTGCTGCCGATGCCGGAAGGCCTGGGCCTGGACGACCTGGCGCAGCAGGATCCCACCGACTGGCCGGTCGAGGCGCTGATGAACGGCGTGTGGACCATCTTCCCGCACATCTCGATCGCCACCTTCTATGGCGGCCAGCGCGGCGTGATGATCTCGCAGCTGTTCCCCGGCGAGAAGGTGGGCGAGAGCTTCACCACCCAGATGTACCTGTCGGAGAAGCCACTCACCGAGGAAACCCGCCAGGGCCTCGAGGACCAGTTCAAGCTGCTGGAATATGTCGTGCAGCACGAGGACTACGGCACCGGCCTGCGCCAGCAGAAGGCGCTCGACGCCGGCATGACCGAGCATGTCTATTTCGGCCGCAACGAGGGCGGTGGTCAGGTGTTCCACGGCTGGGTCCAGAAGCTTCTCGACACCAGCAACGACGACCTCAACAGCTTGTTCACGCCGGTCCGTGAGGCCGCCGAGTAGGCATCGGGTCACGGCTTTAAGGGCGCTGGCGGCCTGACCGCCGGCGCCCTTTCCTTTGGCGCGGCGGCAATCGTCATGAGCCAGAGACTTAGAATCCAGGCCGCGCGACGCGATTGGGCTTGGGGGCTACAGGTCGTGTCGCGCGGCCTGGATGACGAGGCCAACAATCGCAAAATCGCGACGGATTGGGGCCCCAATGCGGCGTGCGCGTGGACATGCAGGGGCGGCACGAAATTCCTGGGGTATCTCTCCACGGCAAGCGACAGGATGGCTATGATTCAGACCGACGGCGAGGCTGGTTCGCGCCCGCTTGCGCGGCGAAAATCAGCGGTTTATATAACTGCCTAAGCAGTTGTTGTGCAGGCAGCTAATGACTTCCGGCCACTATACACCCGAGACGTTTAACGCCCGCAATGCCGTGGGCTATCTGCTGCGTTGCACGCTGAACCTGTTGCAGCCACGCATGGAAGCACTGTTCACGGACCACGAGTTCACTTTCGTGCAGTGGTGCGTCCTGATGCAGCTGCGCGACGGGCTCGCCAACCGGGCGGCCGATATCAGCCGCAACCTCAACCATGACAGCGGCGCGCTGACGCGCGTGGTGGATCAGCTGGAAGGTCGGGGGCTGATCGAGCGAACGCGCAGCACCGAGGACCGCCGGATGGTCGAACTGGCGCTGACCCCGGATGGGCGCACCGCTGTGGATGCATCGATCCCGCTGGTGGTCGACCACGTCAACAGGCTCTTCGAGGACTTCAGCCGCGATGATCTGGACATGCTGATCGGCATGCTCAAGCGCATGATCGAGAAGCTGCAGGACGGCGAGAAGGACCGCCAGCCATGAAACAGGCGCTTGCCCTGATCGCCCTCTCCTGCGCGCTGGCTGGTTGCGTGCCGGCCACACAGCCGAAGGGACAGATGCTGCAGGCGAGCCAGCTTGGCCTGAATGGCGAGGCCGCGCCCACGGCCCCTGCCGCCTGGTGGCGCGACTGGGGCGATCCGCAGTTCGACGCCCTGGTGGCCCAGGCGCTTGCCGGCAATCCGCGGCTCGCCGAGGCGCTAGCCCGGGTGAGCGCGGCGCAGGCGTCGGCCGCCGCGGCGCGGGGCGACGCGCTGCCCCGGGTGACGATCGACGGCAACGAGCAGTTCCAGCGGTTCAGCGAACGGTTCATCTATCCGCCGCCCTATGGCGGCGGGCACTACTGGCTGGGCTCGGTGCAGAGCAACCTCTCCTGGGACGTTGATTTCTGGGGACGGCAGAAGGCGCTGATCGAACAGGCGCGGGCGGGCGAGGGGGCGGCCGAGCTGGACGCGGCGGCCGCGCGGCTGGCGCTGACCGGCGCGCTGGCCGAGGCCTATATCGGGCTGGACCGGGCCTATGCGTTGCTCGACATCGCCGACCGGACGGTGGCGCAGCGCGGGCGGCTGCTGGAGCTGGCGCACAAGCGCGCGGTCGCGGGGCTCGACAGCCGGATCGAGGAGAAGCAGGCGGAAGGCCAGCTTGCCCTTGCACGGGTTTCGAGGCAGCAAGCGATCAACGAGCGCGACAACGCGGTGCACGCCATCGCGGCGCTGACCGGGCAAGGCGCAGAGGCCTATGCGGGCATCGTCAGGCCGACGCTGAACCCGGAGGCGGTGCTGCCACTGCCCCAGACACTGCCCGCCGACCTGCTGGCGCGGCGACCGGACATCCTGGCGGCGCGGTTGCGGGTGGATGCGACCTATTCAGGGCAGAAGGCCGCGAAGGCGGCGTTCTACCCCAACGTCAACCTGGCGGCGTTCGCAGGCTTCCAGGCCATCGGGCTGAGCCACCTTCTCAGTGGCGCGGCAGGGGTCTACGGCGCCGGGCCGGCGGTTCACCTGCCGCTGTTCGACGCCCGGCTGAAGCCCAACTACGAAGGTGCCATCGCCGAGATCGACATCGCCATCGCCGGCTATAATGGCGCGGTGGTGTCGGCAGTGCAGCAGGTGGCCGACCGGCTGTCGGGCATCGACTCGCTGCGGATCGAATTGGTGGAGCAGGCCAAGGCGCTCGATGCGTCCGAGCAGGCGTTCGCGCTTGCCGAGCGGCGTTACGGCGCCGGGCTGTCGACCTACCTGGCGGTGCTGACCGCCGAGACGCAATTGCTGGACGCGCGCCGCCAACTCGCCGTGCTCAACGCGCAGCAGGCGGTGGAGCGGGTAAAGCTGCTCGTCGCGGTGGGAGGCGACTTCGCGCCCCAACAAACAGAAACGCAAGCGGCGGGACTGAACCAGCCCGCCGTGAGGGAGTGACGGAATGGCTTCGCCTGAAACCAACCGCCGCCGCGGCCTGACGGCCATCGGGGTCATCGTCGTGGTGGGCCTGATCGCCTTTGGTGCGTACTGGCTGCTGTACCTGTCCCATTACGAAAGTACCGACGACGCCTATGTCACCGGCGACGTCGTGGCGGTGACGTCGCTGGAGAACGCGACGGTGCTCGCGATCCACGCGGACAGCACTCAGACCGTAAAACGCGGCCAGCTGCTGGTCGATCTTGATCCGACCCGCGCCAATATCGAGATGGCGAACGCGAGGGCCGAACTCGCGCGGACGGTGCGCGATGTGAAGTCGCTGTTCTCGCGGGCCAACGAATTGAGGGCGCTGATCCGACAGCGCGAGGCGGAGGCGCAGCGGGCCGAGTCCAGCTACAAGCGGCGCGCCGATCTTGGCGCCGACGGCGCGGTGGCGCGTGAGGATATCGACAACGCCCGGGACGAACTCGCCGAACTGCGCGCCCAGGTGTCGGTCGCGCGAGAGCAGCTCAACTCGACCCTGGCCATGCTCGGCGGCACGGGCGTGGCGGACAATCCGCTGGTGCTGGCGGCGGCCGGCAAGGTACGGCAGGCGGCGCTGTTCCTGTCACATATGCGGATCATCGCGCCGGTGGACGGTACCGTCGCCCAGCGGACGGTACAGATAGGCCAGCATGTCAAACAGGGCGACCCGCTGATGGCGGTAGTGCCGCTGTCGGAGGTCTGGGTCGATGCCAATTTCAAGGAAGTGCAGCTCACCGACATGCGGGTAGGCCAGTCCGTGGAGCTGGAAGCCGACATCTATGGCGGCGACGTGACCTATCACGGCAAGGTGGCGGGCTTCTCGGCGGGTAGCGGCAGCGCCTTCGCGCTGCTACCGCCGCAGAACGCGTCGGGCAACTGGATCAAGATTGTCCAGCGCGTGCCGGTGCGCATCCTGCTGGACCCCGAGGAAGTGAAGAAGCATCCGCTGCGCATCGGCCTGTCGGTGCAGGCGATCGTCGACGTCAAGGACAAGTCCGGCGAGATGATCGCGACGGAGGTGCGGCACGCGCCGATCCCGTCGAAGCCGGTGGATGACGTTGGTCCCGACGTGGAGGCGATGATCGCCGAGACGATTGCCGCGAATGGCGGGGACGGGAAGTGAGCTCCGAGCCGCCGGGGCAGGCGAAAGCGCTTACCGGCCTCAAGCTGGGCGTCACCTCGATCGCGCTGGCCATGGGCACCTTCATGCAGGTGCTCGACATCACCATCGCCAACGTGTCGATCCCGACCATCGCCGGGGATCTGGGTGCCAGCGCCGACCAGGGCACATGGATCCTAACGTCGTTCGCCATCGCCAGCGGCATCGCGCTGCCGCTGACCGGCTGGCTGATGGGCCGCTATGGCGCGGTGAAGGTGTTCGTCTATTCGATGGTGCTGTTCACGATGGCCTCGCTGCTGTGCGGCATGGCGTGGAGCCTGAGCGGGCTCGTGGTGTTCCGGGTGATCCAGGGCGCTGTTTCCGGCCCGCTGGTGCCGGGATCGCAGGCGCTGCTGCTGATGATCTTCCCGCCGCACCGGCGAAGCACGGCGCTGATCATCTGGTCGATGACGACGCTGATCGCGCCGATCTGCGGGCCGATCCTGGGCGGCCTGATCTCGGACAACTACCACTGGTCCTGGATCTTCCTGATCAACATTCCCGTCGGGCTGATCAGCGCGTTCATCGTCTGGCGCAACCTGTGGGACTACAAGACGCCGATCCGCAAGCTGCCGATCGACGTGATCGGCCTGATCCTGCTGATCGTGTGGGTGGGATGCCTGCAGATCATGCTCGACACGGGCAAGAACTCCGACTGGTTCTCGTCCAGCACCATCGTGATCCTGGCGGCGATCTCGACGGTGGGCTTCGCCGCGTGGATCGTGTGGGAATGGACCGACGCCCATCCCATCGTCGACCTTCACCTGTTCAGTATCAGCAGTTTCTCGGTCGGTACGGCGGCGTTCTGCCTGGGCTACATGCTGTTCTTCTCGAACCTGGTGATCCTGCCGCTGTGGCTGCAGACGCAGGAGGGCTACACGGCGACGTGGGCGGGGCTGATCGCCGCGCCGAGCGGGCTGGTGGCGCTGATCCTGTCGCCGCTGGCGAGCAAGCTGATGGCGCGGGCCGACATGCGCTGGGGCGCATCCTTCGCGTTCCTGATGTTCTCGGTCTCGTTCTTCATGCGCGCCAACTACACGGCGGATGCGAGCTTCTTCGACTTCGCGCTGCCGCTGCTGGTGCAAGGAGTGGCGCTGAGCACGTTCATGGTGTCGATCGTGACGATCACCGTGCAGGGGCTGCCGCCGGAGAAGATCCCGTCTGGCTCGGGCATCATGAACTTCGCCCGCATCACCGGTGGCGGCATCGCGGCGTCGATCGCCGTCACCTTCTGGGACAGGCGCGAAATCCTGCACCAGACCCGGCTGGCGGAATCCTCGAGCGCCCATGACCCCGCGCTCCGGCATGCCGTGGCAGTGCTGCGCGAGCTCGGCCTGACTGACACGCAGGCCATGGGCATGCTGGTGCGCGAGATGGTGTCGCAGGCCTATCTGCTGTCGACCACGGAACTGTCGTGGTTCGCGGGCTGGGGGAGTCTGGCGCTGATGGTGATGCTGTGGATTCCCAGAAAGCCAAAAGCCGAAGGCGCCGCGCCGCCGATCGCCGTAGCGGACTGATCATTTAAATATATCACGGTATAATTATTTGCTTGTCGACGCCCTGGCGCGGTGCTACCGTCAACCATGCTCGGGAGCCGGCGCGTCCGGCCCGCACGCTTTCAGCCATGGGGAGATGGGTGCATGAACGTCCAGGCGAAGACTGAAATCCCGCGTTGCCCGGGGGCGCCCACCTTCCAGGAAATCATGCGCTCGGACGGGGGCATCGTCAAAGACGTGCTGGTCGCCCAGTCCAATCCGCCGCAGAGCCGCGAGGATATCCCGTTCAGCAAGTACATCAGCCAGGACTTCGCCAACCTGGAGATGAAGCAGATGTGGGAGAAGGTCTGGCAATATGTCTGCCGCGAGGACCAGGTCGCCGAGCCGGGCGACTACCTGGTGTACGACATCGGCCATCATTCCATTGTCGTGGTGCGCGCCGACGATGGCACGCTGAAGGCCTATCACAATTCCTGCCTGCACCGCGGCACCAAGCTGAAGCCGTCGGAAAGCAGCGGCTGGTCGGCCAGCATCCAGTGCCCCTATCACGGCTGGACCTGGAACCTTGACGGCACGCTGAACGAGGTGCCGTGCGCCTGGGAATTCCCGCATCTGGATTACGAGAAGAACCGCCTGCCGGAGGCGCAGGTGGATGCCTGGAACGGCCTGGTGTTCGTCAACATGGACCTGAACGGGCCGCCATTGCTCGAGTATCTCGGCGTGCTGCCGGACCACTTCAAGGATTGGCCGTGGACCGACTGGTACCTGTTCATGCACCTCGAGAAGGAGCTGTACTGCAACTGGAAGACGGCGCAGGAGGCCTTCATGGAGGCCTATCACACGCCGCTGGTTCATCCGGAACTGACCCAGGTGGTCGGCGACTGGAACATGCAGCACGACGTGTTCGACGACCACGTGACCCGTGACCTTTGCGCGCTGGCCGTCGCCAGCCCCGCCGCCAAGAAGAAGATCAGCGAACAGGAGCGCATCGACCGGGTGCTGCTGGGCGGCCGGTCGCCGGACGGCAAATCAGTGACACTGGAAGAGGGCCAGTCGGCGCGCAACGCCATGGCCAAACAGGTGCGCAAGGCGATGGCCGACGGCTTCGGGATGGACACCTCGGCCTACAGCGACGCCGAGATGATCGATTCCATCAAGTACAACCTGTTTCCGAACATCTTCCTTTATACCGGCATGGCACTGCGCTCGATCCACCGGGTGAAGCCGATCAAGAACGATCCGAACCGCTGCACCTTCGAGGTCCTGATGATGCGGCCCGTTCCGAAGGGACAGCCGCGGCCCGATCCGGCGCAGATGGTGAAAATCCCCGAAGAGATGCCCTATGTGGAGGTGAAGGAACTGGCGGCGTTCCCGCTGTCGCAGATCACCTTCGACCAGGACACCGGCAATTTAAGAGCTCAGCATGAAGGCATGCTGGCCAGCGAGAAGGGCGCCGAGACGCTGTCGATCTATCAGGAATCCCGCATCCGCGCGTTCCACGACACGCTCGACAAGTACATGAGCAAGTAGGGCACACGCCTGCGCGACCGAACGCGCGGGCAGAACGGGTCGCCCGGTTTTGCGTTTCCGGTCAGCGCTGGTAGTGGGAGAGGAACAGCGCCACCGCCTGCTCGGCCTCGTGACTGCTGACCGCAGCGCCGTCGCCGCCGGTATAGATGGCTCGGACGTGCAGGTCGTGCAGGACCAGGCTGGTGAACTGGCGCGCGGCGAGGCCGGCGTCGGGAATCCTCAGCAGCCCTTCGTCATGCCACCGGCCGAACAGCGCCGCGTAACGCTCGACAAAGCGCAGGTGGACGTTTTCGAAAAATTTCTGGCCGAACTCGGGAGACCTCAGGCTCTCACCGATGACGAAGCGCATGAAACGGACCATATCGGCGGCGGCGAGATATTCCTGGGTGCCGAGGGTGATGTCGAGCAGGGTCTCGGCAGGCGAGTTCCCACGGCCGATGATGGCGTCGAGTTCGCGCATGTCACGCTCGAACTGCGTCTGCATGACTTCCTTGAGCAGGCCGCGCTTGTTGCCGAACAGCGCGTAGAGCGTGCTGAGCGAGCCGCCTGAAAGGGCGACCACATCCGACAGGCTTACCGTGTCGTATCCCTGTTCGAGGAACAGGGCGCGGGCAGCGTCGAGCATGGCGTCGCGCCGCTTTTCGCGGCGAGGGTCGCTCTTGGCTTCATCTTTCGTCATGGCTGCCCGTCGTTGAGGTTCTGGCGGCGATGGATTGACATAAAGTGTAACCCACATTACACATATTGCACATGCGAAGAAACAACTGGTTCGTTTCGCCGTTCAAACAAAATCAGAGACATAGACGCCGTTGACGCGGTTGCCGCCTGATCCATTTACGGGTGGCCCGGCTGTTGTCGGCGCTCATCGTTTCGGGAGAATTGCGTGTTAAAGCAGGCAGTTAAAAGCCGCATCGCGCCTTTGATGCTGGTGTGCGCCGCGGCGCTTGCCGGGTGCGGCAAGGGTGACCAGCCGGCGCCGCCGCCGCCGGAGGTGAAGGTCTACACGGTCAGGCTGGTCGAGATTCCCCGTGTGGTCGAGCTTCCCGGCCGTGTCCAGGCGATCCGCACAGCCGAGGTCCGGGCGCGCGTCGACGGGATCATCGAGCGCCGGCTCTATCAGGAAGGCACCGATGTCAAGGCGGAGGCGCCGCTGTTCCGCATCGACCCGCGCGAGAAGCAGGCGGCGTATGACCAGGCGACGGGCGCGCTGAGCCGGGCGCAGGCGACGTCGCGCAACGCCAGGCAGGTGGTCGACCGTTACCAGCCGCTGGTGAGCAAGCAGGCGATCAGCCAGCAGGAATACGACGCGGCGGTCGCCGCCTCGGCGCAGGCCGAAGCGGATGTGATCTCGGCCCAGGCGCAGGTGGAGCGCGCGGCGCTCGATCTCGACTACACCATCGTCACCGCCCCGGTGGCCGGGCGCGCGGGACGCGCCCAGGTCACTGAGGGCGCGCTGGTGAAGGGCAGCGATGCAACGCTGCTCACGACCATCGAGCAGCTCGATCCGGTGTATGTGAACTTCACCCAGTCGTCGAGCGAGCTGCTGAAGCTTCGCCGAGATATCGAGGAAGGCAAGGTCAAGTCGCTGCCTCTGGACCGGGTCAGGGTGATCCTGACGCTGGAGGACGGCAGCACCTACGAGAAGGAAGGCCATCTGAACTTCCTCGACATGGCCGTGGATTCCTCCACCGGGTCGATCTCGGTGCGCGCCGAGTTCGAGAATCCGCGCCGGCTGCTCCTGCCGGGGCAGTTTGTGCGCGCCCGGGTGGAAGGCAGCGCCATCGAGAATGGCATCGTCGTGCCCCAGCGTTCGGTGCAGGTGAAGCCGGAGGGCGCGACCGTGCTGGTCGTCGGCAAAGGCAATGTGCTGGAGAGCCGGCCGGTGAAGCTGGGCACGCTGCATGGCACGCTGTGGGCGATCCAGTCCGGCCTGAAGGCCGGGGACAGGGTTGTCACCGACGGCGTACAGCATGCCCGGGTCGGCGCGCCGGTGCGGATCGAGGGCGAGGCGGGTTTGCCGCCTGTGCCCGCGGCCCAGAAGCCGGACGGCGGCGGCAGGTAGCAGATCATGCCCCGCTTTTTCATCGATCGGCCGATCTTCGCCTGGGTCATCGCCCTCACCATCGTGCTGGCGGGCCTGCTGGCGTTGCGGGCGCTGCCGATCGAGCAGTATCCGTCGATCGCGCCGCCGTCGCTGACCATCTCGACGCACTATCCGGGCGCCGACGCGTCGACGCTGGAGAAGAACGTTACCTCGGTCATCGAGCAGGAACTGAACGGCGTCGAGGGCTTCCTCTACATGTCGTCGACCAGCCAGTCCGACGGCTCGGCGTCAATCAATGTCACGTTCCGTTCGGGCACCGACATCGACACGGCGCAGATGGAGGTGCAGAACCGGCTGAGCCGCGTGGAACCGCGCCTGCCGGAAGAGGTGCGCCAGCAGGGCGTGCAGGTCAACCAGGCCAACAGCGGCTTCCTGATGGTGCTGGCGCTGACGTCGCCCAGCAACGCCATGAGTCAGCTCGACATGAGCAACTACGCGTCGAACCGCATCATCGACGAGTTGAAGCGGGTGCCGGGCGTGGGCGACATCAGGCTGTTCGGCTCGCCCTATGCCATGCGAATCTGGCTCGATTCCACCAAACTGGCCGGCTACAGCATGTCGGCAGCCGAGGCGCTCGCCGCCGTGCGCGAGCAGAACAGCCAGACGGCGGGCGGCCAGATCGGCGATCAGCCGACGGTCAAGGGCACCCAGCTCAACGCCGTCGTGATGACGCAGAACCGCTTCACCAACCCCGAGCAGTTTGGCGCCATCATCCTCCGTGCCAACCCGGACGGCTCGACCGTCAAGCTGCGCGACGTGGCGCGGGTGGAGCTGGGGGCGCAGAACTACGTCAATCACGCGACGCTGAACGGTCGCGAGATGGCGGGCATGGCGGTGCAGCTGCAGACCGGCGCCAACGCGCTGGCGACGGCCAAGGCCGTCAAGACACGCATGCAAGAGTTGTCCAAGGATTTCCCCGGCGACATGCGCTGGAGCGTGCCTTACGACACGACGCCGTTCATCCAGATCTCGATCCACGAGGTGGCCAAGACTCTGGTCGAAGCGATCATCCTGGTATTCCTGGTCATCTACCTCTTTCTGCAGAACCTGCGGGCGACGGTGATCCCGACCGTCGTGGTGCCCGTGGCGCTGGCTGGCGCTTGCCTTGGCCTGGCGGCGTTCGGATTCTCGATCAACGTGCTGACACTGTTCGCCATGGTGCTGGCCATCGGCATCCTGGTCGACGACGCCATCGTGGTGATCGAGAACGTCGAGCGGCTGATGCGCGAGGAGAAGCTGTCGCCGCGCGACGCGACCATCAAGGCCATGGGGCAGATCACCGGCGCGCTGGTCGGCATTACGCTGGTGCTGGTGGCGGTGTTCATCCCGATGGCGTTCTTCCCGGGATCGACGGGTGGCATCTACCGGCAGTTCTCGGTGACGCTGGCCATCTCGATGGCGTTCTCGGCACTGATGGCGCTGACCTTGACGCCGGCGCTGTGCGCCACCCTGCTGAGGCCGCACCAAGAAGGCAGCCGCCGCAACAAGAAGTTCGTCGGGCCGTTCTTCCACCGCTTCAACCGGATGTTCGAGAGCGCGACGGACCGCTACGAGAACCGGGTGGGCAAGATGCTGTCGGCGCCGCTGCGCTGGCTGGCGGTATTCGCCGTGCTGGTCGGCCTGGTGGTGCTGGTGTTCATGAACATGCCGTCCAGCTTCCTGCCGGACGAGGACCAGGGTTTTGCCATCGGCATCATCCAGGCACCGCCGGGCGCGACGTTCGAGCGGCTTGAGGAGGCCGTGACGGACGCACAGAAGTTCGTGCGCGCCCAGCCCGAGGTGGACCGCGTGGTGGTGATCCGAGGCTTCAGTTTCTTCGGCAACGGGCAGAACGCGGCGATGATGTTCATCTCGCTCAAGCCCTGGGACGAGCGGACCAAGAAGGACAGCAAGGCGGGCCCGCTGGTAATGCGGCTGATGGGCGGGCTGCAGCAGGTAAAGGGCGCGCAGGTGTTCGTGCTCAACCCACCGCCGATCCGCGAGCTGGGCAACGCCAGCGGCTTCAGCTACCGGCTGCAGGACAAGGCCGGCGGCACCTATGAGGCGCTGCTGGCGGCGCGCAACCAGATGTTGGGCATGGCCATGCAGAGCAAGGTGCTGACCGGCGTACGGCCGGAAGGCATGGAGGACGCGCCGCAGCTCAGGGTGCTGATCGACCGGGTGAAGGCGCGGGCGCTGGGGTTGCAGATCAGCGACATCAACCAGACCCTGTCGATCGCCTTCGGCTCGGCCTATGCCAACGACTTCAACTATCAGGGACGGGTGCTGCGGGTCGTGCTGCAGGCCGACGCGAATGCCCGCATGACGCCGCAGGACATTCTGTCCATGCGGGTACGCAACAGCGAAGGCCAGATGGTTCCGTTCTCGGCCTTCACCACCGCGGAATGGAGCGCCGGACCGCCACAGCTGCAGCGCTACAACGGCTATCCGTCGATGAGTATCTCGGGCTCGCCGGCGCCTGGCTATTCGACCGGCGAGGCAATGGCAGAGATGGCGCGGCTGACCGAGCAACTGCCGGAGGGCTATGGATTCGCCTGGACCGGCATCTCGTTCGAAGAGCAGGAGTCGCAGGGGCAGGTCCTGTCGCTGCTGGCGCTGTCGTTGCTGGTGGTCTTTCTGGTGCTGGCGGCGCTCTACGAGAGCTGGACGATCCCGGTAGCGGTGCTGCTGATCGTGCCGCTCGGCGTGCTTGGTGCGCTGCTGCTGACCTGGGCGCGCGGGCTGTCACTCGACATCTATTTCAACGTCGGCATGATCACCATCATCGGCCTCGCCGCAAAGAATGCCATCCTGATCGTCGAGTTCGCCAAGGATCTCGAGGCCGAAGGCAAGGGCACCATGGACGCGATCATGGAGGCCGTGCGGCTACGGCTGCGGCCGATCATCATGACGTCGATGGCGTTCATCCTGGGTGTACTGCCGCTGGCGCTGTCGTCGGGCGCCGGCTCGGCGAGCCGCGTGGCAGTGGGGTCGGGCGTGATTGGCGGCATGATCGCGGCCACGGCGTTCGGCATCTTCTTCGTGCCGGTGTTCTACCTCATGACGAGGCGCTGGCTCACCCGCAGGAAACCGGGCGTGCCGGGTGCGCCGCAGGAGGCTGGCAATGACTAGCCGGATCACGATCATGGCCGTCGCGACGTCGCTGCTGGCCGGGTGCACCATGGCGCCTGACTACAAGCAGCCGCCGATGGCGACCGCGCCCACCTATCCGGCGGAAGGCCAGCCGGAGCAGGGCGAGGTCAGGGCCACGGCAATCGGATGGCGGCAGTTCTTCGCCGATCCGAGGCTGGTGCGGCTGATCGATGCGTCGCTCGTCAACAACCGGGATCTTCGAGTATCGGTAGCCCGGATCGAGGAGGCACGCGGCCAGTACCGCATCCAGCGGGCCGACCTGCTGCCGACGATCGCGGGTCAGGCGTCGGCCGAGCGGAGCCATGGCGGCTCGATCTCGTCCGGCGGCACGGGCGCCCAGACAACCGTCGACCGCTACAGCGCAGGGGCGGGAATCACGAGCTTCGAGCTGGATTTCTGGGGCCGGGTGCGCAGCCTGAGCAACGCGGCGCGTGCCAGCTATCTGGCGACGGTGCAGGCCGAGCGGGCGTTCCGGATCAGCCTGATCGCCGACGTGGCCGGAACCTATCTGGCGCTGCGCGAAGCCGAGGAGCGCATTGCGCTGGCCGAAGCGACGGTGGACAGCCGCAACCGCGGACTGGAGATCGCCAAGCTGCGCCTCGACGCTGGTGTGACCTCGGCGCTCGACTACCGGCAGTCTGAGACGCTGCTGACGCAGGCGCAGACCGAGCTGGCGGCGCTGCGCCGGTCGCGGGCGCAGGCGCGCAATCAGCTCGAAGTGCTGGTGGGCGGCCCCGTCGAAGGGCCGCTACCCGATCCGCTGCCGCTGCTGGACCAGGGCATGAGCGATCAGCTCGGCGCCGGACTGCCTTCGGACCTTCTGCTCAACCGGCCGGACATCCTCGAGGCGGAGCAGCAGCTGCGCGGCGCCAACGCCAATATCGGCGCGGCACGGGCGGCATTCTTTCCGAAGATCACGCTGACCGGCTCGGGCGGTTACGAGTCCATCGAGCTGAAGAACGGCGTGGGACAGGACGGGGTGAGCTGGAGCCTTGGGCCGGCATCGCTGACCCTGCCGATCTTCGATTTCGGACGCAACCAGGGCAACCTGGACGCGGCCAAGGCGCGCAAGAACATCGCCGTCGCCAGCTATGAGAAGGTGGTGCAGACGGCGTTCCGCGAAGTGGCGGACGCGCTGGCGGCGCGGCGCTATCTGGCCGACCAGGTGGTGGCGCAGGAGCGGGCGCTCGTCGCCCAGCGCAATAGCGCCGAACTGGCGCAGCTCCGCTACCGCAACGGCGTCGCCAACTACCTGGAGGTGCTGGATGCCGAGCGCAGCCTGTTCGATGCCGAGCAGTCGCTGGTGGAAACCCGCCGCAACCAGCTCGAAAACCTGGTAGCGCTTTATGTCGCGCTGGGCGGCGGCCTCACCGAGTAGCGGGCTCCCGGAAGGAACTCAGAAAAGTCTTTAGGCGGCCTGGCGCGCCGAGACGGGCCAAGTGGAATGTTGCGGCAGGAGTTGTGGGGCCGGGGCCTCCGGGAACAAGGATATGGCCACGGCGTTTGTCCAGCATCACATCAGGAGGATTCCATGCGCTCCATCGTCTATGCCACGGTGGCCGCTTTCCTTCTCGCGAGCGGCGGGGCCAACGCCGGAGAGAAGGCCGCGACAGTGTCGCAGGCGGTTACGCCGGTGGAAGAACAGGCCGCGGCGGCGTTCGCGCGCGACGCCAGTCTTGCCGGGCTGTTCGACGTGGAGGCGGCCCAGCTCGCGCTCGACCGGGCCATGAACGCGGACGTGCGCAAATTGGCCCGCGAGATCGTCGAGGACCAGTCGCTGGCCAATTCGCGGCTCTTGGCATTCGCGCCGAAATACGCGCAGACAAGGCTGAGCGCCGACTACACCGCGCGCCTCGACCAACTCAAGGCCGTCAAGGCCGAAGAGTTCGACAAAGCATTCCTTGCGGTGCAGAAGGCGTCAAAGGATTACAGCGCGAAGCTGCTGTCGGACTACGCGCAGTCAGGCGGTGACAAGATGCTGAAGTCCTATGCTTCGGAAACGCTGTCCTTCGTCAGCCTGCACCAGTCGCGGGTCAAGAGTCTGCTCTAGGGGCGTTGCCCTCGGCAAGGTCGCCGGCTCATCATTGATTACCGCGGGGCAGCCGTCCCGCGAGACGGGAGCGTTGGTCATTACGCTCCCGCAATCAGCAGTTGTGGCAGGCCACGTTCCCCGCCTTGACTGCCATATAGGCAGCTGCTCGTTCCCCGACGGCCGCCCTTGGGGCATCGGTTTTCGGTGCAGAGACGCCGTGGAAAATCCGGAACTGTTACAAACCGTTAAATTTTGCAGTGAACAACCGTGCATTTGACATGACGCAGGCGCAACGATTCAGGCATTGTTACGCTGGGGGCGCGACGGAAGGTTGCACATTATGGATCGCTTGCAGGATGGCAGGGCGGCGCGTTCCCGAGCCTCGTCCGACACAGGCTCGCCTTCATGGCGGGCGAAGCGCCGGCTCAAAGTTGTTTCGCAGTCCGAGTTCCGGGACAAGTCCCGCGTGTTTCTCTACGAGCTGTCCGAGTGCCTGTGCAAGATCCTGCCGGCCTACAGCCAGCACGTGCAGAACGACCTGCCAAAGCTTCTGATCATCCATGCCCTGGGCGCGTCCAACATACAGCGGCTGATGGCGACGACGCAGCGGGGTCCCTACGAGTCGATGGACGTCCGCATTCCGCCGGAATTTCAGGTGCCGTCGAACGCGCTGTCGATCGCGGATTCGACAGGACTGCCGCGCGAGACGGTTCGCCGCAAGCTGAAGGAGCTGGTCGCGTCGGGCATGGTGATTGAAGACCCGCGGGGCGGCTACCGGCTGAAGCCGGGCGCGGTCCAGACGGAGGAACTCCAAGCCGCGTTCTATGCCAGCTTCAAGGCGATGATGACGGTGATGGAGGCCTGCCTCGACGCCAAACTGGTCGAGGTGGAATAAGCCTCCGGGCGCCATTTCTTGCGCCGATCGGGACAGGTGCTCAGCCTCGCGGCTGGGACTTCACCGTGGCGCGGACCGAGCGACCCGAAATGTCGGGTCGCTCGGCGATGGATTTCGGCGCGAAGCGCTCGGGATCGGCCAGTTCCCACAACGCGGCGAACGGCGTTTCCTCGGGCGCGTCGAGGAGCGCGCCTGGCTTGAGCTGGGGGTAGAGGTCGGCGGCGGAACGGATCTCGTTGGGCGTGAGGCGCATATAGAGATGCTCGGGCCGCAACTCGTCCGGATGATCGAGGCCGGCGGCGCCAACGATCTCGGCCAGCTTGGCTACGGTGGCGGCGTGGAAATTGTGCACCCGCTGGGCGTGGGTGGGCACGACGATGGCGCGCTGGCGCAGCGGATCCTGGGTGGTGATGCCGGTGGGGCAGGTGCCGGTGTGGCAGCGCATGGACTGGACGCAGCCCAGCGAGAACATGAAGCCGCGCGCCGCATTGCAGAAGTCGGCGCCGAGCGCCATCGAGCGGGCGAGCGAGAAGCCGCTGACGATCTTGCCGCTGGCGCCCAGCATGACGTGGTCCCGCACGCCGCTGCCGCACAACGCGGCATGGGCGAAGGCAAGGGCGTCGACAAGCGGCATGCCGACATGATCGGGCAACTCGTGCGGCGCGGCGCCGGTGCCGCCTTCGCCACCGTCGATGATGATGAAATCCGGGTGGATGCCGGTCTTCAGCATGGCCTTGCAGATGGCGAGGAACTCCCACGGATGGCCGATGGCCAGCTTGAAGCCGGCGGGCTTGCCGCCCGATAGGTCGCGAAGCTGGGCGGTAAACTCCAGCAGGCCGACCGGGGTCGAAAACGACGAGTGTGCCGGTGGTGAGATGCAGTCCTTCCAAGGCTCGATGCCGCGGGCGGCGGCAATCTCGGGCGTGACCTTGGGGCCGGGCAGCATGCCGCCATGCCCCGGCTTGGCGCCCTGGCTGAGCTTGATGTTGATCATCTTCACCTGCTCGAGCGCGGCCTGGTCGCGGAAGCGCTCGGGGTCGAACCGTCCGTCCGGCGTGCGGCAGCCGAAATAGCCTGACGCGATCTCCCAGACGATGTCGCCGCCATGGGCGAGGTGGTATTGCGACAAGCCGCCCTCGCCGGTATCGTGGGCGAAGCCGCCGAGTTTGGCACCCAGGTTCAGCGCCTCGACGGCGTTGGCGCCGATGGACCCGAAGCTCATCGCCGAGATGTTCAATACCGAGGCCGAATAGGGCCTGGTGCAGCGCGGGCCGCCGATGGTGATGCGGAAGTCTGGATCGGAAGGCGGGCGGGCAGCGATGGAATGGTGAATCCAGGTATAGCCGGATTCATCGAAGTCGAGCTCGCTGCCGAATGCCTTGGGCTCGCCCTCGCCGAGCGAGCGGCTGTAGATCATGCCGCGAATATCGCGCGAGAAGGGCAGGCTCTTTTCGTCGCCCTCGACGATGTAGCTGCGCATGAACGGGCCGATCCATTCCAGCAGATAGCGGAAGCGGACGGTGAGCGGATAGTTGCGGCGCAGCGGATCGGTGGCGTGCAGCAGGTCGGCCAATCCCACGACGGACATGACGGCGAGCGGGATCACGGCGAACAGCCAGTACAGGCTGAACCAGCACAGCAGCGCCGTAACGACGGCGAGGACCATGGCGGCGACGAGGGGGATGAAGCGCATGATGGCACGTGCCTTCGCGTTGGCTGCCCTTGGGCCCGGAGAGTGCGTCGGCGGGCCGGGCCGAAGCAAGCGGCATGTGAGCGATCAACGGTACGGCGGCGACGCGGTTCCTGACTGGCCGCTTGCCTGCCGGCGGCTGCAGGCGTGTAATGAGCCTGGGATGACGCGGGAGAGACGACGATGATGGACGGAACTACCGACGTGAACGGGGGGCCTGTAAGCGGGGAGGCGCACGGTGTCGATCCGGCGCGGGTGAATTTGATGGACCCGGCGATCCAGGCGTGTCCGTTCGATGCCTACAGGACGCTGCGCGACGAAGCGCCGGTCTACCGGATGCCGGACCTGGGCATGTATGTGGTCACCCGCTATGACGACCTGCACGCGGTGCTGCGCAACACCACCGAGCTTTCCATGAAGAAGGCGGGCTCGCTGGTGCGGACGCCTGCGGCGCGCAAGATATTCGAGGACAAGGGGTTCCGGCGCTATTACGCCATGGGCGACGACCCGCCTGTGCACACGGCCTACCGGCAGATCGTCGACCAGGCGTTCACGGCGGGGCGCATCCGCAAGCTCGTGCCGTATATCGAGAGCGTCGTCGACGACCTGATCGACAAGATGCCTCAGGACGAGGACTTCGACTTCGTGAAGGCGTTCTGCGTGCCGCTGCCGCTGATCATGATCACGCGCATCCTGGGCCTGCCGGCGGAGGACATGCCGCAACTCAAGGAATGGTCGGACTACTGGGTGGAAGTACATTCCTATTCGCTGACGCCGGAGCGCGAGCTGCTGGTGGCGCAAAAGGGCGTCGAACTGCAGGAATATCTGCTGGAGTGGTTCGACCGGAAGCGCAGGGATCCGCAGGAAGACCTGATCACAGACATCGCCCACGGACTCTACAACGGCGAGCGGCCGCTCAACATCAACGAGGCGGTCAGCCTGGCCGAGCATGTGCTGGTGGGCGGCAACGAGACGACGACCAACGGGCTCGCCATGGCCATGCGGCTGATGATCGAGACTCCGGGCCTGGAGGCGCGGCTGCGTGCCGAGCCGGAGAAGATCAAGGTGTTCGTCGAGGAAGCGCTGCGGCTGCAGTCGCCGACCCAAGGGTTGGAGCGGCAGGTTGTGAGGGACATGGAACTGCACGGCACCTTCATTCCCAAGGGTAGCGTGATCCATATCCGTTTCGGCGCCGCAAACCGCGACGAGCGGCACTTCGCCGATCCCGACGTGCTCGACCTGGACCGCAAGAACGCGGCGTCGCACATGGCGTTCGGGCAGGGCACGCATCATTGCCTGGGGTCGCCACTCGCACGCCAGGAAATGAACACTGCGTTCGAGCGCCTGGTGGCGCGCCGTCAAGGCTTCTCGCTTTCAAAAAGCAAGAATCGCTTCGAGTTCGTCGAGACGCTGGCGCTGAGAATCCCGAAGGATATCTGGATCAGTACCCGGTTCCAGTCGCGGTAACGGACCATCCCGGGCGAAACCGCTTTGAATGATCGAGCGATCAATTGCTCAATGTATTAAAAAAGTCTTAAAAAACAGTGGCATAATAGAAGGCTGACATGTCGGTAAGGAAAAATAATCATTGATTAATAGGAATGCCGGGTCCTAACCTTTGTGCGGACTGCACGGCATGTCGGGTCCGAGATTTCGCCATTGAATGCGCAATCCGGTTTTCCTCTGTCGTTTGGGGCGGTCCGACATGGGGAGGGAACCTTGATGACGCGAATTTTCGCGAACTGGCGATTTCCATCAATCGCCAAAGCTGGACTTCTAGCACTTCCGCTAAGCGTACTCGCCTTCACCGCATCGGCCCAGCCGGCGCCCGATAACGCACCAATGGCGCCGAGCCCGGCAGCCAAGTCAGGTCCCAAGGTCGAGTCGGTGCTGGTGACGGCCCGAAAGACCGAGGAATCGGCGCAGGATGTGCCCGTCGCCATGACGGCACTCACCAGCGAGTTGAAGCTGGCAACGGTCCGGGATCTGCGAGACCTGAACGGCTACTCGGCCAACGTCCGCATCGACAGCAATCCGGAACGGGCTGGGGCTGCCGCGATTACGATCCGCGGCATCAGTCCGACCCGCACCGACGACACGTCGCTCGATTCGCCGATCGCCGTCATGATCGACGGCATTTACCTGGGCTCATTGTCGGGTCAGGTGATCGAGAACTTTGACATCGACCGCATCGAAATCCTGCGCGGTCCCCAGGGCACGTTGTATGGCCGCAATACGGTCGGCGGCGTGCTCAACGTGGTCCGCAGCCGGCCGACCGGCGAATACGGCGCCAAGCTGCAATATACCTATGGCCGTTGGAACCAGCAGGAGTTTCGTGCCGTCCTCAACGCTCCCATCGTCCGGGACAAGTTGGCGGTGAAGGCATTCTTCAGCAACCTGCAGCGCGATGGTTGGTATAAGAACACCACACTGAATACGACCCAGCCACAAAAGAACTACAGGAATTACGGAATGACCGTTCTGGCGACGCCGAACGACTGGTTCGAGGCGTTGCTGACCGCCGAGCGGTTCGAGGATCGGAGCCAGGGCGGCGCCTACCTCACCAACTGGAATCTGGCGCCCGGCGTTTTCCCGAAGCCGACCGATCCGCGTGAGTACGATTTCAGCGGCGGATTTCTGGATGTCTTCCTTCCTGGATTGCTGGGCTTGGAAAACGCCATTCCCCGGACGGATCTCACCATACCGAAAACAATCATCGGGGACCTGCCGAACCCGGGCAAAGTGATGACAAGCGCCTATTCGCTCAACATGTCGGCGAGATTGAGTGACGAACTCAAACTCGTCTCGGTGACGGGCTATCGGCAGCAGCATGAATACCGGAAGTATGATTTTGACGGGTCGCAAGCCGATTTCATCACCATCGAGCGCGACAACCGCTTCAAGCAGTTCAGCGAGGAGCTGCGCCTGGAGGGCAGTTGGGATACGTCGGTCGGCAAGATCAACGCAGTCGCGGGGGCTTATTTCTACAGCAGCAAGTTCGACCAGAGGTGGGTGACGGGCGGCGATTTCTGGCAGTTCGTGGCCGCGCTGGGCGGCTACTCGCTGGCTACAAACACGTGGCTCAACCCGGCGCTGGCGAGCGTTACCGGCTTCGCGACACCGGCGGCGGCATGCCTTGCTCCGCGCGGTGGGCCGGGGACAACTTTGTATAATGTGTTCGGACAGGTGCGGTGCGATCAGGGCTGGGGTGACAAGCCCTATGGCCCGAAGGGCCCCAACAAGCTGTTCGAAAGCCAGAAGACGACGTCAGAAGCGGCGTTCGTCCACGCCGACTGGGAGTTCATTCAGGATGTGACACTTGAGGCCGGCGTGCGGTGGACGCAGGAGAAGAAGCACTTCATCGGCGCACAGGCCTACATCACGCCGCTCGCCCGCGCCTACGTGGACGATTTCCCCGAATTCGCCGATCTCAGCAAGAAGTGGACGAATGTTTCGCCCAAGGCAGGCCTGTCCTGGAAGGCCACGCAGGATATGCTCCTTTATGCCTCCTATGCGAAGGGCTGGCACTCCGGAGGCTTTTTCGGGGTGAACCAAAACGTGTCCGATTTCAAGCGAGACCAGTACGATCCCGAAACATCCCAATCAATCGAAGTCGGTGTGAAGGCACAGTTCATCGATAACCGGCTGCAGACCAACGTTGCCCTGTTCCGTAACACGTTCAAGAACAAGCAGGAATCGGTTGTCGCGTTCGACGGTACAACCAATACGGTCGTGACCGTTTTCAGCAATGTCGGTTCGGTGGTCTATCAGGGTATTGAAGCGGAAGCACAGGCTGTGATTACCGAAAACTTCAAGATGTTCGGGTCGATCGGCTACCTCGACGCCAAATACTCGAAGTTCAACACGGACGTTAATCCGCAGGATGGTTGTTGCACGATCGTGGATGCGACCTTCCTCACGCCGCGCAATGCGCCGGAACTTACCTATGGCATTGGTGGCAGCTATACCGTGCTGATCGGGCCGGGTGAACTGGAGCTCGCCGCGAGGTACAGCTATGTTAGCAATGTGGAAGGCAATTTGGTCAACCTGGCAGCCGGCAGGGTGCCGTCGCGGGAAAACCTGAGCGCGTCCATCAGCTATTCGTGGAACGACATCCGCATTTCACTGTTCGGCAACAACTTGACGAACGACAGGTTTGAGTCTCCTGCGATCATCCAGCCCCTGTTCGCATCCGGCACCGTCGGTCCGGGCCGGAGCTGGGGCATCGAGGTGAGCGGCGAATTCTAGTCAATCCTCGGACCCGGATCTGAACTGGGCAACCTGCGCTTGCGAGCCGTGCCGCCAAACAGCGGTACGGCTCGTTCGCGTTTTAGTAGATTCCAGTCGATACCGGATGCGGCGTAAGTGAGCGGCTATTAACGAGAAAGGGGGCCTGGATTACCGCTGATAACCGGCGCGCCACAAAAATCCCGGCCGATCCGAGTGCCTAAAACAAGCACACATAATGAAAAAAATTAATCGTTGATTAATTCGATAGCCTTGGGCACGCTCGCCGGCGTTACCGCATGGTATACGGGTAGACGAGATTCCACCGCCGAATGTGGGATCCGATTTCCCCGCTGCCACTAGGGCGGTCACTTTTGGGGAGGAAATCACGATGGATATGGGGCGTATCGCGCCTGGGAAGTTCACCCGCGCCGTCAAGTTGGCGGCGCTTGCGGTGCCGGTAGTCATGTTGCCGTTCGGCGTTGCCGCGGCGGAAACCGCCGCCGGCGAGACCGCGGCGCCAGTTACCGCGCCAACCGCACAGCAGGTTGCGCAGAATGCGCCTCACGCCGGGCCGAGGGTCGATTCGGTGCTGGTCACGGCGCGGAAGACCGAGGAATCGATTCAGGACGTGCCGGTCGCCATGACCGCGATCAGCGGTGAACTGAAACTGGCCACGGTGCGCGATCTGAAGGACCTGAACGGTTATTCGGCCAATGTCCGGATCGATAGCGATGCGTCACGCGCCGGCGCGGCCGCCATCACCATTCGCGGTATCAGCCCGACGCGCACCGACGACAATTCGTTCGATTCGCCGATCGCCGTCATGATCGACGGCATCTATCTGGGTTCGCTGTCGGGCCAGGTGATCGAGAACTTCGACATCGAGCGCATCGAAATCCTGCGCGGCCCGCAGGGCACGCTCTACGGCCGGAACACGGTTGGCGGCGTGCTCAACGCGATCCGCAGCCGACCGACCGGCGAATACGGCGCCAAGCTGCAGTACAACTATGGACGGTTCAACCAGCAGGAATTCCGCGCGGTGCTGAATGCCCCGATAGTACGGGACAAGCTGGCGGTGAAGGGATTCTTCAGCAATCTGCAGCGGGACGGCTATTACAAGAACACCTATCTCAACACTACCCAGCCGCAAAAAGATTATATGAACTACGGGTTGACCCTGCTGGCGACGCCCAATGACTGGTTCGAGGCCAAGCTCACCGTCGAACGCTTTGAGGACCACAGCCAGGGCGCCGCATACCTGACCAACTGGAACTTCGCGCCGGGGGTTGTTCCCCCGACCGGCGTGTCCAGCGATCCGAATTACTCCGGCGGATTTCTGGCGTGTTACCTGCCAGCGCTGATCACCGGAGGCGCGGTGCCGAATGTGCCGTGCAGGACCGAGCTTGATTTCCCCCGGAAGGAGAACCGCACCGATCTGCCCAATCCCGGCAAGGTCAATACGAACGCCTACACGCTCGACATGACAGCCAATTTCAGTGACGAGGTAAAGCTGGTCACGGTGCTGGGCTACCGGAAGATGCAGGAGTACCGGAAGTACGACTTCGATGGCACCGAGAAGGACTTCATCACCATCGAGCGCGACAATTCCTTCAAGCAGTTCAGTGGCGAATTGCGCCTCGAGGGTTCTTGGGACTCGTCGATGGGCAAGATCAACGCCCTGGTCGGGTACTACTACTGGGACAGCCAGTTCAATCAGAAGTGGGTCACGGGCGGCGATTTCTGGACGTTCGTTGGTGCCCTCGGCGGTTATTCGCTTGCGACAAATCAATGGCTCTCCCCTGCAGCGGCGGCAAATCATCCCGGATTTACGCCGGTCGGCGCCTGCCTTGCCCACCGCTTCGGTAACACACGCTGCGACGAGGGTTTTGCAAACGCTCCGTATGGCGCCAAGCTGGTGCAGAAGCTCTTCGAGGACCAGTCGACTACCGCCCATGCGCTCTTTGCCCACGCGGATTGGGAATTCGCCCCCGGCTGGACGCTGGAGGCCGGCGTACGCTGGAGCTATGAAAAGAAGCATTTCATCGCGGCTCAGGCCTACCTGGCGCCTCTCTCCCGGGTCAACGATTTCGCGTTCCCGGATTTCGCGGACCTGAAGAACAGCTGGAAGGACATTTCGCCGAAGGCCAGCATTTCCTGGAAGGCAACGCAAGACATCCTGCTTTATGCGTCCTATGCCGAGGGCTGGCATTCCGGCGGCTTCTTCGGCGTCAACCAGAACGTCGCCGACTTCGAACGGGATCAGTACGATCCGGAAACGTCGCAATCGTTCGAACTTGGCGTGAAGGCCCAGTGGTTCGACAACCGCCTGCAGACGAACGTTGCCTTGTTCCGCAACAAGTTCAAGAACAAGCAGGAGTCGGCGGTTCAGTTCGATCCCTCCACGAATACGGTCGCCACCGTGTTCAGCAACGTGGCGAACGTGATCTATCAAGGCGTCGAAGCCGAGGTCCAGGCGGCGGTTACCGAGGAATTCAAGATGTTCGGTTCCGTCGGCATTCTCGACGCGCAGTACAAGGACTTCTTCACCGACATCAATCCGAACGACAGCTGCACCGGCAGGCCGGAATGCATTGTGGATGCGACCTTCCTGAAGGTGCGTAACGCCCCCAAGCTGACGGCCGGCGCCGGCTTCAACTACAATATCCTGGTGGGACCGGGCGAGTTGCAGCTTAGTGGCAAGTGGAGCTACATCAGTTCGGTGGAAGGCAACCTGCTCAACCAGACGCTGAGCCGGGTCAAGCCGCGCAACGACATCAGCGCTTCCATCACCTATGCCTGGGACAACTACCGGGTGACCTTCTTCGGTCGCAACCTGCTCAACGAGCGCGAGGAGGCGCCGGCCATCATCCAGCCGCTGTTCGCGTCTGGCACGGTGGGTATCGGCTCGACCTGGGGCATCGAAGTGGGGGCTGACTTCTAGGAAAAATCGACAGGCGGCGCGGAAACCCCCGCGCCGCCATCTACAGAGATCGAGAATTGTTGACGAGGCGTGTTGCCCAAGGGCAGCACGCCTCGCTTTTTTAGAGGCGTGTTCCTATTTTCCGGTCAGCCGCGCGACGACAGGCGCGAAGGCTTCGCCGTACTGGTCCTGGACGTTGATGTAGCTGATGCCGAACTCCTCGCGCAGGCGATGAAGGTCGTCGCAGACGCTGTCGACCGAGCCGATCAGCGCGTGGGGACAATCTCTCAGATCGTCGAGGGTTATGTTGAACATCTTTGCCCAGATTTCGGCGGCGGCGCGCTGGCTGTCGTCGAGGGCGACGAAGATCATGCCGATTTCCAGTTCGATGTCGTCGAACCGGTCGCCAGCGCCGTCGCGCACCCAGCCGATTTTCTTGCGGGTTTCCGCGGCGGTGGAGTTGGCGAGGGATTCCGGGCCGATGGCGCCGGTGTGGTTGTTGAAGTTGATGCTGACGATGTCGGCCTCGCGCCCGGCGACGCCGAGCACCCTGGGCGCGCCGCCGCCGACGATCAGCGGGATCCTGCCACGGGGCGGCACCGGCAGCGCTTCGTAATCGACGGCGTGAACGTGCTCGCCCTCGATATGCAGCATCTCGCCGCGCATGGAGGCCTTGGCCAGGCGGATAGTTTCCTCGAGCCGCTTGATGCGCGTGCCGGCGCTGGGGAAGGGAATGCCCATGGCTTCGTACTCGTTCCTGATCCAGCCGGCGCCGAGGCCCAGCTCGAAGCGGCCGTCGGACAGGAAATCGAGGGTCATGGCCTCCTTGATCAGGATCGGCGCGGGGCGGTAGCCGGTGCAGAACACGCGGGCGCCGATATTGATGGTGCTGGTCGCCTCGGCGGCCATGGCGAGGGCCGGCACGGCGGCGATGTCCTGGACCGGGTGATTGGTGGCAGCAAGCGCCGGGCCGGGGCCGATATAGTGGTCGGCGACATGGAAGGTCGAGTAGCCGAGCGACTCGGCGCGGCGGGCCTTCTCGCGCCACTGGGACGCGGAGGTGGCGTTGAACGCCTGCCAGGAAAAGCGGAACGGTTTCTTGCTCGCCATGATGCGTCCTCCCCTTCGACGATGCGCACTGTGCACGCAAAGGGGAAGTCACAACAAGGGCCGCTGCCTCATCATGTGCCGGATAGCCGGATAAAACATCCGGCAGGCTGTTTCTAATCGGAGAAAAGCCGGGCGAGGGCGGCTTCACGGCGCGACAGAAAGCGGGCGGATTTCGCTTTCGCATGGACGGCCGGGAGATCGCCCCGCTCGAACGCATCGATCACGCGGCCATGGACGTAGCTCTTGCGCACGATGGCAGGGGTGTTGCCGAGCATCTGAGCGATGTCGGTCATCACGCCCTTGATCTGGCGGCGCCGGCCGGTGGGACTTTCCGCCGGCTCGGTGAGGCCGAGGCGCTCGGCAGCCATGGCACTCGCGGCCATGGTCCGGAACGTCTTGGCGGTGATCGGCGCGCCGGCGATCTCCTGCAGATAGGCGTTGGCTTCGGCAGCGCTGATGCGGCAGGCCGCGCCGCCTTCGTCCCGGTACTGGAACAATCGCGTACCGGGCAATTCCATCCATTCCGGAATGGCGCGGGCAAGCGACGGGATGCGCACGGAGAAGTCGAATTTCTTGCCGCCCTTGCCGCGGAAGGCGATATCCAGCCAGTCGTTGTCACGGTGCTGGACGTTGCGCTTCAACAGTGTCGACGCGCCCCGGCTGCGTCCCGAATGCACGTAGTTCTCGCAGCCGATGCGGATGTGCGTGCGGTCGATCAGCATGACGACGCCGGCGAGCGCCTTTTCGCGAGACAGGCCGGGTAGCGCGAGGTCAGCCAGGATACGCCGGCGGATGCGCGGCAAGACCGAACAGATGGCGGCGATCTGGTCGGCCTTTTGCTTTTCGCGGACGTACTCCCATTCAGAGTGATAACGGTACTGCACACGTCCCGCCTGATCGCGGCCGACGGCCTGCAGATGGTCGTGGGGACGTGCTGCGATGCGGACATCTTCATAGGCGGGCGGAATGGCCAGCATGCGAATGCGGTCGAGGATCGATGGATCGGTGATCCGGCAGCCGCCGGCATCGAAATAGCCGAAGCCCTTGCCGATGCGGCGGCGCAGGATTGGCAACGCGTCGCTGGACACATGCTTGAGCTTCCTGTGGCGTGTCGTGGGCGGCAGGGCGTTCACGTGGACCATTCTCCAGGGAGATCGATCACAAAACGGCCACAACGGAGGTTGGTTCCTGCTGCTTCCGTGCTAAGCTTCGCAAAGCGTGTAGACGGGCCGGGGAGGATGCGTCGTGCCGCAGACCAATACCTATATCGATTTCGCGGATGGGCCGCCGGCGACCGTGCGCGCCAAGGCAACGCTTGATGCCGACCGTTACACTTCGCGGGCATTCATGGCGCGCGAGTGGAACGGCGTCTGGACGCAGAGCTGGCTACTGGCAGGACTGGAATGCGACGCCCGGGAGCCGGGCGACTACTTCGTCTTCGAGATCGGCCGGGAGTCGATCCTGGTGACGCGTACAGAGACCGGCGGACTATCGGCGGTCTACAATGCCTGCCAGCACCGCGGCAACCGGATCATGACCAATGAGCGCGGATCAGTTGCCGCGATCACCTGTCCTTATCACAATTGGAGCTATGAGCTGGACGGCACACTCAAGAATGTGCCGGACGCAGAACGGTTCTCTCAAGGACTGCCCTGCGACACGCTGTCGCTGAAGCCGGTACTGGTGGAGGCCTGGGCCGGGCTGGTTTGGATCAACATGGACCTGGAGGCCGGGCCGCTGTCCGAGTTCCTTGGGGTGGTCCAGGACCAGCTTGCGCCGTTCCGGTTCGAGGACATGACCCTGGTGAGTGACCAGACCGTGTGCCTCGACGCCAACTGGAAGACCTGCATCGACAATTTCAACGAGCAGTATCATGTGGATTTCATCCATCCGCAGCACGCCAGCTTTGTCGACTGCTGCAACGCCGGCAACGAACTGTGGCCGTTCGGCCACCGCCGGGTGCTCGTCGAAGGCTATGTGACCAACCCGCGCTATGGCGTGCCGCTGGACGTGCCGCCGATCCTGGCGGCGGCGATCCGTCCGCTGGGGCTGGATCCGGAGGACTTCAAGGGACGGGTTCCTGACATCCGCAAGGCGGTGCAGAAGGAGAAGCGCAAGGTGGGCGCGGCGCTCGGCTTCGATTATTCCGGCTTCACCGACGACCAGGTGTCGGACGTGCTGCAGTACGATCTGTTCCCGAACATCATCATGACCATCAAGCCGGAGGAGTTGTGGGTGATGCGGCCGCGGCCGCATCCGACCGACCCGGACAAATGCTTCTTCGACAAATGGACGCTGCGGATCAACGTGGGGGCGGACGCGGCGCGCGGACTGAGCCTGCTCGGGGATCCGAACGCGGGGCCTGCCGAGGCGCAGGAGCGGCCGGAGCATGAGGTGTTCACCCAGGAAGACGTGATCGCGGGACTGAACACGATGACGATCACCATCGACCAGGACATCCATTATCTCCGCGACATGCAGGCGGGCATGCACTCGCGCGGTTTCAGCCGGGCATGGTTGAACGAGGACGAAGCCCGGGTGCAGCACTTCCACGACTGGCTCGACGTCTGGCTCGGCAGCAACCCGATGCGGCGCCGGAGGGCCGACGCCAGAGCAGCGGAATAGGCGCCGCCAGGAGGCGGAAGAAGCTGCCTGTTTTTCATCAAATGCAACAGGAGTTCCGCAGCAAAACCTTGCTGCAGTCCCAATCCCGCCACAGTTCGGCGCGACATTCTGGGTGTTGGCCTCGTCAGTCGGGCCGCCGCACTCGGATCTGTAGCCCCCAAGCCCATTCCGATTGCAGCGGCCCGACGCTTATTTAGGGCCCAGCAATCTTCCCAGACATTCGCATGTGTCAGCGCGGCGTGAGCCGCGATGGAGCTTAACGAGGCTTGCGTCGCAGGGGGCGGTCGCCTGAAGCGGTTCGGCTTTCGTCGCGCTTCGGGTTGAAACGCTTCGGGTGCTCGGCGCCTGGCTTGCCCTTGCCGAACCGCGGCTTGACCAACGCCTTTCCGGCGCCAGCAGTTTTGTCCCTGAATGACTTTTCCGGACCTGCATCCTGGCGGCTGGGCCGGTTCGCCGGCTTTGAGGGGTCGCGCTCGGGGCGCACCGAGGCGTCCGCCGCGGGGCCGGAGACGGCGCGATCGGGGCGCGGGCCCTGCTTCCACGGCTTGGGCGTATAGCCGCCGCTCTTGCCGGGCCGGTCGTCGCGCTGGCGCTCGCGAAACGGCTTTTCGCGGGAGGTTCTATCCTGGGCCGGCGCGGGAGCGGGTCGTTCGGCGCGAGGTTCGGGCGCGGCGCGCTCGGTGTATTCCCTGCGGACCTTGGCGTCCCGGCGCTTGGCGCCGTCCCAGCGTTCCTTCTTGCGGGCGGGCTTCTCGCCTCCGTGTGGATCGAAGGACGCGCGCTCCTCGCGCTGATATTCAACGCGCGGGGCTTCCTCGCGGGGTGCCTCGGGGATGGCTTCGACCATGACGGGCGCAGGTGCCAGAGCAGGAACCGCAGCCGCAGCCGGAACGGGGATCAAGGTCTCGGCCAGGGGCTCTGGCCGACTCTCTGCCACGGTTTCGGCTGCCTGGGGCGTGGGTTCGCGCCACTCGCGCCGTTCGGGGCGGGGGCCACGGTCTTCGCGCGGAGCAGGGGCTTCGGCCGGCTGAACGGTGAATTCCTTTTCGTCGGACTTGTCGAGGGCCGCCCGGAAGCGGTCGGCCACGTCCCTGGAAATCTCGAACTTGGTTTCCCGGTCGAAGATGCGGATGGCGCCGATGTCGCGCTTGGTGACGTGGCCGAGGCGGCAGAGCAGCGGCAGGATCCATTTCGGATCGGCGTTCTTCATCCGGCCGACATTGAGCCGGAACCAGACGGTCTCACCGGCCGGGCCACGGTCGTTGAACTGGCGGGGCTCGCGGGGCTCGCGCATCTCGCGTGGGCCGCGTTCGTCGCGGCGCGGCTCGCGGGCGCCGCCATTGTCGAACAGATCCTCGGGCTCGGGCAGGCGGGAGCGCTGGATGCGGGCCAGCGCGAGGGCGAGCTGTTCCGGGGTGCGGCCTTCCAGCAGCGGCTGGACCAGGCTGAGATCCTCGTCGGGGCCGGGCTCGTTGAAGATGGGATCGAGCAGGAAGCGCTCGTTGTCGCGCTTGCGGATTTCCTCGGCGGTGGGTGGCCCGGACCAGACCGCCTCGACACCGGCGAGCGACAGGAGCTGCTGGGCGCGGCGGCCCTTGGTGTAGGTGACCAGCAGCACGCACACGCCCTTGCGGCCCGCGCGGCCGGTGCGGCCGCTGCGGTGGAGCAGGGTGTCCTTGTTGTTGGGCAGCTCGGCGTGGATCACCAGGTCGAGCTGGGGCAGGTCGAGCCCGCGCGCGGCCACGTCGGTGGCGACGCAGATCTTGGTGCGGCCGTCGCGCAGCGACTGGAGCGCGTTGTTGCGCTCGTTCTGCGTCAGTTCGCCGGACAGGGCGGTGGCGGCGAAGCCGCGTTCGACCAGGCTGGCGTGCAGGTGGCGAACCGCCTCGCGGGTCGAGCAGAACACCAGCGCCGCGGCGGCGTCGAACAGGCGCAGGACATTGACGACGCCGAGCTCGACCTCATTGGGGGCGACACGGATGGCGCGGTATTCGATGTCGGCGTGGGGGCGGTTACGCTGGACCGTGTCGATGCGCAGCGCATCGCGCTGGTAGGACCGCGCGAGCGTGGCGATTTCCCGCGCGATGGTCGCCGAGAACATCAGCGTGCGGCGGCTGGAGGGTGTCGCATCGAGCAGAAACTCGAGATCCTCGCGGAAGCCCAGGTCGAGCATCTCGTCGGCCTCGTCGAGCACCACCACGCGCAGGGCGGAGGTGTCGAGCCTGCCGCGTTCCATGTGATCGCGCAGGCGGCCCGGGGTGCCGACGACGATGTGCGAACCGAAATTGAGGGCGCGGGCTTCCTGGCGCGGATCCATGCCGCCGACGCAGGTGACGATCTTGGCGCCGGTCTCGTCATAGAGCCAGCTCAGCTCGCGGTGGACCTGCAGCGCCAGCTCGCGCGTCGGCGCGATGATCAGCGCGAGCGGCGGACCGGCCTGACCGAAGCTTTCCTCCTCACCGAGCAGGGTGGTGGCGAGCGCCAGGCCGAACGCCACGGTCTTGCCCGAGCCGGTCTGCGCCGACACCAGCAGATCGCGTCCCTCGGCGTCGGCTTCGAGCACCGCGAGCTGGACCGGCGTGGGCTCGTCGTAGTCGCGGGCGACAAGCGCGCGGGCGAGGGCGGGATGGGTGGCGGGGAACGGCATTGATTTCGTACTCGTGTAGGCCGCGAGACGGCAAGGGCGCGTTCATGCGCCCAACAGCGGGCGGGCGCAACCGTATTGTGCCTGTTTGTTATGCAGATGGCGCGTAGCAGCAGAGAAGTATGACCCAAAGGCAGGAAGTAAAGCGAATTTACGCTCGACCGAGCCGCAGTGGAGTTGCGCTCGATCATGAAACGGCAAATCATTTTTGTACTCAAGAATGTCCCAGGGGCGCAAAATTGTGCGCCAGCAAATGAGCGTTGACGGTTTGCCTCGGCAGGTGTTTCTACCAATCCCATGGGGACCGCAGCATCTCAGTCTCTGCGCCAGTTGCAGATAGTCACCCGGGCGCTCGAGACCATGCGCCTGCGGGGCCTGATGGGGCTGATGATGCCCGCGTTCCGTAACCGGCTGCAGCATCTGGGCGAAATGATCGTCAATCAGTTGAGTACGCCGCGGCTGCCGGAGGACACGGCGCCGAGCGAACAGAGTGGAGACAGCATATGATCAGGAACCCGGAAGCCTTCGAGGCCTTCCTCGCCGACGTGCGCGAGTGGGTGCGGAGCTACGCCATCCCCAACGAGGAGCGCGTGGCACAAGGCGAATACATGCCGAAGGACATCTCGGCGCAGATGGCGCGCAAGGGGTTCTTCGGCTGGAGCATTCCCGAAGAGTACGGCGGCGCCGGCCTGACGGCGGAGGAGCTGGTGCTGGGCGCGCTGGAAATCTCGCAATGCTCGGTGGCGTTCCGCGCCCATGTGGGCACCAACACGGGCATCGGCTCGGAGGCGCTGGTCGCCGACGGTACGCCGGAGCAGAAGAAGAAATACCTGCCGAAAATGGCAAAGGGCGAACTGATCGGCTGCCTGGCGGCGACCGAGCCGGACGCGGGATCGGACCTGACGGCGCTGAAGACGACGGCGCGGCGGGACGGCAATGGCTATGTGCTCAATGGCAAGAAGGCGTTCATCACCAATGCGCCGGTCGCCGATCTATTCACGGTGATGGCGCGCACGGACGAGAGCGATCCGGGCGCGGGCGGCGTGAGCGCGTTCTTCGTCGAGCGGGATTCGCCGGGCCTGCGTACGGGCGCGCCCTACAAGAAGATGGGCCAGGAAGGCGCGCCGGTGTCGGAGGTGTATTTCGAGGACTGCCGCATTCCGGCGGACGCGCTGATCGGCGGCGTGGAGAATGTGGGCTTCAAGACCACCATGAAGGTGCTCAACAAGCAGCGGCTGCACCTGGCGGCGCTGTCGACGGGTCCGGCGATCCGCATGCTGGACGAGGCGGTGCGCCATGCAATCACCCGCAAGCAGTTTGGCCAGCCGATCGGCGAGTTCCAGTTGGTGCAGGGGTTGATCGCCGACTGCCAGACGGAAATCCATGCGGCGAAGGCGCTGATCCTGGAGACGGCGCGGCAGCGCGACCGGGGCGAGGACACCAGCATGGAAGCATCCATGTCGAAGTACTTTGCCACCGAGATGTGCGGCCGGGTCGCGGACCGGGCGGTGCAGATCTTCGGCGGGTCGGGCTACATCGCCGACTACAGCTGCATCGAGCGGTTCTACCGCGACGTGCGGCCCTTCCGGCTGTACGAGGGCGCCAGCCAGATCCACCAGGTGACCATCGCGCGCATGACCATGAAGCGGGCTGCGGCGGCGGCGTAATGGACGGTTTCGTGGCCTATCTTATCGAGCAGGACGAGATGAGCGCCGGCCAGACCCGGGTAGAACCCTGATCCGCTTCCCCTAAGTCATTATGCTGGCGACAGTGCCGCCGTCCTTGACGGCGTCGCGGGGGTGGCTGGCCGTGAATTCGCGGACCATGCTGTAGAGCGCGCGGATCCCGCTCGACTCCTTGTAGATCTCGATCATGTGGCCGTTGACGGCGCTGGTGTCCATGTAGGCGGCGAGGCCGCCGTCGGGCAGCTCGAAGAGCTGGGCGCAGGGGCAGCCGGCGGCCTCGAAGGCGGCGTAGGCTTCATCGTAGTCAGGCACGAACATGGCGGTGTGGTGGAAGCCCTGCTTTCCCCTGGGATAGATGTCGCGGTAGCAGGACTGGTCGTCATTATGCTGCTGGATCAGTTCGATCTGCACCTCGCCGGCCATGGTGAAGGCGGCCGACATGTCGACGATCGCGGGCTGGCCGCGATACCAGACGCGCGGCAACTCTACGTGCCGGAGCATCAGCCAGGGGCCGTAGCCGGCCTGGCGGGTGAGGCGGCGGACCGCCTCGTCCACGTCGTTCACCAGGTAGGCGTTCTGGATGACCTGGTACTGCGGCAGGGCCATCGAGGTCTCCGTTATTTTTCGGTGAGTTATGGGGCGGTGAAGAAGTCGGCGCGCGGGATGCCCGAGGGGTCGTAGACCGGCTCGATGTGATCGACGCGGAACTTGCGGATCTGCGAGCCCTTGCGCGGGAACTGGCGCAGATGGCCGCCCATGTCCTTGTACCAGTGATTGTCGAAGTGATACTGCAGGTCGGCGGTGTCGACCCATTCCTCGTAGACGTGGATGCGGCCGGGGACGAAGACGTCCTTGGTCCAGATGTAGTGGACGCAGCCGTTCTCGGTGTAGGCGCCTTCGATATGCGCCTTGGCGCTGGCGATGACGTCGGTCACGTCCTCGACATCCAGGTCGATCCAGCCCGCGATAATGATGGTCATCGGAATCCCCATTCAGCGTGTCCGGCCGTCCCGTTGATCGGCCGATCAGGAGATTGGGCGAGGCGGGGGAGGTTTGGCAAGAGCGTAAGCAGGCCTCAAGCCGGCTTGACCTCGACGAGTTCGATGATGTTGCCTTCGGGATCGGCGAAGAAGCAGAGGCGCAGGGGGCGGTCGTTGGCGATGAGCGCGCGGTCTGACTTCAGCACCGCGCCAGCGGCTTCGGCGGCCGCGAGGGTCGTGTCGAGGTCGCTGCAGTAGAAGGTGAGGTAGGCGATGCCGGTGCGGGCGGCCATCCATTCGGGGGTGGGCGGGATGACAGACGGGACGGGCGTGCGCACCAGCTTGATGACCTCGTTGCCCGGGGTCTTCAACCAGATGTTGATGTAGCCGTCGGGCGCGACGCCGAGGCTGCTGCTGAGCGAGGCCGGAATGTCGGCGCGGCGCGCTTCGGTGCAGGACAGCACCTGGGTGTAGAACGCGTACATCCGGTCGAGGTCGACCACCGGTATGCCCACTTCCAACGGCATGGTCTGGCGCACTGGATTTCCCCTTTTCCTGATTGGCTGGATGGCCGGCGGATGGCCCCGGTTCGGTTCGGACGCCATGTTAGTGGCGTGACGGCTGGCGGCCAACAGGAACCGAGGGTGTATTGAGGCGTTAAGGTCGGCATCCCGCCCTTTTTCAGAAGGATGCGATCCATGAAGACGAATTTACCGCTCTCGAAGATGCTCGTCGCCATCGCCGGCATCGCCGCTCTGGGCGCAGCGGCGCCAGGTCACGCCCAGCAGGTCGTCGAGGAAATCATCGTGGAAGGATACCCGGGCAAGCTGCCCGACAACGTGAGGCGGGCCGCGACGGCTGTGAGCTATGCGGACCTGGACCTGAGCACCCGCGAAGGCCGGTCGGAGCTCCGCCAGCGGGTCAAGCTCACTGCCCGCTACCTGTGCGAGAAGCTCGGCGAGACGGACCGCTCATCCGGCGTGGTTCCGTCCTGCATCGACCAGTCTGTCAGGAGCACGATGCGCCGTGTCGGCACAGTGGAAGAGAACGCCATTCCGCGTGGCTCGGCGTGGGTTCCTCCGCCGCGCTGGGCAGCACCGTACCCGGCCGCCTGGGTCGAGGAGACAACCTACACCCAGACCTATCCGGCGCCGACCGATCCGGCGACCCAGACCTATGAGACGCAGAGCAATCCGCCACGGCCGGCATCGACCCAGTATTACGGACCGCCGTCCGAGCCCTACGTGGAATACTGAACGCGGCAGAACGACCTATCTGAGGTTTCCTCCGAAACGGCGCCGGCACAGTCCGGCGCCGTCGAACGCGTAAGCCTCGTGGCTCGCGGGTTTTGCTGATTGCGACGGGAAATTGATGGCAGACCAGCGGCAAGAGGCCCTAATCGGGCTTGGCAGGATGCTCAAGTCGGCAGGGTACCGATTCACCACGTGTGCGCCGCTAAGCCATGAAATCGTCAATCAGCGTCCCGGAAATGAGCTTGCGGCGTCGCCAACCGACATCTTCGGATGGAGCCGGCCTTTCGCGCAGGAGGCCGTCGCGGGTGCCTTGCTCGAGGTGATGGACGCGGCCGGCGTCCTGGAGCCACAAGGCTCGCTGTTGAAGAGCACGGTGCGGTTTTCAACCCTGGGGCCGTTGCTCCTGGCCCATTCGGCATTTCCCACCACGCGGCAGGACTCAGTGTTCTTCGGGCCGGATACCTACCGAACCTGCCGCGCCATCCAGGCCGAATTTCTCAGGGACAGGAAGTTCCTGCCGGATGTCATCGTCGACGTCGGCGCGGGGGCTGGGGCCGTGGGTCTGTATGCGGCCTCCCTCTTGCCCAACCGTCCACGTGTGATCCTGACCGACATCAGCGCCGCCTTACTGTGGATGAGCGAGGTGAACACGCGCCTCAACGACATCGCGGCGGTCGAGATCCGGCACAGCGACATCCTGGACAACGTTCCCGAAGCTGCCGACCTGATCCTCAGCAATCCACCGTTCCTCGTCGACCGCTCCGGCCGGACCTACAGGGATGGCGGTGGGCCCTGGGGGACGGATATCGCATGCCGCATCGTTGCGCAGGCATCGGCCAGCCTGAACCAGGGCGGGCGGCTGATGCTCTACACGGGAACCCCCATCGTCGAGGGGGCCGACATTCTCGCGAGGATGCTGGACCCCATCGTCGATCGCAACGCCTGGTCCCTGGACTATGCCGAGGTGGACCCTGACATCTTTCCCGAGGAGCTGTTCCGGGAGCCATATTCCAAGGCAGACCGGATCGCCGCCGTATTCATGGTGCTGGCACAGGCAAGGAAGGACAGTGCCGCGGGACGTGCCCGGCCACATGACCCCGGCGGCTTCATCGATGGGGCGTGAGGAGCCCTTCCTGACGCCCGCTATTTCCGGTCGCCCGATTGGAGTTTTGCGAGCAGCTTCGCCCTGCGTTTGTACAGCGTCTGCAGGGAGCGCTCATATTCGGCGATCGTGGCCTCGGCAATAGCGCGCGCCGGGCTCGCTCCCTGGCACTCGCTCAGGATCGCGCGCTGCCGCCGCAGGCTCGATTCGTCGCTCAGGATGTAGGCTTCGAGCCTTTGGAGACTGGTGGTGCAGGCCGAGCGGCGCTGGCGCTCCCAACGCACGGTCGGCCAGGATTCTCCCTTCAGCTCGGCTTCGGAGAAGGCCGGGAAGCCCAGCGAGTCACTGGCGGTCATTCGCGGCTCTCTCAATGCCGGGGTCGGGAAGGATGCCCCACTTCCGAAGCAGGCCCAGGTCGCGCGCCGCAACGCGGTCACCGATATCGTTGCGATACCGAAGGTTCGGAACGGCGACCTTGTCGACGACTCTGTATGCGGCATTGCGGGCTTCTTCGACGGTCTGGCCGGTGCCAGTCACCACCATGACCTGGCCTATGACGCCGGCTGTCACAAGGCGACCGTTCTCGAGCGCCACCTCGCCGTAGTGCAAGTGCTCGGACTCCGTGTCGCCGAGCGGGTGCCGGAAGAGTATGCGTAGTCCCGACGGAGAGGGTGGGCTGCTTCCCAGATAGGGGAAGGGCGGTACCGTCAGCACGACGCCCACCGCATAGCCGTCCCGTGTCTCGAATGTCGTGCCGCTGCGACGGCAGACCCTGGCGAAGATATCGGCCCAGCTGTCGACCTGGAGCGGGTCCAGGATGGCAAAGCCGGGGTAGCCGAAGCGAGACGTAAATTCGAGCGGCCAGATGCCGTCCTCGTTCACGATGGTATTGACGTTGATGTAGCCGCAGTAGCCGCTGCGGGCGAGCAGGTCCTTCATCCGGCCAAGCGTCGCCTGGAACAGGCGCTCGCCGCCGCGATATGAGACGACCGTGCCCATCTCGCCGGTCAACTCGCCCAGGTCGCCCGGAAAGAAGCGCTTGTGCTCGAAATCGATGCAGGGCGGATGGAGAAATTCGGCGCCGTTGAAATACGCGCCGACGCCGATCTCGACGCCCTGCAGGTGGGGCATCAGAATGAAATCCGGCGGCTGTTCGTAAGGCCACAGGGACTGCTGCGCCTGCAGGTAATCGATGATGTCGGCACCGTCGTCCAGCTGCCCGACATAGCTGTCCATGGCGGTCGAGAGGAAGCCGTTGGGTTTGTAGACGTAGCGGGCCGGGTGGTCGCCGATGTGCCGGATGCCGGATGCGAAGCTGGTGAACGCGAATACAGGCACTGTCTGCACACCGACCGAGCGCAGGATTTCCTGGCCGAACGACCTCTCGGATTCCAGCCTGTCGCCGAACGCGCCGCCGCCGATGACGTTATAGCCATCGGCGCGAAGCTGGTCCTGAGTGTCGCCGGCATCGGCGCGTTCGAACAGGATGATGCCGTCGGCTCCGGCCTCCCTGATCCAGGGCAGCTCCGACCGCCAGTCTTCCGTGCGTTCGATGAGCCCGGCCAGCGTACCGCTGCTCTCGCGTGCGCCTACATGGACGCGGACGTCGTGGCCCTCGCGGGCGAGGCGCAGATAGAGGTCCCCGAGGTCGCAGTACTCGCCTACACCGAGGAACCGCACCGGGGTCAGCCCAAACCAAACTGGGCGCGGTAGCGACTGAAGCAGCGTTCGCCGCAATGGAGCCGCATCAGCGCACCCTCGGCGATCGCGGCGGCCGCTTCCGGGCGGGTTTCGACGACCGGCCGAATTACCTCGGCGCTCCACGCCGCGGCGTGCTTGACGTCGAGGACGGCGTGCAAGTCGAAGTAGTGCCTCACCTTCGCGGCGACGCCGAGACGCCGCAGCCCGAGGCTGACTTTCGCGGCACGACCCGGCGCCGTCTGCTCGATGATACCCAGCGCGCCCAGCGAGTGATAGGCATAACGCCGGTTCAGGGCGAGGCCAGCCATCAGGTTGCTGAGCGCGGCCGCCTCCCACACATCGGTGTCGCAAAGCGGGGCGACGTCGAGCGCCGCCGCGAGCGTGTTCAGCATGGGAACATGCATGCCCTTGGCATTGCCGCGCCCCATCTCATCCCAATAGTTACGGGCGACTTCCAGCTTCGGACGTGCCGGCAGGCGGACCTGGGTGACCGCGGCGAGGTCTTCGAACCCGGCCTCGCCGGATATTTCCTGTGCGAGGAACCAGCGCATCTCGTCGAGAGTGGCTCGCTCGGCAAGGTAGTCGAACAAAGGGTCGCCCTGGCCGGGTCCACTGGCTTCCAGATCTTCGATCCACGCGAGAAAGGCATCGGGATCAGCCGGTGCGGTGGCCGCCCGCGGCGTCTGGCGGGCCCGCTCTTCCTCCAGCCAATCGCCCTCGATGATCAGCATGCCCGCGTCCACGGACAGCCAGGCGCGCCAGTCCGCGGTGGGCAGGGCCGGCGCCAGACGGCGGGCGTTAAAGCTTGCCAGCGCACGATGAAGCGATACCGTGTTCTTGTACGACGGCGCCGTCGGATGGTCCTGCATCCTCGACGGACTGCGCGACACTTCCATGTTCATGGTTTCACCTGAGTTCCAATTGTGTTTTCCAAAACGCGCGCGGGATGACATTCGTTCCTCGCGTTGTGCCATAAGTATTTAATTCGCCACGCGTTTTATCTTCCAATGATTAACCTATGTTGGTTTGCGGCAGTCTTGTTGGCGTGGAGGGACGGGCGACGCAGGGTCCCAATCTCCGCACCGACGACGGGCGGTTCCGATGGCAACCCTCACCTGCAGTCTTTGTTCCGGGGCCGGCCGCCACACGCTGGAGTCCTCGGGCGAATTGACCCGAGGTCAGGATGATCTATGGTGCAGCCTGAACGCGCCGACGGGAAATATCGGCGGCGATGAACTCCAAGGGATGCATGTCATGAGCAAAGAGAGCCGTCAGTGGGTTTTGAAGTCGCGTCCGCCGGGGCTGGTCGGGCCTGAGCATTTCGAGCTGAAGACCACCAGCGTGGCCGATCCGGGACCTGGCGAGATTCTGGTGAAGACCCTGTACCTGTCGTTCGATCCGACCCAGCGCGGCTGGCTGAACGAGGGCCCGGGCTATATGGACCCGGTCAAGATCGGCGCGCCCATGTTCGGGTCCGGACTGGGCCAGGTGATCAAGTCGAACGATCCGGCGTTCAAGGAAGGCGACATCGTCAACGGCATGATGCCGTGGCAGGACTATGCGGTGCTGAAGAACGGCGCGGGCCTGATGCCGCTGCAGACGGTGTCGCGCGACTATCCGCTGACCTGGGCGTTTTCGGTGTTCGGCATCACCACGCTGACCGCCTATTTCGGCCTGCAGGAAGTGGGTCAGGTGAAGGAAGGCGACGTGGTGCTGATCTCGGGCGCGGCGGGCGCGACGGGCTCGGCGGTGGCCGAGATCGCCAAGATCCGCGGCGCCAGCAAGGTGATCGGCGTGGCGGGCGGCCCTGACAAATGCAAGTGGGTGGTCGAGGAAGGCGCCTGCGACGCGGCCATAGACTACAAGAACGACGACATGGCGGCCAAGCTGCGCGAACTCGCGCCCGACGGCGTCAACGTATTCTATGACAACACGGGCGGCCCGATCCTCGACGCCGCGCTGGCCAATCTGGCGCAGGGCGCGCGGGTCGCGATCTGCGGCGGCATCGCCTCGGGCTATTCCGGCTGGGGCATGCCCGATGGTCCCAAGAACTACCTGTTCCTGATCCTGAAGAGCGCGCGGATGGAGGGTTTCCTGCTGTTCAACTACGCGGACAGGTTCCCCCAGGCCATCGCGGACATCGGCAAGTGGGTGAAGGAAGGCAAGCTGAAGGTGCACGAGACGCTGTCGGAAGGGCTGGAGAACGCGCCGGCGGCGCTGCAGGGCCTGTTCACCGGCAAGAACAAGGGCAAGACGATCCTGAAAGTCGCCGACCCGGCCTGACCGAACGCGGCCTGACCGAACGGGGGCGGGGCGTCAGCGCGGCTGTTCGGCCGCGCGGCGCGCCGCCGATTCGGGCGTCAGCTCGGCGTCGAGGCTGAAGCGCAGCAGTTCGATCATGAACATCTCGTCCTCCTCGGCGAGGCGGCGGGACAGCTTCAGCCAGACCAGCGCGAAGACGGCCATGAAGACGGGAATGACGGCGGCGGGCCAGAGCGGCTTGTTAATGCCGTGATCGACGCCGAACAGGTCGAACGCCACGGCAAGGCCGATGCCCAGGCCGATGATCACGAAGCAAAACCAGACGATCAGGAACGCCACCGCTGCCGGGTGCATGCCGAAGCTGCAGCGCAGCAAGGTGCCGTCGCCGTCGCGCTCCAACGTGCCGAACATGAAGGTCTGGAACGAGTTGCGGTAGGCGAGGCGGCGCCGGACACGCAGCCTGGCGTCGGTTACGGTGCCGATGACGGGGTTGTTGTTGCGAGCGCGCCGCCTGGGATCGGTAACCGTCCGCAGCCGTCGGGCGCATTCCTCGGGCCGGAATGGCGAGAGAAGGTCTATCGTTTCCGATGCCATGGCACGTCCTCTCCACCTGTGTCGAGGTTGCCTCGAATAAGCCCCTGTAAAAGCATAAGGTTGCGCGAGCGTCTTTGGCTAGGGGCCGTTGGAGGAGGTGCTTCAAAATCGTAATATGGCGCGCGCAAAAGCAGGTTCCCAGCCGGTAAATTCCACTGGAAGAGACGGGCGGGCCATGCTTTAACTGCCGCAACGCCCCGTCTGGGGACGGATATCCGATCCCGGAACAGTCCGGGAAGCAAACGGGAGCAAAACATGACCGAAGCATGGATCATCGACACGGCGCGGACTCCGCGCGGCATCGGCAAGGTAGGCAAGGGCGCGCTGGCGGACGTACATCCGCAGCGGCTGCTGTCGACGGTGCTCAAGGCGCTGGCCGAGCGCAACAATCTGAACACCGACGAAGTCGATGACGTGATCGCCGGGTGCGGCTCGCAGGTGGGCAAGCAGGGTGCGTGCATCGCCCGCATGTCGGCACTGGATGCGGGCTGGAGCAATCTGGCGACGGGCTTCTCGATCGACCGCTTCTGCGGCTCGGCGCTGACCGCGGTGCAGCTCGGCGCCATGGGCATCATGTCCGGCATGCAGAACCTGGTCGTCTCGGGCGGCGTGGAATCCATGTCCTATGCCTCGACCCAGCGCGGCGGCCTGCCGACCATGGACCGGGACAATTTGCATCTGCGCGCCATCCATCCGCAGCCGCACCAGGGTGTGTGCGCCGACCTGATCGCGACGCTTGAGGGCATCACCCGCGAAGACACCGAGAAGCTGGCGGTCGAGTCCCAGAAGCGCGCCGATCACGCCATCAAGAATGGCTATTTCAACAAGAGCGTGGTGCCGGTGCATCACGAAGACGGCAGCGTGGCGCTGGACCGCGAGGAGTTCCCCCGGCCGCAGACGACGCTGGAAGGCCTGGCGCAGCTGAAGCCGGCGTTCACCGACCTGTACCAGTACCCGCTGAACGAGGAAGGGCTGACCTACCGCAAGCTTGTCGAGGCGGCCTATCCGGACGTGAAGATCGACTTCATCCACCATGCCGGCAATTCGTCGGGCGTGGTCGATGGCGCCAGCGGCGTGATCCTGGCCTCGCCGGAATACGCCAAGGCGCATGGCCTGAAGCCGCGGGCGCGCATCGTCACCGTGGCGACCTCGGGCGACTCGCCGGAACTGATGCTGAACGCGCCGGTGCCGGCGGCCAAGAAGGCGCTGAAGCAGGCCGGCATGACGCTCAACGACATCGACCTGATGGAAGTGAACGAGGCCTTCGCGGTGGTGCCGCTGAAGTTCATGCGCGACCTGAACGTGGACCCGGAAAAGGTCAACGTGAACGGCGGCGCCATGGCGCTGGGCCACCCGATCGGCGCGACCGGCGCCATGCTGCTGGGCACGCTGCTGGACGAGCTGGAACGCCGCAACCTGGCGACCGGCCTGGTAACCATGTGCACCGGCGGCGGCATGGCGCCCTGCACCATCATCGAGCGGATGTAATCCGTTCCGCCCAAGAGGGCGGGAAGCAACAGAACCCCGTTCCGCGCAGGTGGAGCGGGGTTTTTCTTTGGCGATCGCCCCGTTGCATTTTGTCGCCACCGGATTGTGTCCATTAAGTGCACTGTCACCGTTATTGATTAAGTGCACTGTCACCGTTATTTGACGTGGAGGCTGGTTCCGTGGTGTGGCACTGTGAGTGTCATTGCCGCTGTGAGCGCAGATTGCGATGTTGATATTTCGAGGCCGATGGATCGTTGCCGCGAATGCAGCTACGCGCGCGGCATTGTGGGCATTGCTCGTCGTCCTGAGCTTCGCCTGCGCGGCGGCGTCATCGCCGCCGGTGCCGGGTGACCTGCCGGCGTTTGGCGGGCACCAGCCATCGATGGCGGTGGCGAAGCCGACGGGCGACTGGGCCAGCGTGATCAGCCGCTTCCGTCAGCAAGAGGATGAGACGTTCGCGGGCTTCGCGCTGGAGGCGATCTCGTTCTGGGAACGGGGGGTGGCACTTGCCGGGGAAGGCCGCTCGATCGAGACGCTCGGTGCCGTGCACCGGCATTTCCGGCAAATACCATATGTGTCCGACCGCACGAACTATCATGTCGCGGACCGGTGGGCGACACCGCTCGAGTTCATCACCGACGGCGGCGATTGCGAAGAATACGCCACGGCGGAGTTCCTGGCCCTGGTCGGCGGCGGCTGGCCGCAGGAACATGTCTATGTGGTAAACGGGATCCTGCCCGGTGACGTCGTCCACGCAATCGTGATCGTGTCGATCGAGGAAGGCGGCCGGCATGCCTAGTGGGTGCTCGACAGCCGGCATGAACGACCCGAACCGCTGGAGATGGACGACCTGAATCCCGTGACGGCGATGAACCTGCAATCGACCTGGCTGTACAACGATCATCGCCTGCAAGAAGGCGGTCCACCCCACACAGGCGATTACGGACGCCAGCCCGCATCCGTTCCAGCTGGCGCCGGAGACAGTTCCCGCTAAAGCGCCGGATAGTCGACGTAGCCTTCCGCGCCGTGGGAATAGAACGTCTTGAAGTCGGGTTCGTTGAGCGCGGCGTTCTCGGCGAAGCGGCGGGGCAGGTCGGGGTTGGAGATGAACAGCTGGCCGAAGGCGATGGCGTCGGCGTCGCCGGCCGCTAGGGCCTGTTCGGCGGTTTCCCGGGTGAAGCGCTCGTTGGCGATGTAGACGCCGCCGAACAGCTTCTTGAGCTGGGGACCGAGGCGGTTCTCGCCGACATATTCGCGTACGCAGAGATAGGCGAGGCCGCGCCTGCCGAGCTCGGTCGCGACGTAGCCGAAGGTGGCGGCGGGGTTGTCGTCGCCCATGGAATGAGCGTCGCCGCGTGGGGCGAGGTGCATGCCGACCCGGTCCGCGCCCCAGACGCCGGTGACGGCGTCGGCCACTTCCAGCATCAGGCGGGCGCGGTTCTCGATGGAGCCGCCGTAGCCGTCGTTGCGGTGGTTGGAGGCGGTCTGCAGGAACTGGTCGACCAGGTAGCCATTGGCGCCGTGGATCTCGACGCCGTCGAAGCCGGCGCGCTCGGCGTTGCGGGCGCCGTTGCGGAACGCCTCGACGATGCCCGCGACCTCGCCGGTCGCCAGCGCGCGGGGCGTGGGGAAGGCCACCTTCGGGCGCACGTGGCTGACGCTGCCCTCGGCGGCGATGGCGCTCGGCGCGACGGGCTCGTCGCCGTTGAGGAACATGGGGTGGGAGATGCGGCCTACATGCCAGAGCTGGAGGGCGATGCGGCCGCCGGCGTCGTGGACGGCGGCGGTGATGCGCTTCCAGCCTTCGACCTGATCGTCGGACCAGATGCCCGGGGTGTCGGCGTACCCGACGCCCATGGGCTCGACGGAGGTTGCCTCGCTGAGGATCAGGCCGGCGGAGGCGCGCTGGACGTAGTAATCGCGCATCAGGTCGTTGGGGATGCGGCTGGAGCCGGCGCGGGCGCGGGTGAGCGGCGCCATGATGATGCGGTTGGGCAGACGGAGGGGGCCGATGTCGATGGGATCGAAAAGCGTGGGCATGGGTGATGGGCCTTCAGAATTGCCGGAACTGGGAGCGCCTGGGGTCGACGCGTTTTTGTTACCGACAAGTTAATGAGCCTGCCGGTGATGGCAAGCGTGCCTTTTCGCTTTCCGTGCGTGCGGAAGCTGTCAGAGCGGGGGTTTGCCACTGGCCTTGGCGAACATGATTCTGTCGCGTTCGGCGGCGGCGGCGAGATAGGCGAGGATGCTGCCGTTGAGCGCCTGGAATCGGGTTTCACCCAAGCCTGAGCGGCCTTCGTGCAGTGCCGTGATGGTCTGCTCCAGGGTCGCCTTCAGGCGCTGATTGGTGGCGTCGAGTTCTTCGACGCTGGGATAGCCGGTCGGCGGCCGGGTGACGTCGAGCACCAGGGAGATGCCGATGGCGGCCTGGGGCAGCGGCTCGGACAGATCGGCGCGCAGGCGGCCGAGCAGGGCGCGCATGTCGGCGTTGTCCTGGTAGAGGATGCGCCCCTCGTGGACGACGCGCTCCTCGAGATGGGCGAGAAGGGTGAGGCAACTGCGGATCGAACTGGCGGTCCAGGTGGCGTTCGCCAGTTCGGGCAGCACGTCGTTCTCGAGGGTGCGGGCAATGCCGGCGATGAGCTCGCGGGAAGACGGGATCATTTCTTGCTTTCTCCAAAGCGAGCATAGGTGCTGACCTGGTCGCCGGCGATCTCGCGCCAGGCATCGACGAGATCCTTGCCGAGGCAGCCGGCGAGGCGCCGCTCGTAGGACTTGACGCTGACCAGGCCAAAGGCCGGACGGTTGAGGCGCGGGTTGCCGCGGAGCCAGCCGCCGAGCATGTAGACGTTCAGGCAGCAGAGCGCCTTGAACATGATCCAGAACATGCAGAAGGCGAGGCGGTGGGGCGAGACCTCGTGGCCAACGCATTGCTCGTAGTGGCGGATGGCGTCGCCGAAATTGTCGAGGGCCAGAGTGCCCTGGGAGAAGGCGAGGTCAAGGGCGCCGTCGCCCAGGGAGGCCAGCTCCCAGTCGCTCATGGCGACAATTTTCCTATCGCGCCAGATTTCCTCGCCGACGCCGTTGTTGCCCTTGACCAGCGAGATCATGGGCGTGTCGGTGGGCAGGTTCTCCTCGAGCCAGTAGAGCACTTCGGTGATCAGCGGGAACGGTTCGCTGCGGCCCGCGATCCAGAGCTTCTTCCAGATGTCGAACTCGGTACGGAGCGACTGGGCCGGGGTGGCCGGCGCGTCGATGAAATCGCCGAAGCCGCGGGCCTGCCAGTCCATGCGGTGGAGCGCGGCCAGCTTCTCGACATGCTCGAAGACGACGGCGCGGCGCAGGCGCTTTCCGTCATCGGTCTGGTCGGTGAGGCCGGCGATGTGGGTGCTGCCGTCGACCAGCCGGCGCACCATGTGCGGGCGCCCCTCGGCGAACTCGATGCCGTCGGCATACCAGAGCGGCTCGGCGACCGGGATCTCGGACTTCCAGAGCCGCTCGTAGACCTGCCACTCGTGCTTCATGTCCTGGGGCACGCCGGGGCCGCCGGGACAGTCGACGCGGACGACGAGGCCTTCGGGCCTGCCGGAGACCTCGGCGTCGACCAGCCAGGTCTCGCGGGAGGCGCCGGGGAAGGTCTGGCGCAGGGCGCGGACGGCGACGGGCGCGCCCAGTCCCCGGGAGAGGCAGGCGGCGACGGCGTCGGGCTGGAGGCCACGGGGGTGAAGATCGGGCATCGTTCCCTCAGCTGCGGCGGTTGCTGCCCGGCTTGGACAGGCCGTAGCGCTTGACGATGCCCCAGTTGATCACCGGGAAATGGGCGAGGCCCTTCTCGCCATTGACGGTAATGGTGGCCGGCTGCTCGCGGTGGGTGGGCTCGATGGTGCGGCCGTCGGGCAAGACGACCTTTTCCGGGTGGGAGACGTCATAGACATCGTACTGGGCGGTTTCGCCGCGGTGGAAGCCGAGGCCCATCTCGTCGTCATAGCCGCTGTCGTAGCCGGAACCCTTGTAGCACCAGGGCGCGAGCAGGGCCTGGCCCTCGATGTCGAGGACCTCGCCGGTTTCGAGCGTGACCTTCAGCCGGCAGGTCCTGTAGACGCGGGTGCCGGGGACGAAATCGATGTCGTGCTGGATGTCGCGGACGCGGATCTCCTGGCCGTCGCGCAGGATGTAGCCGTCCTGCATCAGCGGCTTGCCCTCGCTGTCCTCCTGGCGCTGCATCTGGCCGGCCATGGAGGGCGTGCGGAAGGCGAGCCAGATGAACAGCTGGCCCAGGGTGACGGGCTCGGCGGCGGCCGGGATGAAGGTGTTGGGCTCGAAGCCGCCGACGCCGGGGCGGACGCCCCAGGAATGGTCGCGGGCGCCGTACCAGTCGCTGATCTCGATGCGTTGGCCCTCGACCTCGAGCCAGCCGTCGACGCGGCCGATCTGGTCGAAGCGGCGGTAATCCTGCTGCAGCCGGCCGGTGATGCGGCGCAGATGATGGGCTTCCTCGTGGGCGGGGTAAAGGCCGGTGAAGGTGATGTCGGCCTCGACCGGCTGGCCTTCGGGCGCGGCCAGGGTGAGGCGCAGCTTTTTCAGCGGCTCGACGATGTCGAGGGCCAGAGGGCCGACGGACAGGTCGCCGAGGCTTGGGATGAAGGGGCGCGAGAAGCGGGCGTTGTACTGTTTGCCGTCCTTCTGGACGCAGATGAAGCCCTCGAACGCGTTCATGTTCTTGTAGGCGGCCATGCCGCTGATGAACTTGATGTTTTCGGCGCAGTGGCCGCCCAGCCACATGCGGTCGAAGAAGCGGTGGTCGCTGGTCAGGGCATGGTCGAAGGTGACCGGGCCCTGATGCATCAGGGTTTCGTCGAGCGCGCTGAGCATGTGTTCCCCGTTGTGTGGTGCGTCGCCGGCGGCGTTTTTGGACGGCGGCGTTCGTGGGTGGAGCGTGCCCCAATTTTGCGGCGGGTAAAACAGAATCCGGCGGGACGCGCCTGAGGCGCCGATGGTGCCCGGGATTCCGGGCCAGCGCATCTGCGCGAGTTGACAGGTCATGCGGGGAAAAGCGCGTTTCAGCACGGCGATGCTGATCCAGGTTAGAGCGATCGATCAAATTTGAGGCAAAATCGTGGCTGGCGGGCGCGACGGGTTGCTGGCGCGTTCCAGGAGGGGGCCGAGTGCTACTGGGGATCCGGGTTCTGCGGCCCGGATCCCGCCACTCTCTTTCGATATGGATTGAAGCGACGTCGTTCATTGCCCGATGCTTGGCTCGCCGCGACGCCGAAGGCATCCGCAAAAAAATTTCCGGAGAAAGTTGTTGAAGCGGTTCCGCAAGCCGCCTGATGTTGCGTAAATCAGGCTGGAAATCCGGGTGTCGAGCACGCTCCGCCGGGATGGCTTTTCCCAACGAACAACGAGGCGATCGATGGCGGGGATCGGAGACATCCTGGCGTGCAAATGGCCGGGGGCGCAGTGGACCCTTGGGGACGATGCCTACGGGTCGCTGCGGTGGATGTCCGGGGGCGAGCCGCCCGGCGAGCAGGAGATCAGGGCGCTTTCGGCCGAGGTTGACCTGCTGATGGCGCGCGAGCGCATGGTCGTGACGCCGATGCAGTTCCGGCTGGCGCTTGACGCCGCAGGGTTGCTGGACTCGTGCGAGGCGGCGGTGGCAGCGGCGCCGCGCGCGGTGCGGATCGCCTGGGACTACGCGGTGGTCTTCGAGCGGCTTTCGCCGCTGATCGACCAGTTCGCCGGCCAGCTCGAGATAACGCCGGTACAGGTGGACGCGGTGTTCGAGGCGGCCGCCCGGATCGGAGGCTAGGCCATGGCGCGGACCTGGTACAGAAACCAGGCGCTGAGCCGGCAGACGACGACCAGCACGACCTATTCGGACGTGGTGTCGCTGACCTTCACACCGGCACCCAGCACCGATTATTACCTGCTCTGGTCGGCGATCTTCGACAGCAGCGTGACAACGGACAACAACCGTCACCGGCTGCGCGACGACACGGCGGGCGCCAACCTGGCCAACCCTAACCACCGGTCGCAGAACACCAGCGAAAAGATGTCGGTGGGCGGCATCGCGAAGTGGACATCGGGCGGTGCACCGGGTTCGCAGACCTTCAGCATCGAGCACCTGTCGGAGGTTTCCGGGACGGTCACGGGTACGTCCGACGCGCAAATGATCGCCATCAGGAAGGAAACCGGCGACGAGTATGCGGAGAGCACCAGCACGAGCAGCACCACCAGCAGCACGCTCTCGGACAAAACGACGTTGACCTTTACGCCGGCCTCGGCCGGCGACTACCTGATCCTGGTTTCGGCCGAACTCAGCGGCTTCATCTCCAGCAGCCCGTTCCATGCGCGGGGAAGGTGCCTGCTGGACGTGGGCGGCACGCAATACCTGGACACGGTGGACGGCTACATGGCCCTGACCGCGTCGCAGTTCGCGTCGTGGGCCGGGGCGGCGGTGGTCGATCAGGGCGCCAGCGCGCAGACGCTGAAGATCCGGTACGCCTCGTCCGACAACGCGACGACGGCGCAGATCCGGCAGGCGCGACTCCTGGCCATCCGCCTCGACGGTTTTACGGCGGCGTCCACGGACCAGGACAACACGCGACAGACGACGACGGCGGACACACCGCAGGCCGCCGCGACCGTCACCGTGACCGCACCGGCGGCCGATCACCTGATCGTGGGATCGGCGGTTTTCGACTACTCCACATCGTTCGCGCCGGTCTGGGGCAATTTGAAGGTGGACGCGGCAGGAACGGACCGGAACCTCTATCTCAAGCGGCAATTCGGCAGCGGCGCGGCGACCAATAGCACCGGCGCGAGAACGAGCTTCATCGCCTTTGGCTTCGGCGCGCTGAGCGCCGGCACCCATACCCTCAACACCGACTGGTGGTCGTCCTCGACCGGCCATGTGGCGGGCGTGCGGGACGCCTTCATCGGCGCCTTCCTGCTGGACAATGTGGATGCCGAGACGCCCGTGCCATTGGCGGCATCCGGCCTGTCGGGTCTGGCGCCGGCTGTCGCGACCGGCGGGGCGGCGATCGTGCCGGTTGTCGCGGGGGGCGTTGGCGGCGCTGGTTCCGGCCGTCAGCGCGAGCGTTTTCCTGGCGCTGCCCAGTGCCACCGTCGCGCTGACCGGTGCCGTGCCCGGCATCGCCCTGGACGCGGCGGTCGCGGTCGCTTCGCAGGCCGCGACCATAACCTGCCGGGCGCCGCTGGCGCTGGCCGACAAGGTAGTCCGGGCCGGCGCGGGGGCGATGGCGCTGTCGGCGCGCGGCCCCATCCGTGCGGGGCCGCGGTGGCGGGCAATCAACGAAAATCAAGCGGTATGGGCCGACCGGGAGCCGACGATTTCGGCCTGGACGCCCGTGCCGGCAGCATGAAAGGAGATCACCATGGCGGTGACGATCAGTCTCTATAACAGCTTCAAGGAATATATCGGCGACGGCACCATCGACCTGGACGGACACAGCTTCAAGGTGATGCTGCTGAACAATGCCGCGTCGTTCTCGGCGGGCCATTCGGTGCTTGCCGATGTGTCGGGCAACCAGATCTCCGGGGGCAGCGGCTATACAAGCGGCGGCGCGACCCTGGCGAGCGTGACCTGGGGGCTGACCGGCGGCACGGCGAAATTCGACGCCGCCGACGTGACCTGGACGGCGAGCGGCGGGGCGATCACCGCCTACAAGGCGGCGCTGTATGACGACACCCAGTCGAGCCCGGTCAAGCCGCTGGTGGCATTCATCGATTTCGGCGGCGTGCAGACGGCCAATGACGGCGCCCAGTTCAAGCTGATCTGGAACGCGGCGGGCATCTTCACCCTGGCGTGAGCGCGGCGGGAGAGGCGTCGCGGCGCCGCCGGAGCCTGCGCCTGCTGGACAAGATCGGCATGAACAAGGTGCGCGAGCACATGGCCACGGGCAAATCGCTCGCGGTCATCGCGGAGGTGCTCGGCGTCCGGCCCGAAGCGCTGCTGACATTCGTGAAGCTGCCGGAAAACGCGGAGCGGTACCGGCTGGGCAGGGCCGAGCGGGCGCTGGCGCTGGTGGAGCAGGCGCTCGACATCGTCGACGCGGCGGACGCGGAGGACGTGCGGATCGTCAAGCTGCGGGTGGAGACGCGGAAGTGGCTGGCGGCGTATCTCGATCCGCTCCGGTACGGCAAGGGCCGGTCGTCGCAGGCGGAGGAAACGCTGGATGCGGCCCATCTCGACCTGTTGCGGCGGATGGCGGGCGACAATGGCGAGCATGGTGAAGAGCCGAGTTCCTCATAGCGCGTTGCTTCGCCGCTCGCGGAGAACAGGCCCGTAATCTCCGCAGATTGTGCGGAGAATACGGCTCCTAATCTCCGCACAATGTGCGGAGATTGTGCCTGCCGATGCGACGCCTTCACGGGCAACAGCTCTTCTTGCCGAGATTTTTGGGAGGTGAGGTTCGGGACGACGAAGGATTGAGTTTTATGGTGATAGCGCATTCATGGGCTTAGCCCTCCCATCCGAGTTAAGTGGACTGTCACCGTAACTCGGACGATCGCGGTGGTATGCAATAGCGAAATCTATGATTACGATCTCCATCGCGCGCAACAGGAGAAGGCGCAGCATCGTTTCCGCACGCGCTCGGATAGCGAACAGGTCAAGGCCGCTGCCCTGATGACGACGTTCCGCTTTACGCCTTCGCTTGGCGAAACTGCGGGCGCTGCCGAGGAGACAAGCATCACAACCAGAGCCAAGCTCAAGACAAGCAGAATTGTCCATTAGCCAATCGGCTTGCGCAGACCAGTCTACATTGTTGCGACGGTACCCCGCTCAGGGCTTAGCGTGTGCACTACGGGTGTCGGGAGTGTGGCACTCGGGGATGTCGGTGTTGGTCCGCGGCGCGGTGCCAAACCCGGTCGCGCCCGAACCCTTCGCGCCCACGCTCGGGCTGAGACACTCGGGGATGTCGGTGTTGGTCCGCGGCGCGGTGCCAAACCCGGTCGCGCCCGAACCTTTCGCGCCCATGCTCGGGCTGTGACACTCAGGGATGTCGGTGTTGGTTCGCGGCGCGGTGCCAAACCCGGTCGCGCCCGAACCCTTCGCGCCCATGCTCGGGCTGTGACACTCGGGGATGTCGGTGTTGGTTCGCGGCGCGGTGCCAAATCCGGT
>CALQFM020000001.1 GCA_943329845.2 Candidatus Kuenenia stuttgartensis | reverse complement strand
TTTGAGCCCACAAACCCAACCCTACCGAAGACCGTGGAGGACCACCGCAGCACCGCTCACTCGCTACTGCGCCCCGTGATGGGCGCGCTGCGCGAGCGGCGCTGCTACCGCCGGCGAGTTACACCACGTCAAGGGACACGACCGGCTCGGCCACACCCAAACGCGAACAACACAGCGCTATGCCCACTTGGCGGACGATCCTTTGAGGGCTGCCGGCGACGCGATCGCTAGCGAGATCGAGGCGGCTATGGCGCGTCCCAAGAGCAACGTGACTCCTTTGGGGGTGAAGGTCTATCGACGCGGCGATTGACAGCCGCTGCCACCCACTTGATACTGTCTTTTGTTGGCACTTGAGTTCGCCTCGGTGCCTTGGTGTCCCTGAAAAGACGCCAAGTCTGCCCAGACGCATCGGGCGCCTCGCCAGCCTCGGCGCACCTCAAATCATCGCGTTGGCCGTCATCGGCCATGACCTGTTTGAAGGAGCGCCACATGGCTGCCGCAAAGACGCTTCTCCGAAGCGAGCAAGCCGCCGATTATCTGGGGCTGAGCACCTCGACGTTGGCCAAGATGAGGCTGCGTGGAGACGGACCGCCTTATACCAAGATTGGCCGGCGACTCTGCGCCTATGACCTTGAAGCCTTGAACAACTGGCTGGACGGTCGTCAGCGCACGAGCACGTCTCAGATCCTCTAGCAGAAATTTCTCGGCCCGGTCTGTGGAAGCAGTCCCTGGGCCCGCGGCTGAACGGGCTACTAACCCTCGGCAGCGTGATGTGCTTCCCACTGTTCTCGTCGGCCTCCAGGCATCAAAGGCCGCGCATATGTCTCCGGGGGCACTTCACCCGCAAGGGGCTTCCGACCCGGCCTAACCGCTCCATGTGGCGGCGGCCACATCCGCGCGCTTTTGTACGGTGCTTCCTCGACCGGGGATAATCGGTTCACCGGGCGTCTGGCCCACGAAACGGGCACGCGCGAGTATACGGAGACTGAAAAGGCATGGTCCTCAACCGCGTGGTGCCGCTCTGGTGGCACCGGGAATCGCGGAAGGCGGAATATTGCCTTTCGCGCGCCGCTTCGGGAAATATCAGTCGAATACCTTGATTAGACGTCCGAGTTCAATCAGCTCAGCCAGGCGCGCCCTAGTCGCGCGGGACGATTCAGCTGCCTCTCTGCTGTACTCGCCATGCTTGTAGCGACCGTTGCGCGACCCTTTCGGGGCGCCTCCCTGGCCGCCGTGCATGCGGCAACGCTTTCGACCTCGAACAGCTGGGCTCTGACATGAAGCGCCGCATCGCGTCTTCGCGCCGCACCTGACGCCAGGCCATTTAGGACCGAACTTGGTATCCGAGCTCATGAACCTCATCTCGTCGGTGTGGGTTTACATAACCCATTGTATTCCCTATCGGCTCGAGACTGAATGGAGCAATTCATCGTGACGTGCATCCAACGAATTCAAGCACTTGCGAGAGTCAAATCCCCGTGTAAGGGGTTGATCGAGCAGGAGGTGAGAAAAGTCTGGAATCGTCGTTTAGCCCGGTCAAGTTCTCCGGATCGTTCAGCGCGCATGTCGCGCACAGTGTATCGCGCATCGCGCGCGTTCATCGCGCATCGCACGCACCGTGATTGCGCATGTCGCGCGTTCATCGCGCAATCACACACCGTTCGTCGCGCATCACTGCGGCGGACCTCGAGCTTGTCCTCTCGCGCGACGCGCGCAGCAAGTACCCAGCTAATTTCCAACGTGCTGGAGACGCGTCCTACAGCGGACCTACGTCCGCAGCCGCCGGACTAAACATAAACATGCGGGCGCAAGATCGCGGCGTCGTCACGTCAGCTGCCTGCCCCGATATCGGCCGAAACTTCGGTCATTTCGACCCGCACGCCGTGATAAGGCGGTCTCGATCGCGATGCGGAAGATGGCACCTGATCGATTGCTTGACTCTACGGGGAGCTGAATTAGAACAAATAGAGAACCTACCTTTTGACGGACTGAGGAACTTGATGGCGCTGCGACAAGTCGAAGGTCTTCGCGAGCAAATCATGAAGCCTGGCGCTGTGGCAGATGCAGACGACGCCTACGACGGTCAGTGAGCAATCCGGGCGCTGCAACCGTTTAGCCCCGTGTGACGTCGAGAAAGAAGCTCCAGCGGGCTTCCAGCGCGGCTCGGTCGGGTCGGCGGGCGCTGGCAGGGATAAGGGTGCGGCCCTCGAAGCTGTCGTATCCCCCTATGCGCACTGCGTCCGCAAATCGTATCACATGGGTATCGGGCTCGAATCCCATGAGACCCAGATCGAACAGTGTGTGGATATCGCTTCGCAGCAGCAGGCCATTGTCCGCGCTGTTGTCGGAGGATAGCGAATAGGGGCTGATGTGAGCAGCCTCGATGATCGATGTCAGTTCGCATCCGGTCACCATGCAACGGCAGCCATACCGCTCGATCAGCCGCTTCCTGAAGCCGGTCTGTCCGCGGCGGACCTGAATTTCCCGGAGAACGCGCCGCCGCTCCTCAATGATCGATCTGCTTTCAGCGCTGCGGTCCGTCTCATCGGCCCTGAGCGAAGCAACATAGCTTTCCACCAGTCTTCTGCCCTGAAGACCATCCATCAGATCCTCGATCACCGCCGGATCGATTTCCTTGATCGACATCTGGTCACTGGGACGGATCACGGCTGCATTCAACCGGGCCAGAGTGAAGGCCGGTTCGGCCGCCACGTATGATCGTTCGTAGTGGGCTTCATAGGACGTGACATTGACCAGCTGGCTTGCCGGCTCCTCGAACGCATGGCCTCTGGTACAGCGCCACCTTGGCGTGAGGCCTGTGCGTTCCTTGATGCTGGTTGCCAAGCAGTAAGGGCAGCGCTGGCGCGTCTTTGTCGACGGAGCTGAGTGGATGTGCTCGATTCTGCCAAAGCCTAGCACTGCCGTGCGGGACCTGATCACCACAAGGTCGCCCTGCGCCACGTTGCGATGATTGGCGACGTCGCTGTCGTAGCGATAGACACTCGCCGGGTCGTCGGCATAGCCGGTATTGCCCCCATACTGCCGGCGGTTACCGACGGCAAGCAGCGACCAGGCGCGCATCAGGCCTCAAGACTCCCGCTGATAGCGGCAGCCTGACGTTTCCTTCCGAACAACCGCTCCAGCACGCCGGTCCGCTCCTCGGTTGCTCTTGCCGGCGACGCAGGAAAGAAGCCGTCAATCGCCCGCGACAAGGCCTCGTCGTCAAGTTGACCGAGCAGCTGTATCTGACTGCGCAATCTGAGGCGGATGATGGCGGCGCGCATCGGCCGCTGCATCTGATCACTGCCGATTACCCTCGAGGCACGAACCCAGCCTTCGGCCAAGGCACGGGCAAGCCTCGCGTCTGCCCCGACCGCCGGCCGCTCGGTGATTTGCACAAGTGCGTCCTCGTTCAGTGTTTCAAGCAGGCCCCATCGGTCCGGTGCACCTTCTCCACGGTCAAGGATCCTCCCTCGCATCCACAGACGCTGAAATGTGTTGCGGACTCCTCCGTGGAAGTGTTCCGGGGCTCGTCCCGGAAAGCGCCACGCAGCCACATCGGGCAACAGCACGGTTGCAATGAAGGCCCAGACATCATCCCTCAGGGCCTCGGCTTCCTGCAGGAGTTCATGCTGGGAGAGCAGGGCGGATGCCGACGCATCGAAGGCGGCGCGCTGGCGGGTGAGCGTACCCGTGGGATATCCCAATGGGATGGCCACGTCGAGAACTGCAGTGCGAAGCTCGAGTAGCTGGTCTGTCGAGACCGGGCTGCCCCCACTTGCGGCATAACGGACTCCCGGCGGGAGTGCAGCGGACACGAGCCGGGCCTCGACGGGGACCATGAGCTCGTCCGGCGCTGCAAGGCTGGCATCAACAGCGAGTCGGTCGAGGCGAGGGAGGAGTATCGTGCTCATGGGATCTCCGATGCGACATCTGCCGCCGCCAGAAGCGCTGCGTGAAACGTGGCCGGACTCCGCTCCCGCAGGCTGCGGATCCGGGAGAAGTCCTGGCCGGGGAAAGCAAGTTCTATCCAAAACCGGGCCTGGGCCGATATCGATCCTGGCTCGGGGTCATCCTGCTGCAGCTCCGCATGATCATGGTCGATGAGGTAACCGACGATCTGCAGCATCGTGTCTGCAAGAACCACCTGCACGGTGCCCCGATCTCCCGCCACGAAACGCTCCATGAAATCGGCGCGATCACTGTTGAGGAACAGCCGCACTGCACCGCCGAAGTCACGTTCGGGGCTGCCCGGCACCCAGTGCAGGTACCAGGGGGCGTATGCCTCGGGCCGCCCGGAGAATCTTTCGCTGAAACTCATCACCTCCATCGGGAATCGGGGTTCCTCGCCCTCGAGGTGCAGGTCGAGATGATCCATCCAGAGCCTGGCACCTGCAGGTCGCGGCGACAGCTGGCCCCGGTTGGCCGGCGAGGCATGAAGGAGGAGATGGGTATCGGCAATGAGCCGGCTCGAGAGCAGCCGGCCGGCAATGGTCTCCTCGATCACCATCTCCTCGCGGCCCTTGCGGAGCACGCCCTGGAGGCGGTCGTCGACCTGGCGGGCCATGTTGCCCGTGCCCGTGCCGATCCTGAGAACGACCCTGAGTTCGAGATCCTCGGCGGCGATCTCGAGCTGTGTGGCCGCAATCTCGAAGTCGACCCGAAGGTGACGCCGGAGCGGGATGTCGCGGGCATTGTCCCAGTCCGCCAGCCAGGCACTGCCCAGCCCCAGTTCACGCTGACTGGACACATCGGTCCAGGGCAGGGCGCTCACCGCCGGTTCTCGAAGCGTCAGGAAGGGAAAGGCGACGCGGGTCATGCGGCATCTCCCGCAGCTTCGAGACGGGCATCAAGCTGTACCGCGTATTCCCCCGGAATCAAGACGTCGATTTCAAGCGGACCCTCGGTCGTGCCCAGGTCGATATTGGTCCCCGAGCCAAGCGGTTCTCCCGCGCGGCGAACAGCAATCACGGTGGGAAGGTCCACTTCGCTGTCATCGGCAATCGTTCCTCCATCCACGACCAGCGAGGGCAGGAGCTTGAGCAGGTTCGAGCGAGAGCCATCACTGGTCACGGTTGCCTCGAAGATCGCAACAACGCCGCCCGCCGACTGTTCGAGCCGGAGGAAGCTGGGTGCACTGACTCGGTGACTGCGCCGTCCGCCCGTTCCTCCACCCCGCGGCGTGCGCGGCCCGGCGCCGTCCCGCCCCTGACCCACCAGACCGCGACCGAGAAGCCCGGCGACAGGCGCAAGAGAGGGTCCCCGCCCGCCGGAGGAGCTCGGGATAGTGGCAGGACCTGCCACCCCATGTGCGATGCTGTCGATCTCGCGAAGGGCAACACGCACCATTGACGCCTGCGCCTTGTCGGTAATGGACCCGGGCTGCCAGTCGTCATGGGCCGGCGGCTCAGCCTTGGCAAATGCGGCTTCCACCTCATCCTCATCGGATGCCACGAAGACTCCGGCCCATTCGATCCTCTCGTCGAGGTAGGCATCGCCCCCGCGATAGCTGACCACAAGTTCGACCGGCCGCATCACGGCGATCGATGCAGATCGCTTCATGAACGGGCTGTCCGGCCCTGCAAACTCCTCCCTGCGGGCGCCAACGAGGCCTTTTGCGATGTTCAGCCTGCCGAGGTGACGTCTCGGGCTTTTTGACCTGATTTCCTGGACGTCCGGATCTCCGTGACGAAGTCCATTCATGGCCCGCGCAAAGAGGTCGAGAGGCGGGAAATCCTCGGGACGGGGTATCTGCTGCTCGTTATTCCCATGGAAGATCCGGAAGTGCATCCGCCGGTGGGCCGGCGTTGTCTCGATGAGGCGCGGCCAGAAGAACCAGAGGAGACTCTCGCGGATCATTGAGATGGCCTGGGCATCATTTCCCGCGTCGAATATCGGATCGAGGATCATGATCGACGTTCCGCGGTCCCCAGCGAGCCGCTCCGGAAAGCCCAGCTCGGCCGCCATTGCCTCGGCCTCTTCTCCCTCCAGCGGATCGACGATACCATCCTCGCCGGCCATTCCCCACCAGTGCCGGCCCGTATAGCGGCGCAGCAGTCCGATGCTGTCCGGGGCGTCATACGCGGAACCCAGCCGGGCCCCGATGAGGCGCCTGACACCCTCACCCCTGCAGACCGTCTTCGTGTCTATGACGATGGTCGAGCACTGGCTCGCGAGATAAAGCGACGTCTTGCCGTAGCCGTATGTTCCGCCGCCGTGGTGCGTGTTCCGCCGCGATCCGATATTGCGGAGGAAATCGACGAAGTCCGTCGGCTCGTGTCCGTCCGGCGCAAGATCGGCACGGGTGGGACCGGCGAGGCCGCCTGTTCCGAAATCACATATCTCGAGGACACGCGGAGTGTCAGACGACAGGAATGTTGCTAGGTCTTCCGCTCCTGCGTCACCCGGTCGTTGCGCAAGAACCCGGTCTCGCAGGCAGTCCCGCTGTGCATGATCGAGTGTGCGGAGACGGAAATGAACCTCGGCGTTTCCATCCTCAAGTGAGGCATCGCAGCTGTTTTGCACTGCCTCTCGCACTACCGTCTGGATGAGGTCGATCGAAGGAGCGCCCAGAAGCTTGCGATAACCATCCGCCGCCAGGTTGCCGGATGCACTGTAGGCTTCGGAATGGAGCGAGAACCTCAGCTCAGACATCGGATCATCCCTTCAAGATAGGCGCGGGTCTCTTCCGGACCCACTACGAACGCCTCGGCGGCCGAGAGATCGACCGAGTAGCTCACGTCGCTCACTCCTGCGGGAACAGAAGCAAGGCTCGACGGGATCAGTCGGGGAAAGTTGTTGCGGACGCAGTAGGCCGTTTGTCCACCATTACGGTAGGCAATCCGGTTCCATGCTGGCGCGGTGGGGTCGGGGCAGCCCATGGCGGCGAGGAGTTCACGTACCTTCGTGGGCTCCGATGCTGCGGCCAGGATCTCGCCGGCAAGTGCCCCGACGGAGATTGTGCCTCCTGCCGCGGCCTCGAGCTCGAGCAGGGCGAGGACGAGCTCGCCTCCCTCGGGTTCGAGCAGCTGATCGATCGAGGAGATGCGGACTGTCCTCGCCGCTGGGCGCGAACAGGTCTTCACTTCCAGTGCCAGTGCATCCGCCCGGAAATCGTGGCGCTCCAGCAGCGGGCCCCTCCAGAGGATCCAGGATCGGTTGTCCAGCAGGATCAGGTCCCTCAGCACCAGGAGCTCGCCGACCAGCCCCGCAAGCCTTTCGGGGGATACCTCCTCGGGCGTCGCATTGAGCAGGGACCGGAAGTCGTCGATGGTGCTTCTGCACGCGCCGGCAGCGGAGTCGCCCGCCGCGATCCGCCTTATGATCTCGTCACCAACCTCGCCGAACACGGTCTCGAGTGCTGCATGGTCGCAGGTGAGATCCAGGTAGCGGATGGGCGCGCCGAACAGATGATATGTCGCTGTGGAGATGGACACGGCAGCACTGACGGCAAGGTTCTCGATACGCTCGTGCTGGTGGATCGGCAGCAGCAGCCGGGCCTCACCAGTGGGACCGAGAGCCCACCTTATGGTCCCGAAGCTCGTGCTGATGCCCGTGTCGAGCGTGGGAATCTCGAGGGCTTTCGCCTCGTGGCCGCCGCGGCGCAGCTGCTGCCAGCGCTCGGTCGAGACATCAGTTGACACGGCCGGCTTCCAGCTGTTCCTCAATTTCCTGTTCGACGTCGTCGAGCTCGTCGGCGGACGCGCCGCGGAGTTCCACCGCGTAGTAACCCCCTGCACCTTCCGTCGACCCCGGGAAGACGATGCCGATGCCGACAAGATCACCAATGGCCTCAAGCGCAACCCTCTGGCTCTTTTCCTTCGGCCCGGACTTGCGATCGATGGGGTAGAGCAGCAGGAGGGGCACGGGACCTGCATCACGCGCCCGTTCTTCCTTGTGCGTGCTCCAGTCCGCGTCCGAGGAAACGGCATCGCGGGTGGCTTCCTCGCAATCGAACAGCACATCGCGCCGTGACATCAGGGCCTTGATGTCTGCAGATGCCTCGGGATGCCTCAGGCGGGTGCGCCGGGAAAGCCTTACGCTTCCTGCAGAGGCAAGAGCGAGTTCGGACAGCGCGCCGTTCTCCGTCTGGATAACGCCCACATTCCAGCTTTCGAGAGCATCTCCTGCCTGATCGATGTAGCCAAGTAGGAAGCTGGCGGAAAGCTCCCTGTGATCCTGCTGTACCGAGTAGGATCTCAGGAACTGGACAACAAGCCTTTTCGGGACGCCGCGGTACAGCAGCTCGTCTGCCCTGTGGACGTTGAGGCTCAGCTCCTCCGCGCTGGATATCAGCGTCGATGCCGCATTCCAGTTATTGCGCACGATGCGTTCATCCCGATGGTCGAAGCGGATCGTCTGGACATGCTTTCCCGCATAGCTGATGTCGACTATGCGCGCCGCCCGCATCTTGCTTGCAGCGGTGATGGCCATTCCGGGAATGGAACGGACCCGCACGGCGAAGTCCATCGGTGTCACACGGCGCCGGGCATATTCGGCGACATCCTCACGGATTTCGGTCTCTATTCCGGCGAGCGACCGGAAGGCGGTCGACAGGGACCCCGTCATCCAGATACGGGGAAGGTCCTCGTAGTCCGGACGGAAGCCGAACCAGCGACCCATCTGGAGGAGTGTATCGTACTGGCCGGAGGAGCGGAGAAAGTAGCTGACGGCAAGGCCCTCGATAGTCAGGCCGCGTGCCAGGATGGACCCACCGACCACAATGTAGGTCCTTGGCCCGTTCTCGTAATCGACCCGGTCATCGCTCGTGCCGTTCTCCACCACCACCTGGAGCGCACTAAGGACGTCGCCCAGATATGGCTGGAGCTCGGAGAACGCTACCTTTGGCAGGCGGCAGATCGTGTTGGGCACTTTCTTCTGCTGGGCCTCCCAGAGTGTCAGCATCCGCTCCGACAGCTCGGACCTGTTGCCCTGCAGATCCGACCGGTTCCTGTCGATCCAGCCACCGAGGAGACCTGCCAGACGATCGTGCATGACTACATAGGGTGACGTGTGGACAAGCATCGACATGTGCTCCCCGACATGTCCCCGATACCGGCGCGCGGCCGACGACGCGAGGAAGTATAACACCGCGTCCTTCAGGGACTCGGGCAGCTTCGGCTGGAATGTATCCTTGTCGGCGCGGCGCGCCGGCTGGAGAACCGCCGCCTCCTCATCCTTTATCGGCTGTATGACATCAAGCCCTTCCTCCTCGGGCTGGAGGGAGGATGCATCGGCAGGTTCGGGGCCGAACAGGCGCTCCGTGCCGAAATAGCCATCCGGCGTGGGAAGGGCGGTGATAAAGTCCCTCGGGTAAAGGTCGTCGAGTTCGCGCCCGCCATCGGCATATGGGTCGATCAGCACGTTCGCGAAGGGCGTTGCGGTGTAGCCCACATAGCAGTTCGCCGGAAATTCCTTGAGTATCTCTCGGATCTGACGGTTGATGCGGGTCATATCGAACTCGCCTGAGGCCGTATTGATGCTGGCCTGGTCTGCCTCGTCATCAATGATCAGCACGCGCAGGCTTCTCCGGATGACGGGCATCGTCCTTTCGATGGTCTTGAGTAGTTGTCCCAAGGGGGCCACGTTCTTCTTCACGACCGCCATCTGGACGGTCCCGCCCCCTGGCATCTGGAACCCGCCATTTGGCGGCATCTTGAAATCGCCAAGTTCGTCGGGCCGGGTCTGCAGGATCCACAGATCACGCAAGCGGTTTGCGAGATCCTTCTCCATCCGGCCCTGTGTCTGTCTACGCAGCTTGTTAGTTATGCCGGCGAGAATGATCACGAGGTTGTAACCGGCATCCACCGCCTTCGCGATGACGGCGGTCATGTTTGCCGTCTTTCCAGACTGCACATGACCGATCACGAGCCCGCGATAGGCGAAGCTGTCGCCTGCCGGGTTGGCAAGTAGCGAAACGATCTCGGTAGAGGAACGACCAATGCTGCCGTCGACGGTTGTCTCTGGCCAACCCTTGGCCTCCACCAGATAGGCCCTCAGGGCATGCCAGTGGCGATCTGTTTCGGATGGTCCGCTGTACCATGGCGTGTGGGTACGGAACATGGAGTTGACCCGGAGGATCTCGACCGGGCCAAGGGAGCGGCGCAGCTCTTCGGTGGCGGCGGCCAGATCATCTTCCTGTTCAGGCCGAAGCGCACCTCGCATCATGCCCTCCAGATCCCGGCGCAGGACCCGAACTGCCTCGTCGATGCTGTCCACGCTCGCCAGCTGAATCCGCAGCTGATTTATAAACGCGGCGACTTGCGGCGTGGTCATAAGCAATTCCCCCCAATATATCCTGCATGGTGCACGGTGACCCGGTCCTGCCGCAAGAGGTATCGGATGCGGCGCGTCGAGGCAGCTGCGCCGTTTCATTCGGGCTTCGGACTCGGCTCCAAGGCTGCCACCAGGGCGTCCCGCAAAGCTTCGCCAATCTTATAAGCCAGCATCGGGGGCACGGCATTGCCCACCTGACTGAACTGCTGCGTCCGGTTTCCCAAGAAGAGGTAGTTGTCAGGAAACGTCTGTAGACGCGCAGCTTCACGGACCGTAAGGCTCCTGCACTGGATGGGGTCCGGATGGATGAAATAGTGCCCATCCTTGGCGATATGACTGGTTACGGTCGTTGCCGCGTCGCCGAAGCACTGCACGCGGAAGCGATCGGCGAACTTTCCGCTTTCCCAGTTCTGATGCGATGGCGCCAGCCCTCGAGGGAAGAGATCGGACTTGGGCGATCGCTTGTGTACTTCGCCGAAGGCAGCGGCAAATGCATAACGCGCGAGGTCCTCGGGCATGTGCGAACGGGCCTCGTGATTCGGCAGCGTGAGCAGATCCGGATCAAGAAGCCATTGCGCAAGTTCGCAGTTGTGAACCCCGCCGGTCACCGTCGAACTGGTCGGCAACATATCGTTCATACCCTCGAGGTCGCTGGCGATCCCCGTCAGCAGGCTCGCGACCGGAGGCAGCTCCTCCACTCCGGATCGCCCCTCGGCAACATCCGCGAGAGTTGCCTCCGCGGCGCGCCGGATCTGCCTGACGACTTCGGCGCGCCACAAACTCCAGCTGTCTTCGCGGCCGCGCGACAGCGAGCTTCGAAGTGGCGGCATATCCGACAGCACATCATGGACCGTCGTTGGTGGGTCAGACGGCTTAAGTCTCAATCCCTGGAGCTGCAGCCTTGGGTCGGGAGAGGCAATATCCGACCGGAAACCGATAATGATGATGCGATGACGGCGCTGTGGAACACCATAATGCTCCGCCCGCAACACGAACTCCCGTCCCCGATCTGCAGGCTGGCCCGAGAGCGCGTAAAGTTCGTAACTGTTCGTTGTGCCGCCCGCATCCCGAAGCCCCCGTAGCACACGGTCGAGCACACGTTCGTTGTCGGCCCTTGCGGACAGCAGACCCGTCACGTTCTCCATGATAAAGGCGACTGGCCGCAGGTGTCGGAGGACCTTAAGATACTCCTCGTAGAGGAAGTACCGGCGATCCTTGAGCGGGTCATAGCCGACCTTGCCGCGATTGCGCGCCCTGCCCACCAGCGAATACGCCTGACAGGGCGGTCCGCCTACGAGGATGATGCCGTCCGCCGGGTTCTCGACGACGGCATCGAGCCGTGGTGTCAGGCGCTCCTCGCTTCCTTCCTTGCCGAGTTCGAGCCTCAGGGTCTCCCTGCGGGCCGCCTTCCACTTGGCCTTGTGGCAGTAGATAAGCTGGCTGACCGTAAGATCGCCCCTGATGTAGCCATAGTATTCGGAAGGAAGGCCCTCCGGGAACTGCCGGACGAAGCTGCGCATGCGCAGCGTCCTGAATGCTGCCTTGTCCATCTCGACCGACAGCGCCATCTCAAAGGTCTGCTCCCCGTCGGTGCCGCGGACAGCCGAAAGGCCTTCCGCCAACCCGCCAGGTCCGGCAAAGAGGTCGACAACCTTGAACTTCATCCCCCAGCCACCAGTTGAGTTTTCGTTGCCGATTGGCAATACCAGGTCGTGGCGCCCTTTCCAAGGAACATCCGGTGGCGGACATCGTCGACCCTGCAACGCGCTCGCGCATGATGTCCGGAATTCGCGGCTCGGACACGCGCCCGGAGCTCCAGATGCGGCGGGCCCTGCATGCCTATGGATTCCGGTTTCGCCTTCATGATCGCCGCCTGCCCGGCCGGCCGGACATCGTGCTGCCGAAATGGGGCGCCGTGATCGAGGTCCGGGGATGCTTCTGGCACCGGCATGAGAATTGCCGGTTTGCTACAACGCCGTCCACGAGACCCGAGTTCTGGTCCGTCAAGTTCGCCGCAAATGTCGCGAGGGATGCACGAAACCTGGCGGCATTGCATGCCGATAGCTGGAGGGTTGCCGTCGTCTGGGAGTGCGCGTTTCGTACAGGTACCATCATGAGTATCATGGACAGAATCATTCCCTGGCTCGAGGGAGATGATGACTTCGCTGAGATATCCTGAGACATGGGCACGGTGCGCGTCCCGCTGACACGGGCGCCCATTCGAGGCCACGGGCAGAGGAATAGAGGTGGGCCCTGGATGGCATGACGTCGTGCGGACCTGTACCCCTCCGTTAAGTTTGTCTGAGGCCGACCGTGCACGTTAGCGAACCGCAGGTGTGCCCGGGTAGCATAGGGTTCCGTCTCCATCCAAGGCCGATATGTCCGAGGCCGCTGGACGTCCGATTGCAGGTGGTCCTTTCGATTGGCGGTGACCCGCCCCGGGAGCCGTGCGGCCAGCCGGATCCATGATGATCCTGTTCGGTCACCGTAGCGGGATGACCGTATGTATTGCCTTGGCCGAATGAGTAGGCGACACGGGCGCCAGCCTGGCTCGTGCCGGTGGGAACAAGGCGGCTTTTCATGTCCGCGCCGTGGTGCGGCGCGACAATCGATGTGAAGCTGCCATGGCGTGCCGGCGGGACGGCGGAATAGCGTGCGTCGCCGGTCAGGAGAATGGGCGGTTCTCCGCCGGGGCCTCTCACCGACATGGCTAGACCGGAGTGGTTCCGGCTTTTCGCGGCGCCGGTACATTTCACGATCGTCATCTGGCCACTGGTGATCGAAGACAGGCCTGAAGGCCAGACGAGCAGTTTGCGCGCCGCGAGCAGACCCGCTGCAAAGGTCGCGTGTGTCGCACCGAGCCTCTGGATCGGCACGATCCAGACAAGACCCTGTGCGCCCTTGTAGCGTGGTCCCGAGGACCAGTGATCGTGATCCCAGTGCGAAAGGATGACAGGCGGAGAGACCCCATAGCAAAAATCGCCCATCGCGGCTGGAAAGGTGGACCTGTTGGCGGCCACGCCGCCTCCCAGGTCATAGTAGGCTAGCGGCCGCTCAAACATGTCGCAAAGGCCATTGGCATTGCCCTGTCCGACATCATAGATGCCAACCCATTCGATCTTGCCCGTTATCCCGTCGACGACGCTCTGGATCTGTGCGGAACTGCTGGCAGAACCCGAAAGATCGACGGCTGCATTCAATCTCCGGGCAAGGCTGGGTGGTACAACTTGCCAATCGTCCATGGTGACCGGCAGCGGCTCGGCAAAGAGATTGAAGAAGAGCTGCGCGTCGCCGCCTCGGCTGATGACCACTTCCAGCCACGGCAGGGAGGCTTGAGCGTTTTCGAACAGCTGGACCAATGAGGAATGGATCGGGGAAGGCAGGACGAGCAGGAAGATCGGAACCTTGGACGAATATTCTGCCCAGCCTGCAATGCCGGCAATAGGGGGCAGTCCGTCGAAGAATTGTGCGCTGACCGCATCGTAGACGATGTGATCAGGCTCGATGGCATCTATCCGGACATAGAGTCTGCGGGGAATTTCATCTTTGGGGCCCTTTATGTCCGTTCTGAGAAATATATTGTCGAACATCGTGCGACTCCCGGGAGTGCGTGAAACTAGAAGATCCTATCAGATTTCGGCTCTGGTAACTCAACCGCGAATGCCTCTTAAGGATGCGTCGTTCTCGCCGTTGATCTCTGCTTCGAGTTCTTGCAACCGTTGCAGGATTTCGTCAAAGGTCGGCGGTCTCCGTCGCATATGTATGCCATCTCTGCATAGTGATTTTCGGGTAGTGCGGTGGGATAGTGGAATTGACGGCTTGACGATTCTCTCCGTCATTTCCAGCTTTCATCCCGTGCCGGCCTCTTCGCCCAGGTGGGCCGATAAAAGCTTTTGAGGGCCGGAACGACGGCTTCCCTGATGTGCTTCCCGACGTCCGCAGAGAGTGCATCGAGAAGTTTGTCCGCAACCTTCCTGCTCAGCACATCGTACTGTGGGTCCTGTGCTCCGGCTTAGCCCCGAACCGTCATAAGTCCGCTAAGAGTCGGCAGCTGCTGGCCCTCTTAACGCCCTATTCGCCATTCGGGCTTGAATTCGTGAAACTCAAAGGCAGCCACCAGATGGTCCGGCAACATCTCCGCTTGGCTTTCTGAGAGTACAATATTGCGCGTAACTGGACTAGGATAAGGCTGACCTCAGAGGGGCAGGAATGACGATCAGCGCCGCACTCAAGACGAAGCTGCTCGGCGCAATTGACAACGGCACACTGGTTTTCTTGTGTGGCGCCGGCCTTTCCATGCCGTCGCCCAGCTTCCTCCCGTCCGCTGCCCGCGTCGCCGAAATCTGCTACGACAAATGGGTCGCCAACGAAGTGCTGGATGCCGGCCTCAAATATGATGTCGACAAGCTGGCGGGCCATTTCCACGCCAGGAATGATTTCGAGTCCATCTTCATACCGCTGGTGCCTTGGAACGATTTGTCGGGCGTGCCGAACAAGGGGCACGCGGCCATCGCCGATCTGCTCGTTAGCAAGGGTGCGCATGCCGCTCTTTCCGCCAATTTCGACACGATGATCGAGCGCTGGGCCGAGCAGCACAAGGTCGCCATGCAGGGCGCGCTCACCGGACAGGAGGCCACTGCCTTCGCCGCCGATTACGGGCCGCTCCTGAAGATCCATGGCTGTATGCAGCGTGGGCGGCGGGCAACGTTGTGGACGACGGCGCAACTGGCCGAGCCTGCCATCAAGGCGCGGGTCCAGAGTTGTTCGCAATGGATGAACCTTCACCTGCCGGGTCGGCACCTGGTGGTCGTCGGCTTCTGGACCGATTGGGGTTACCTCAACGAAGTCTTGGAGAATGCGTTCACCATCACCAACGCCCTTTCTGTGACGGTGATCGACCCGATGCCGAGCGCCGGCCTCAAGGCAAAGGCAGCGCAGTTGTGGGACAAATTGACGACGATGAGTACCGCCTTCGAGCATATCCAGGAATCCGGCGACGACATCCTGGAAGAACTGCGCATTGCGTATTCGCGAAGCTGGGCGAGGAAATTCTATGCACTGGGACAGCCACTCGCCACCGCGAGAGGGATCGCGCATGTGCCGTCCCCGGACGACCTGACCTGCGACGCGCTTTACGATCTGCGCCGGGATGTGGAAGGCATCCCCTATACGCGGGCTTCGATACAGAAGGCGCCGCCGGCGGACGCCGCCGAAGCGGCATTAGCCCATATCGAGCTTGGCAATGACGGCGCCGTACAGGCCGGCGCATGGCTGACACATGGCGGGCGGACCGTGCGGATCGTCAACGGCGCCGGCCGCGGCCTTAGCGATGTAAAGGAAGCCCATAAGGAGCCGCCAAACCTAGCGCAGCCCGACATCGTCCTGTGCGCCGGTGCCATAGACCTCGGCGTCCCCGCCAGGCTGATCGCGACCGGAAAGGGTGCGAGCATCGTCAGCCCTGCCCCGGGCGGCGGCGCGAAATGGCTGACCCGCGCCGACGCGCGCACGGAGCTGGGTCTGTGATCGATCTGCTCTCCACGTCGCAGATACTGCTGCGCGATGCCGGGTTCACGGTCCGCCTAAGCTCGGTGGGCCACCGGCCGGTCGTCTGCTTCGAGGACGATGCGCTAGTCGGCTTCTGCAGCGCCTTCGACCGAGCGGGCGAGCTGGTCGAAGGGTGGAAAGCCTTTGAAAGCGAGATCCTGACCCGCTTCGCTGCCGACATTCGCGCCGCAAGCGAGAAGGCATGGAACGTCTATTGCGTGTTCCTGTGCGCCGGCTCGACCGATGCGGTGCAAAAACGCGAGGTCACTTGGGTCGAGGAGGATCTGGACCGGACGCGCAAGGTCGCGGCTTGCGATATTGCCAGCCGCGAGGACCTGGTGCGGGTGCTGCTGCCCGTACTTCCCGTTCAATATCAGCCGGCGCTACAGCATGAGGATCTGACCGCGCGCTTACAAAAACGGATCGCGGACATCGCGCCCCAGGCGGCGCATGCCATATTGGACCCCGAGATTCCGGTTTCTGAGGCGGTCCGCCTGCTCGGTGAACGACAATGAGATTTTCTTACGTCGAGGTCGCCGGCTTCCGGGGTTTCAAAGACGCCACGCGCTTCGATTTCCCCGCCGGTTTCGTCGTGCTCACCGGCCGCAATGGGGCCGGCAAGAGCACGATCCTCGACGCGATTGACTATGCCTTTACTGGCACGATCAACAAATATGCGGTCAAGGGCGCCAAGGGCGGCGGCTTAGACAGCCACATCTGGTGGGTCGGCGACGGCTCGCCGGCAGCCCAGTACGTCGAGATTGGGCTGATTGCGCCGGATGGCCAGGCGTTCAAGATCGTCCGCAGCCGCGAGCGCGGTCTGCAAGGCTCGCTTGAAGAGGTGGCGAAGCAAATCTGCTCCGATCAAATGGCCCAGTCCCTATGGCAGGACACTCTCGTCCAAACCACGCTCATCCGGGATGAAACTTTGTCCGGCCTCAGCCTCGATCTTCCGGAGCAGGCCCGCTTCGAAGCGGTTCGCGCGGCGATCGGCGGCCTCGCGGGGCCGGACCATTCCGCGCGGACGAACGAGCTTGGCAAGGCCGCCGCCGCCGCCAAGCGGACGCAGGACGCGAAGCTGACCGAGGCGCAGTCCGATCTGGGCCGAGCGCTTTCGGCGCTGACCGAAGCGCGCAGCATTGCCGAACGCCAAGCCGACGTATCCGAGGCCGAAGAGATCATCCAACTAATCGCGCCCGACATTGTCACCACGAGCGGAGATCGATCCGAAGCGCTCAGACGCCGGGTCGCAGAACGCAAGCAGTCGGTCCCTGTTTTGATGGATGCAATCGTCCAGGCCGAAGCGACGGTCGCGGAGGAACAATTTTTCACTTCGGACGAAGGTCTTGCCAATGCACTCGCGCTTGCGGCACAGACGGAAGCACTCCAGCAGAGTCAGAGTATGGCGCTGGCGGCCCTCGAAGATGCACAACGTGCGGCTGCTTCGGAGCAGGAGGCAGATTCCTTCGCTGCCCATATGGTCGCCTTGCTCAAGCATGGCGAAGAGATCGGGCTGGTCGAGGGGCATTGTCCGCTGTGCGACGCTGCCCGTGGGGATGCCGAATTCGCCGCCGCGATCGAAGCGGCCCGGGCGCGCTTGCAGGCCCGTGGCGAGGCGGCGGCCAGGACAGCCGACGCCTTGGCGAAGGCGCAATTGCTGGCCCGCCAGGCCGAGCAAGAGCTCGCGGCGGCTAAGCGGAAGCTGGAAGATCTCGATGCTCGCCGAACGCGCTCCGCCCAAGCGCTTGTCGCGGTTCGCGCTGTCTTTGAGCGTTATGGTCTGACGGCCGATCCCCTAAATCCCGAGCAGATCAGGACCGTCGTCCTCAAGCGGCAGGAGGAGACCGCGCAGCTCGAGCATGCATTGTTCATTCTCGAGGCCTCCGGCGCCCATGATCGTGTCACCGCGCTGGAGGCGCGAATTGCGCAGCTTCGAAACATTGTGGAAGTAGAAGCCTCGCGCACCATGGCGGCCGAGCGCGCGGTGGAGGCGGCCAAGCAAATCGACAATGCCGCCAAAGCCGTTGCCAATCAGATCCTCACTGAGCAGTTCGACACGGTCCTTCCGCTCCTCAAGGAACTGTACCAGCGCCTCCGGCCGCATACGGATTGGCGAGAGATTGAGACGGACTTTGGGGGGCAAGTGCGTGCGTCGCTCAATTTCACGGTGGGCGACGGCCGGAATCCACAGTTTCTGTTCAGCAGCGGGCAGCGGCGGGCGGCGGGCCTCGCCTTCCTGCTCGCCATCCATCTTTCGCGGCCTTGGTGCCGGTTACGTTCGCTGCTGCTGGATGACCCCGTCCAGCATATCGACGATTACCGTGCCTTGAATCTTGTCGAGGCGCTTTCCGCGATCCGACGGATGGGGAGGCAGGTCATCATAGCAGTGGAAGACTCGGCCTTGGCCGACCTCTTGTGCCGGCGCCTACGCAGCTTACCAGAGGAACCGGGCCGCCGTTTCAACCTGTGTTTCGGGCCAAACGGATCGGCGATCATTGACAGCGCAGTGGATATCCGGCCTCTGCCTCGGGAAGTACTTCGTTTCGCAGAAGCGTCCTAATCGCTTCCTTGGCAAAAGGATGGAGCGCGCCTCCAGCGCGCTAGTCCACACTGCCCGTCGAACGTCGGGTCTGATCGCATCTACCCTAAATGCAGTCGGTCCCCTTTCGGGCAACATTGACGCTGGCTTACGTTCGCCGGTCACAAGCATTTACACCCCTGAATGAGAGGCTGATTTCCTAGCTTAGCTCCAGGCTATGATGGGTCGAAGCAATGAGTTTCAGCGGCGCCCGACGTCATTCACCGGCTTTGCGGCACCGGGTTGGGTTCGTCAGCTTTCGGCGATCAGTCGGATTGTTCGATAGCTCCCCGGGCTCAAAGGCGATCCAGGAATGCGGAATGGAGTAGCGTCAGGTCCGTGCCGTGCCACGAGTTGACTTGCTCGCTCAATAACTCCCGGATCTCTGCGGTGCGCTCCTCGGCCGTGCATAAATCGAACTCTATCGGCACAAAGAAAAGGGGTGTGGGAATTTCGATAAAGTCGGGGGGACGCTTTCCGGAAAGAGCATACTGCGCGAAGCGCGCGACCTGCGTGCCGGGGTCTGGAGTGCTGCTAAATAAAAGATGGTACGATGGGTATAGCTTCCATAGGAGTTCATTGAGGGTGGCGGCATCGAGCGACGCCAGTTCCTCAGGTAAGATTTCCAGACCGCGTTGGCTCACGTCGCGTTCCATCGTGCAAGCAACCCATTCCTGACTATCCCAGCGGTCGCTCTCGACGTGAGTTCGGAACGCCCTATAGAAGCGGCGGCAGAACTCTTTTCTCGGCGCGACGAAGTCCATGTCGACGACAGGTGCAGACGACTGGCTCTCCGTCCAGGCAACCGTGATGCGCACAAGCAGGTGATCCGGCACGTCGGATGCCAATAGGTACAGGTCGACGCCTTCGAGGTCGATCTTGACCCGCCGGGCACCTCCTCGGGCTACCACTTCCAGCCAGGCAATAATCTCAGGAAAGGGGTCGTAGAGATGGCTGGCAGAAAAGGCCGTGCGCTGCTTGCCCGTGGACAATACCACGGGCTGCCATCCGGCTTCTACTTGGCGGAACTCTGCCGAGAAAACGCTGGTCACTTCCGGAAATGGAAGACGATCTAGATTGATCCTGATCTGCTTGGCATTGAAGGCAGCCTCCATCGAGACAGTGGTATAGGTGTTAGGCCATTTTCAGATGTCCAGCAACCTTGGGCAGCCGGGCGCCTACGGTCACTCTTGTCACCGAGTCTTACGTACAGCCACAATCCTGTATGTGCAGGCGACCCTAGACCACGTCGATGCTACCGACAATGGAGCGGTGCGAGGTTACAGGGGCAAGGGGGCTAAGGGATGAAGGGCGGTCGTGACGAGATCTGGGCGGCGTGCCTCTACGCTGCTGGCTGCGCAGCGGTCGCGCGGGGAAACGACCGATCCGTGCATGACATCGAAGTTCGCGCGGACGGTGCGGTACGGGTCGAATATGACCACCTCGACCCGGCGTTCCCTGCGCCCTCTCCAGAGGCCAGCGCGGACAGCCTGGAGTGGCGGGCCTGGATGGTGCTGGCGTTGGTGGAGGTGGAGATTGCGCTGGCGGGCGCCCTTGCCGAGTACCGCTATACCAAGCGCCTTCACCATTCGGTTCGACGCTTTCGCGACTATCATTCAGGTCTGGCCGACATGAGCGACGAGTGGCTCAGGAGCGCCGTGTTCCTTGGTGAAGCGGACGACCTCGCACTCGCGGTCTACTGGGTCATCATGGTCCAACGCCAGGTCGATATTACCGACGAGCGCACTGCGGTGCGGGCGTTTCGCGACAATCGCGAGGCCGCTTATAAGAAACTAGTCAATCATTGGGGCTTGGTCGAGCGCGAGGCCCGCCAGTTGTACTATGACCTGTTGGCTTCCTGTGGGGGTAGATTCCCGCCGCTTCACAAATGGTAATCGAGCTTGATGGTGATCGAAAACCCGTCGAAAACGAGATCACATGCAAGTAAAACAATTGTTTAGCTCAAGCCAAGCTTAAGCATCATGCACGAGCGACAAAGCCATGATCAAAATTCCATGCCCTTCGAAAAAGGGCGTGCCACGTGCTTGGGCACTCCGGCTGATGCCAAAAAGCAGGATTCTCGACGATGTAGTCATGCCCGCCTTCTGTGCTGCCAAGCGACCACGAAAGGGATCGGACAGCTGACAATCTGCGAAAATTCATCAAGGGACTCTAGCTCCGCCATCGCGCTACGGACGTTTTCCGAGCCATATGAGATAGGCACGATCGCCTTCTTCCTCAGCAGTGCCGGCGCGGAGGTCCCACGCGACCTGCTGTGCCAGCGCGCGTGCGAACTCCCAGAACCGCCTTTCCGGAATGAACGCGGTATCGCCATCCATTAGCCCCCCATGGCGGGACCACAGCCGCTCCAGATCTTCCACCTGGCTCGCCGTCAATGGTTCAGACGGGTCGATATCAAACCAGCTCTTTGCGGTCATCGCAGCTTCCATCAAATTTCACGCTTAGTGGCGCCCAATATAACCGCACCGCATACCTTATCGCGATCCCTGGCTTCGTCTGGCGCGCACTCGCCCAAGGGTGATAATTGATACACGGCGGCGGGAGTCGCTTTCGGGCGTAGAGAGACTGGGCTCGTTCACAGTCTCGCCGGCCGCAACCGGGCGTCGCAGCGCATCGGATGGTGCGTTAGGAAGCCAACCTCCCGAAGAAATTCGGCTAGGGTTGGGGATGGGTCCATGATGCCGGCTCCCCGCCGCCCGGTATTCCCTTCTGGACGTTTCGCGCTTTTATCTTAGCAGCTGCCGGTTCGCCGGTAGCTGCGCACGAAGCCGTCTTGGACGTTAAGTGACCGGCTCGGACATGGTTACGCTGGGCGTGCGGATTTTTAGTTGAGGGACAAGCGTCAACAGCCGTACGGCAGGACCTGGAAAATCAAAATTTTTTGAAAAAATTCTCATCAAGAGGCGTGAGCCGGGCGTGCGCTTATGGGAGGGTGGTTCGACCACACTGGGGGGTGGAGGGGCGCATCTTCATGACACCTTCTCCAATCAACAAAAGGCCGCCGCAGCAGGCGAGATGGCTTCTCTCGATTGCTATTTGATTGCTGGAGCTCACAGCCGAGGCCGGTGTTTGAGCTAAGTTATTGAGAGGAATGGTGGGCGCAGCAAGGTTCGAACTTGCGACCCCTACGATGTCAACGTAGTGCTCTACCACTGAGCTATGCGCCCCTCGGGATCGGCGCGGACTATAAGCAAAACGTCCGTCGGTGCAAGACCTGTATTGCCGGCCTTTGTTGCCGGAATGCGACGCCCGGCCGGTTTCGCGTCCGGCTTGTTGCCCCGGGACCAAAATCCGTCATACTTCCATGTGGAGCGCCTTGCCGGAGGCGCATCCGGCACCAGATGATCGGACGATGATCCCCAGCGAACCCGCACTGAAAGCCCAAGCCGCGCCCGGCACGGATGCCGGACCGCCTGCGTGCCTGGTGACCGAGCCGGCGCGCCAGACGGCGGCGCTGGTGTTTTCGTCGCCGCACAGCGGCCGCTACTACCCGGAGGATTTCGTCACGTCGTCCCGTCTCGACCCGCACACGCTGCGCGCGTCCGAGGACGCCTATGTGGACGAGCTGTTCGGCGCCGCGCCCCATCTCGGCGCGCCGCTGATCCAGGCCACCTATGCCCGAGCCTATCTGGACGTGAACCGCGAGGCGTGGGAGCTGGACCCGGAGATGTTCGACGGGCCGCTGCCCGAATTCGTCAACGCCCGCTCCGGCCGCGTCGCCGCGGGGCTGGGCACCATTGCCCGCGTGGTGGCGAGCGGTACCGCCATCTATCACGGTCGCATGCCGTTTGCCGAGGCCGAGCGACGGGTGTCGGCGGTCTACAAGCCCTACCACCAGGCGCTGTCGCGCCTGCTCGACCGCACCCATGCCCAGTTCGGCTGCGCGGTGCTGGTCGACTGCCATTCCATGCCGTCGGTCGGCGGCTCGTGGGGTGACATGCCGTTGAAGAGTGCCGGGGCGGCCGTGCCTGACTTCATCCTCGGCGACCGCTACGGAAGGAGTTGCCACGGCGAGGTGATGGCCGTGGCGCAGCAGGCGCTCGCCGCGCAAGGCTACCGGGTGGTCCGCAACGATCCCTATTCCGGCGGCTTCAACACCCGGCATTACGGCGTGCCGCGCGAAGGCCGCCACGCGCTGCAGATCGAGATCAACCGGGCGCTCTACATGGACGAGGCCACCATCGGGCGCAGCGACGGCTTCGGGCCGCTGCGCGACGCCATGAGCGCGCTGATCCTGGCGCTGGCCGCCCTGCCGCTGGATCTGCTCAAGGCCGCTTGATCCGGGATTGATCGAAAATCCTTACGGCGGCGGAACACTTGCCCGAGGCCGGCGTTTGTGCGCCGGGCGACCAAAAAAAGAGCCACTCCAGTTGCCTGAAGTGGCCCAAGTTTAGGGAGGAAACGCCCACGAAGGGCAGTACCTTCTCGCGAGAAACGCGGCCGAAGGTACAGGCCTGATTTTAGGACTCCCCGGCCGTGAATCAAGGCATTTCGGGAAATCTTTCGTGAACAATGGGTTACAGGCCGGATTCGCGGGAAACAACTATTACCCTGCTACCGTGAGTTGGCTCAGGGCGTGATCACGACCTTGCCGGTGGACTTGCGGGTCACCACCGATTCCAGGCCTTCGACTGCCCGCTCGAGCGGAAAGGTTTTCGAGACCAGCGGCCTGATGCGCCCGGCCGCCAGCCATTCCAGCAGCTGTTCCTGGCTGCGCCGCGACACCTCCGGCGCCAGCACGTCATAGGCGGGACGGTTGACCCCGATGATGTCGACGTTCTTGACCATCACATGGTTGGCCGGGATCTGCGGCACCCGTCCGCCGGCGAAGCCGATCACCAGGATGCGGCCTTCGAAGGCGACGCAGCGCAGCGAGGCGTCGAACACGTCGCCGCCCACCGGATCGTAGATCACGTCGGCGCCCTTTCCGCCGGTCAGCGCCTTTACCCGGTCGCGGATGTCCTGGGCCAGGTAGTCGATGGCCTCGTCGGCGCCGGCGGCGCGGGCGATCTCCAGCTTGTCCGGCCCGCCCGCGGTGGCGATGATCCGCGCGCCCATGATCTTGCCGAGCTCGACCGCGGTCAGGCCGACGCCGCCTGCCGCGCCGTGCACCAGCAGGGTTTCGCCGGGCTTCAACCGCGCGCGGTGCGCCAGCGCCACATGGCTGGTGCCGTAGGTGACCGCGAAACTGGCCGCCTGCTCGTAGCCAAGGCCATCGGGAAGTTTCGTCAGCCGATCGGCGTCCACCGCCGCCAGCTCGGCATAGCCGCCGCCGGTCAGGCCCATCACCCGGTCGCCCACGGCGAACTGTCCGACGCCCTCGCCCAGGGCGACGATCTCGCCGGCGATCTCCGAGCCGGGGATGAACGGCAGGGCCGGCTGGTTCTGGTATTTGCCCGCCGCCATGATGCTGTCGGCGAAGTTGATGCCGCAGGCGCGGATGCGCACCAGCGCCTGGCCCGGCGCGGCGACGGGATCGGGCACCTCCTCCAGCTTCAGGACGGACAGGTCGCCGAACTCGCGGCACATGATGGCTTTCATACGCTTTTCCTCAGTCGAAGCGGTCGGGGTCGTAGGTGGCGGCGCTGACGCCGAAGCCGTCCAGCTCCTCGGGCATCCTGCGGTCGACGATCAGGCTCTCCGCCAGCCGGCCCATCATCGGCGCGGTCTGGATGCCGTAGCCGCCCTGGCCCACGAACCAGAAGAAGCCGGGCCCCTGGTTGTCGAAGCCGACGACCGGCGTGCGGTCCGGCGAGAAGGTGCGCAGGCCGGCCCACTTGTTGTCGATGTGGCGCACCGGGATGTCGGCCGCCCGCTGGATGCGGTCGACGGCGATGGCGACGTCGATTTCCTCGGGCTGGGCGTCGACCGGGTCGCTGGGCGTCTCGTCGGCGGGCGAGGCGAGGATGCGCCCCGATTCCGGCTTGAAGTAGAACTGGTCGTCCACGTCGAGCACGACGGGCCAGTGCGGCGAATAGAGCGGCGGCGGCGGCAGGATGACGATGGTCCGCCGCAGCGGGCGCATGCCGATGGGCTTCAGCCCGGCGAGCTGCGCCACCTGGTCGGCCCAGGCGCCTGCCGCGTTGACCAGCACCGGCGCGCTCCACCCACCGGACGGCGTCTCGACGACCCATTTGCCGCCGGTCCGGACGATGGACAGGGCGGTGGCGTCGGTGACCACGCTGCCGCCCTGGTGGCGCAGGCCGCGCAGGAAACCCTGGTGCACGGCGTTGACGTCCAGGTCGGCACATTCGGGCTCGAACAGCGCGGAGGCGACGTAGTCCTCGCGCAGCACGCCGCACATCTCGCGTGCCTGCGCCCCGTCCATGCGGAGGATGTCGGGCTCGAAGACGCGAAGCGCCGCCTCGAAGGCGTCGAGCGCCGGAAACTGGTCCTGGCGTGCGATGTAGAGTGCGCCGCGGTCGGTCAGCAATCGCGTGTCGCTGAAGCCTTCGGGCGGTAGCCGCAGGAACGGGCCCGAGGCGATGGTCAGAGGCCTGATGCTGGCGCCGCCATAGGACGGCGCGTAGAACGCCGCCGACCGGCCCGTGGTGTGGTAGCCGGGCGCGCTTTCCCGCTCCAGCAGCGCCACGCTGCCATGGCGGCTGAGGAAATAGCCGGCGCTCGCGCCGGCGATGCCGGCGCCGATGATCAGGAAGTCGCAGTCGCGGGCAGCCACTTGGGTGCTTCCCCTGTTGGAACGGAGTGCCTAACCTAGGCAGCCAAACATCGCACGCAAGGGGAAATCCGTGGCTGGCACCGACGGCAAACAGCGTCTGAGCGACGCCGAGGCGCGCGAGCTGCTTGCCTTCGCGCACACCCTGGCGGACGCCGCCGGCGCGGTCATCAGGCCGCTGTTCCGGGCGGTCGGCGCCATCGACAACAAGCGCCCCGCCGACTTCGATCCGGTGACCGCCGCCGACCGCGACGCGGAGGCGGCCATGCGCGCGCTGATCGCCGCCCGCTATCCGGACCACGCCGTCTATGGCGAGGAGCACGGCGCCGAATGGGGCGAGCGGTTCACCTGGGTTCTCGACCCGCTCGACGGCACGCGCTCGTTCATCGGCGGCTTTCCCACCTGGGGCACGCTGATCGGGCTTGCGGAATATGGCCGACCGGTCGTGGGCATCATGGACCAGCCGGTGACCGGAGAGCGCTTCACCGGCGGCCCGGACGGCGCGTTCCTGGGCGCTCTTCGCCTCAAGGTCCGGCCCTGCGCCCGGCTGGAAGACGCGGTGCTCTACGCGACCACGCCCGACATGTTCGAGCCCGAGGTGGACTGGCCCGCCTTCCAGAGGGTGGAAAGGCAGGTAAAGCTGCGCCGGTTCGGCGGCGACTGCTACGCCTATTGCATGCTGGCGCACGGGCTGGTGGACCTCGTCGTCGAGGCGAAAATGCAGCCCTATGACATCCACGCCCTGATTCCCATCATCGAGCAGGCGGGCGGCATCGTCACCAACTGGGAAGGCGAGCCGGCGTGGAAGGCGGGCCGGATCCTCGCTGCCGGCGACCGGCGGGTGCACGAGGCAGCGCTGAAGGCACTCAACGGCTAGATCGCTGTCGCGCAACATTCTTTCTCTCGCCTTCACGAAGTGGTAATATTTGTTCGGTCCTCGGCGATCCACGGACCGATGGATGAGGGGAGATGAATCATGACGTTGTCGAAAATCGGCGTGGCAGGGTTGTTCGCCCTGGCTGCGAGTTGCGTTATGGCCGCGCCCGCTATGGCGGCGGCGGACATCTACCTGAAGATTGAGGGCATCCCGGGCGAGAGCGCCGACGCCGACCGCCGGGGCGAGATCGAGGTCCTGTCCTGGTCGTTCGGTGCGAGCCAGCCGGCGTCGCCGCGATTCGGCGGGGCCGCCGCCTCGGGCCGCGCGGCCCAGGGTGCGCCGGTGACGCCGCCCCAGGGGCCCGGCGCGATCACGGTGTCGAAGTCCTATGATCCCTCGTCGGCAAAGCTGGTGCAGGCCTGCGCCCAGGGCAAGCACTTCCCCAAGGCCACCCTGTCCGTGAGGAAAGCCGGCGGCGGCCAGCAGGAATATCTGACCTACGAGCTCGAGAACGTGATGGTCAGCAGCTATTCCCTGTCGTCGCAGGGCGGCGCCTCATCGGGCGGTGACCGGCCCATGGAGAGCCTGTCGCTCAATTACACCAAGATCACCTACAAGACGGCCGACGACAAGTCGGGCGCGGGCGCGGCGGGCAAGGCGGGCTACGACGTGGCGCCAGCCAAGAAGATCTGAGGCCTGCCGTCCCGCGACGGGACGGCGGGTTCGTTCGCAGAAGCGGCCCGCCCTCCGGTCTGGCGGCGTGGCCTGCAGGGGGCATGGGCATGGCGACACCTCGTTCGAAGATGGCAGTGGTGGTGGCGGTTTTCGCGCTATTCACCGGTCCCGCCCTCGCCGAAGGTGCGGCGACGCCCTATGCCGGCCCCAAGAAGACCGTGTTCGTCAGCACTTTCGAATCCGCCAACATGCTTTACGGGGCGGCGACCGGCGAAGGCATGTCGCAGATGCTGCTCGAGGCGATCATGAACGACGGGCGCTTCGTGGCGGTCGAGCGCCTCGGCTACGGTGACATCGAGGCCGAACAGCAGCTCGGCAAGCTGGGCGCCAGCACGGCGGAGTCCGCGCCCAAGGCCGGCCAGCTCATCGGCGCCAGCGTCATCATCCGGGGCACGGTCACCAAGTTCAGTCCCAAGGCCAAGGGCGGCGGCATCTCGCTCGGGTCGGGCATGTTCGGCGGCACCAGCGGCGTCGGCATGAGTGGCAGCACGGCCGTGGTCGAGATAAGCCTGCGGCTGATCGACGCCACCACCGGGCAGGTCATCTCGACCTCCAAGGCCGAGGGTTTGGCGTCATCGAAGGAGTTCAACGCCACGCTCTACCAGCGCGGCGATTTCCAGGTCGGCGGCACCCAGTTCAAGGAAACGCCGCTGGGCCAGGCCGCCGAACAGGCGATCCAGGCGGCGCTGGCGAAGATCGCCACCGGCATGGAAAACGTGCCGTGGTCGGCGCTGGTGATCGAGAACACCAACGGCGCCGTCTACGTCAACGCCGGCACCAACCAGAACGTCAAGCCGGGCATGAAGCTGGCGGTCTACCGCAAGACCAAGGAGCTGACTGATCCGGCGACCGGAGTCGTCATCGACACGCTGGTCGACAAGGTAGGCGCGGTGGAGATCGAGACCGTGCGCGAGAAGACCGCGCTGGCCAAGGCGGTCGAGGGCGCGCCGGTCCGCGGCGACGTGCTGCGCGCCGAGTAACGCTAGCGTTCTCGCCGCGGCTTTCGGACGCCAAGGCGAGTCCGCCTTGGCTGAAAGCGCTCTAAGGCTGCGGTCCCATGGCCACGCGAATCAGCGCCGCCCGTTGCGGCTGCGGCACCGCCTTCATGGCCTGGTGCAGCCGCAGGGCGAACAGGCAGGCGCCCTTGCGGGTCTCCGGCGTGGTTGCTGGATATCGGGCGTAGTCGGCGACGTAGAGCGACAGGCGCTCGGGCCCCTGCATCATGTCGGTGACGATACGGTTGAGGTGCGCCATGGCGTCCTGCCGTTCCGTATCCGACATGTCGACTGCCGCCTTCTCGGCCGACGCGACCACCGCCTCCATGGCGTCCTGCGCCTGGTGCTGAATGCGGACCGGCAGGTCGGCGAGGCCGCCCGCCGCCGCGTCGCCGCCGCCGGCGAGATAGGCGTAGCAGACGTCGGGCGCATGCTCGTAGCGGTCCTCGATCATGGCGAGGGCGAAGTCGAGGAACTGGTCCAGCGCCTCGGCCGACGCGCGCGACACCACCTTCGGAAAAAACTGCTGCGACAGCTCGAACGCGATCTTCTCGGATTCCTTCAGATATGCTTCCTGGCCGCCCTTCTCATGGGCCTGCTCCAGCCGTTCGATGACCTTGCCGCGCAGGCCAGGCTCATTGGCAAAGGCAACGCGGAACACGGCCTCATTGTCGATCTCGCGGGCGATCCGTTCCGCGTTGGTGGGCGGCGGGAACACCACCTGCCCGATGCCGACGGCGAGCGCCAGGCCGACGAAGGCGGACAGGTAGACGCTACGCGGCCGGTTCGCCGGCGCGCGGCGTGTGACGAGGAACGCGATACCGGCGCCGAGCGCAGCGCCGGCCGTCCCGAACCCCAGCGCCATCAGCAGTTGAGTCCAGTCGATCAATGGCCACCTCAAACGCTGTTCTTCGACGACCCCTGCTGCTTCTGGCCGGCCGGCTTCGGCGCCGACAAGGCGCGCAGCGTCTGATAGCGCAGCGGCACCTGGGTCCGCACGATGTCCTGATAGACCCGCGTCAGGAAAAGGCAGGTGCCCTTGCGTTCGGCGGCCGTCGTCGCCGGCTGCCCGGTATAGTCGCCGAAATACATCATCGCCGCCTCCTCGCCTTGGGCGATGCTGGCCCGGATTTCCTCGACCCTGGCGCGGCCGGCTGCCCATTCCTCGGCGCTCATCTTCACGGGACGGCTTGTTGCCGTGGCGACGATGTTGAGCATGGCGTTGGCAAGCTTGCCGCTGACCTCGGCGGGCAGCATGGACTGGCCGACCTCCGCCCGTCCGCGCGCGAAGGCGTAGCAGCCATCCGGGTCGAGCTCGTAAGCCTCGGAAAGGTACTGGGTGGTGACGTCGAGGAAATCAGCGAGCGCCGCGTCGGACGCCGCCGCCAGCAGCGTCGAGGCGAAGGTGCGGCCGATTTCCTGGCCGATGGCATGGGCTTCCGACGACGAGGCTGCCACGCCGCCGAACGCATAGGCGTTTTTCAGCCGTCCCAGGTAAATCTCGCGCAGCGACGCGTCGTGCCGGATGGCAAACTGGAACACGGCGTTGTTGTCGAGCGCCGCCGCCAGTTCGTCCTGCGGTGTCGGGGCGATCGATATGATCCGTCCGACGGTGATCGCCAGACCGAGGACAAGACCCACGGTGCCCGCCGCGAGCAGCTTGAGCAGCTTCCGTTCCGGCCTGATCGCGTCCACTTCAGCCTCTGCAGGGATGGTTGAGCATCCAGTATGCCTGATCCGCGTGCCATCGGACATGGCACGCGGCGCTGACTATAAAATTCTGGCCACGAAACCGTCGAAAAACCCCCAGAACTTATCGCGCAGTTCGTCGCGCTCCTTGAGCAGCTCGTGGCGCGCACCGTCGATGCGGTGCAGCTCGCAGCTCGGCACGCGCTCGGCGAAACGGTCCTGGGCGGCGTTTGACACCACCTTGTCGTCGCCCGCCTGGACGATGCAGATCGGCGTGCGGAACAAGTCCAGATAGGCGCGGTCGTCGAACAGCCTGGTCGAGCGGAGCGCGGCCTTCAGCCAGCCATAGGTACCGCCGCCCGATGCCAGTCTGGCGTTCCGGGCGATCCAGGAATGGGCGTCGGCGAAGCGGACCGGGTCGGAGGTAAGGACGTTGCCCTGGAACTCTTGTTTCCACGGGCCGTAGTCACGGGCGCCCGGCGCGTAAGCCTCGTCGAAGCCCAGGCTGACCGCGCCGTTGACGACCGCGGCGATCGCCCAGCGTAGCCCGGCCGGCAGGGCGATGTCGATCATCGGCGAAGACAGCACCGCGCCCGCGATCGACGGCGGCCGGTTGTGCAGGTAGCGCAGGGTGATATGGCCGCCCATGGAATGGGCGAGGATCAGATACGGCCCCGGCAGCGCCGGGGTCACGATCCGGTCCTGGAATTCCTGCAGGTCGTCGGCGTAGCGGCGGAAGCTGGTGGCGTGGATCTTGTTCGAATTGGCCAGGCTCCGCTGCGACAGGCCCTGGCTGCGCCAGTCCATGGCGGCAACGGCGAAGCCCCGGTCCAGCAGGTCCTGGACGCTCTCGAAATGCTTCTCGATGAACTCGGTGAAACCGCCTTGCAGGGTAACCGTGCCGCGCGCGCCCTCGCGGGGCCACAGCGCGTAGCGCAGCTCGGCGCCGTCGCTGGCCGCGAAGGTGACGAAGGCGCCGCCCAGCGGCATGGGCGCCGGGCTCACGCCGCGCCCTCCAGATCCTCCCGCACCATTTCCAGCTCCAGCCAGCGGTCGTTCTTGCGCTCCAGCAATCTTTGCGCGGTTTCCAGCAGTTTGGCCAGCCTGGCGATGCCGTCGCCATCAAGGCCCGCGGGATTGCCCAGCTGCCCCTCGATGCGGGCGATGTCGCGCTCCAGCGCCTCGATCTCGCCCGGCAGGTTTTCCAGCTCGCGCTGGTCCTTGTAGGTCATGCGCGCCCGGGGCGCGGCGCGCGGCGTCTCGACCTGCTTCGGCTTCACCGGCTCGGGCTGCGGCAGCGCGGCCAGGATCGCCTTCTCGCCGCCGCGCTGCATCAGCATGTCCGAATAGCCGCCGGCATACTCGCGCACCTTGCCGTCCGGGTCGAAGCTGATGGTGCTGCTCACCATGCGGTCGAGGAAATCGCGGTCGTGGCTGACCAGCAGCACGGTGCCGGCATAGGAGGCGACGATGTCCTCGAGTACGTCCAGCATGTCCATGTCCAGGTCGTTGGTCGGCTCGTCGAGCACCAGCACGTTCGATTCCTTGGTGAACAGCTTGGCCAGCAGCAGCCGGTTCTTCTCGCCGCCCGACAGCGCGCCCACCGGCTGGCGCGCCTGGTCCGGGTCGAACAGGAAGTCCTTCAAATAGCCGACCACATGGCGCACCGCGCCCTGAACGTTGACCGAATCACCGCCGCCGCCGATTTCCTTGTCGGTCAGGGTTTCCCACAGGGTCAGCTTGGGATCCAGCGTGGCGCGGGTCTGGTCGAAATAGGCGACCTCCAGGTTGGTGCCCAGCTTGATCTGGCCCGAATCCTGGCGCAGTTCGCCGGTCAGCAGCTTGATCAGGGTGGTCTTGCCCGCGCCGTTGGGGCCGACGATCCCGACCCTGTCGCCGCGCATGATCCGGGTCGAAAAGCCGTCGATGATGGTCTTGCCGCCATAGGATTTGCTGATGTTGCGGGCCTCGACGATACGGCGCCCGGCGGGCGGGCCGTCGTTCAGGTCCAGCTCGATCTTGTCGGGCTGCTTCAACTGCTTCTGCCGCCGGTCGCGCAGCGCGTGCAGTTCGCGCAGGCGGCCCTGGTTGCGCTTGCGGCGTGCGGTGACGCCCTTGTGCAGCCATTCCGTCTCCTCGGCGATCTTCCTGGACAGCCGGTGCCGTACGGCTTCTTCCTCGGCGAAGATGGCCTCCGACCACTCATCGAACGCGCTGTACCCCTTTTCCATCACCCGCATGTTGCCCCGGTCCAGCCAGAAGGTGCGTCTGCTGACGGCGCGGAGAAACGCCCGGTCGTGGCTGATCAGCACCAGCGCGGTGGTCATGCTGGCAAGGGTCTTTTCCAGCCAGAGGGTAATGGCGATGTCGAGATGGTTGGTCGGCTCGTCCATCAGCAGTACGTCCGGATCGCCGACGAAGGCGCGGGCAATGGCGGCCTTGCGCAGGGCGCCGCCCGACAGGGTGCCGACCAGCGCCTGCGGGTCCAGACCGAAGGTGCCGATCAGGTCGCGCACCCGGTACAGGCGTTGCTCCCGTTCGGCCTCGTCGAGGCCGCCCGCGATATGGTCCGCGACGGTCAGGGCCGGGTCCGGCCTGGGATCCTGCGGCAGGTAGGCGATCCTGGTGCCCGGCTGGACGAAGCGCTCGCCCTTGTCGACGTCGATCAGGCCGGCGAGCGCCTTGAGCAGGGTCGATTTGCCGCTGCCGTTGCGGCCGACCAGGCAGATCTTGTCGCCGGGCGACACGGCCAGTTCAACACCGCTGAACAGCGGTTTGCTGCCGAAGCTGATACCGGCGTTCTTCAGGGCGAGGATCGGTGGGCTCATGGCGCGGGGTTTAGCAGGAAGCCGGCATGGGCGAAAGTGCGGTCAGGCGGTTGCCTTGGCGTCTTTTTCGTGGGCGTTGAACACGCTGTGGACCAGCAGGCCGAAGGCCCTCTCGAGGCGCTTCCAGTCCTCTTCGGACCGCAGCGGCACGCCCCAGAAGTCCTCGGCCACCCGCGAGCGCAGCACCAGGTGCTGGAAGCCCGACAGCAGGATGGCGTAGACCGCGTCGGCGTCGATGCCTTCGGGCGGCTGGACGCCATGCATGAATTTTCCGGTCGACGCGCGCGCCGCGCCGCGCCGCGCGCGGGCCAGCGGCTCGATCAGTTCGGGCGCCGCCGTCAGTTCGGACGCCATGATTTCCTGCATCATCGGCCGTTGCCGCAGGATGCGCGTGTAGCAGGTGATCGACAGCCTCACCAGTTCGGCATAGTCGTCGATCTGCCTGCCGCCGGTCTCGTGCTGCGCCTCGGCCGAGATGTCGGCCACCGCCAGCCAGAAATGGGCGTCCTTGCCGAACTCCTCCAGCAACGGCGCCAGACCGCCGAAATACCGGTAGATCAGCGGCTTGCCGATGCCGGCTTCCTTGGCGATGGCGTTGACGCCAAGTCCCGTGAAGCCGTCCCGGGAAAGCACCCGGCCGACAGCTTGGAGAATGTTCTTGCGGGTTGCCTCGGCGTCGCGATGAGCCATTTGTGGGGCTGCGGTTTGTTTTTGTTACCGCTAGTTTACACCAGAGTCTATGCGCTGCGCCATGGGCTCGCTTGCCCTTCGCGCACATTGATAACATGGCCCACGCGGCCAATTTCCCGGTCGGTAACCGGTATTCACGGCCCGCGAAACCACTCTATAGTGTGCGCCGACCATTCGCCTAAGGAGACACCATGACCCAGACCGGGCCATCCCTCGATATTCTGGCCAGGCTGCTGGATCTCGCCAAGCGCGCGGGCGCGGAAAACGCCGACGCGGTGCTGCTCGAAAACGCCTCGCTGGGCGTGTCCTGCCGTCTTGGCCAGATGGAGGACCTGGAGCGCTCGGAAGGACGCGACGTGGGCCTGCGGGTGCTGATCGGCCAGAAGCAGGCCATCGTCTCGGGCAGCGACGTGGCGCCCATGGCGCTGGGGCTGCTGGCCCAGCGCGCCGTCGATATGGCGCGCTACGCCACCGAGGACCCGTTCGCCGGCCTCGCCGACCCGGCGCTGCTGGCAAAGAGCTGGCCCGACAACCTGGACATGATCGACACATCCGAGCCGGGCGCCGAAGAGCTGATCGAGCAGGCCCGCGCCACCGAGGACGCGGCCCGCGCGGTCCCTGGCATCACCAATTCGGAAGGCGCCAGCGCCAGCTGGAGCCGGGGTCGCATCGCCATCGCCACGTCGCACGGCTTTGCCGGCAGCTACGAGAACACCAGCTTCGCCGTCGGCGTCTCGGTACTGGCGGGCGAAGGCACCGCCATGGAGCGCGACTACGAATATGACAGCGCCCGCCACCGTTCGGACCTGGCCGACCCCGCCGAGATCGGCCGCAGGGCCGCCGAGCGCACCGTCCGCCGCCTCGGCGCGCGCAGCGTCAAACCGACCAAGGTTCCCGTGGTGTACGATCCGCGCGTCGCGGGCGGCCTGCTGGGCCATCTCACCGGCGCAATCTCGGGCAGCGCGGTGGCGCGGGGTACCAGCTTCCTGAAGAACAGCCTGGGCGAGATGATCTTCGCGCCCGGCATTCATGTCATCGACGATCCGCTGCGGCCGCGGGGCCAGCGCTCCAAGCCATTCGACGGCGAGGGCGTGGCGACAAGGCGCCAGAGCATCATCGAGGACGGCCGGCTGACCACCTGGCTGATGGACAGCGCCTCGGCCCGCCAGCTCAACATGGCGAGCACCGGCCACGCCAGCCGCGGCACTGGCCTGCCGGCGCCCGGCCCGACCAATTTCTACATGGCGCCCGGGTCGGTGAGCGCGAAGGACATGATCGGCGCCATCGACGACGGCTTCTACGTCATGGAGATGATCGGCATGGGCGTCAACGGCGTCACCGGCGACTACAGCCGCGGCGCTTCGGGCTACTGGATCGAGAAGGGCGAGCTGACCTATCCGGTCTCCGGCCTCACCATCGCCGGCAATCTCAGGGACATGTTTAAGGCCATCGTTCCGGCCGACGACCTGGTGTTCAAATACGGCATCAATGCGCCGACCCTGCGCATCGACGGAATGACCATTGCCGGAAGCTGATTACAGCGAACGCCGTGCGATACTGATGGACGCGGTGCGCGAGGCGGGCGCGCTGGCCATGGACTATTTCCGCAAGGGCGCCCGCAAGTGGGAAAAGGCGGCCGACGATCCGGTCACCGAAGCCGACCTCGCCGTCGACGCCCTGCTGCGCGAGCGGCTGCTAAGCGCGTTGCCCGACGACGGCTGGCTGTCCGAGGAATCCGAACGGGCGCCGCATACGCCGGGCCTGCCCTTTACCTGGGTGGTCGATCCCATCGACGGCACCCGCGCCTTCATCGAGCGCAAGCCCCACTTCACCATCTGCGCCGCGCTGGTCCATGGCGAGGGGGCGGTGCTGGGCGCCGTGTTCAACCCGGCGACCGACGAATTCTTCGAGGCCGGGCTGGGTGCCGGCGCGTTCTGCAACGGCAAGCCGATCCGGGTCAGCGATCATGCCGAGCTGAAGGACGTGCGCATGATCAGCTACCGCGCCATGTTCGATGACCGCCACTGGCGCACCCCGTGGCCGCCAGTGAAGATCCATATGGTGAACTCCATCGCCTACCGGGTGGCGCTGGTGGCGCGCGGCGATCATGACGCCTGCATCAACCTGAAGCCGCAGAATGACTGGGATATCGCCGCCGCCGAGCTGATCCTGCGTGAGGCCGGCGGCATCTGCACCAATCGCGACGGCCAGCCCTACGTGTTCCACGGCAAGGGCGGCAAGAACCAGAACGTCATCGCCGCCAACCCGGTGCTGCAGGAAAAGCTCGTTGCCAAGCTGCGCGAGTTCGAGCCGAAAATTCCGAAGAAGGATTAGCTTCCCCAAAAAGAAAAGTGCCCGGAACCTTGCGGTCCCGGGCCCAGTTGGGAGAGAAGCTGGCTAGCTTATCTAATGAATTAGAATGCCCGGCTGATCGTGCCGGTGAACTGCGCGTCGCAACGGAAGACGTCGCAGAAGGCGCCGTTCAGGCTGGTGTCGTGGTAACGGAAGTCGACGTTGAACCAGTCGGTGATCGCGACGGTCAGGCCGATGTTCCAGTTCCAGTAATCGTCATGGATACCGTCCCAGGTGATGCCGTTCTCGGTATACACGTTGTAGCCGAGCTGGCCGCCGATGCTGAGGGCCCAGGTGTCGCTGCCCAGCGGGATCGGGATGCTGAAGTTGACCGGGATGTTGATCATGTCGCCGGTGTTGGCGAAGAAGTCCGGCGAGTAGACGAAGCCGGTGCCGAGGGTCATGAAGCCCAGGTCGGCGTTCAGCTTGGCATAGAATTCCCAGTAGTCGTAGCCCACGCCGTTGTCGCCCGGATAGGCGTACCAGATGGCGCCGACGTCATAGCTGAAGATGCTGTTGCCGAAGGTGCCCTTGTAGCCGGCATAGAGATCGACCTCGATGCTGCTCGAGTTCGTGAACGGGGCGCTCTGGTCCTTGAACTCGACGTTCGATGCCCAGGTGCCGGCATACAGGCCGCTCTTGTGCGCGATGTCGAGGCCGCCCTGTACCGCGAAGTCGCCATTGGTCTGGCTGAAGCCGCGGAAGATATAGTTGTTGGTCAGGGCGATATTGCCCGTAAAGGTGAAATCGGGCGTCGGCTCGGCGGCAGCCTCCTCGGCCATGGCGGGTGCGCTGGTGGCGATGAACCCGGCGGCGAGTGCTGCCAATGCGATTGCCTTCGTGAACTTCATCATGTGTCCTTCCTTACCCTTCGGGGCGCGTTTTTCTCGTGTCTCAGAGCAGGTGTCTGCGCTCTGCATTCTCATATTCAAGAGACGCGCCAACGCGGCATGTCGCATTGCGGAATGCCGCATATCCCAAGGTAGGTCAACGATTTATAAAGATTCGATGATGTTTTGTGCTGCATTTGCGCCTCGCTGTTGCAGCATTGTCACAGCCTGAAATGCACATTAATTAACCAGCATCTGCAACAAAGAAGAAATATTAGGCAGCATCCGCCGGGTTACGGCGGTTAATTTTGAGGCATGGGCGAAACGAGCAGTTCCGGATCGAGGCGGACCCCGTTCCAGTTCATGCGCCAGTCCACATGGGGACCGGACGCCCGTCCCGCCGCCCCCAGCAGACCGATTCGCTGACCCTGCGCGACTGATTCGCCGGCCTGGACGTCGACGCGCTCCATGTGGATCAGGGTGGAGGAAACGCCGTAGCCGTGGTCGATGATGACGATGCCGCCCTCGTAGTAGAAATCGGGTTCGGCCAGCGTGACGGTGCCTGAACCCGGTGCCGTCACCGGCGATCCCTTCGGACCGGCGACGTCGACTCCGTAGTGTGGCTGCTTCGGCTCGCCGTTGAGAATACGTTGACTGCCGTAGACGCCCGAGATTCTGCCTCGCGAGGGCCAGGCCAGCTTTTCGGCCCAGAACAGGGCGTCGGAAGTGTGCTTGCGGGCCGCGCCGATGGCCGCCCGTTCCCGCTTGAGGCGCTCGTCCAGCGCCGGGTCGGGCGTCACCTTGGACGGCGGCAGGCCGTCGATGCGCTGGATGTCATAGGTCCGCTGGGTGATGGCGAGCGTGCGCTTCTCCGTCGGGCCGCCCGGCGGCGTCACTTCCAGCACCGCCGATGGCGGCGCCTCGCGGCCGAAGCCGAACACGAAGCGGCCATCGGGCGCCACGCGCACGGGCTGGCCGTCCAGCGTCACCGAAGCGCCCGGTTCGCCATGGCCGATGATCATGCCGCCCTGGGTCATCGGGCCGTCGAGGCGCAGTTCGGCGCGCGCGGGCAGGATGACGGCGACGGCGAGGGCTGCGGCGGCGAGGAGAAGCCTCAGAACAGGTCTCCCTGCGGCACGGGCGGGGCCGGTTTCTTCTTCGGCTGCGGCCTCGGCGCGCCATCGCCCGTCGCCAGCACGGTGGCGCGGCCGTCGGCGAACTCGATGCTGAGCGCGTCACCCGGCGACACGGCCCTGCTTTCGGTCACCGGCCGGTCGTCGGCGTCGCGGATCACCGCATAGCCGCGTTTCAGCACGTTCTGGTAGCTGAGGCTGTCGAGCACGCGGGACGCGGCGGCGAGCGCCGCCTGCCGCTGATCCAGCGAACGGGCCATCGCCGGGGCGAGCCGTGCGGCGCGGTCGTCCAGCACGCGGCCCGCGTCGGTGAGGCGGCCGCTCACCAGCGCTGGCCGCAGCCCCGCTGCCGCCTGGCTCAGGCCGTGCCGGTGCGCCTGAATGTTGGATTGCAACGCGCGCGGCAGCCGGGCGCCCTGCTCGGTCAGCTTGCGGTCCGCTTCCTGCGCGCGGCCGCGCAGCAACGACGGCCGCAGCCCGCCCGCCGCGTCGGCCAGCCTGTGGCGGTGCGCCTGGGTGTTGGCGACCAGCGCGCGCGGCAGCCGCTCGGCCAGCTCGTCGAAGCGCTGCTGGCGCAGGCCCAGCAGGGCGTTGAGGTCGGGGAGGGCGCGCGCCGCCGCCGTCAGGGCGGTGCGGCGCTCGTCCATCAGCCGGCGCGAGCCCTGCCGGTGCCGCCGCTCCAGCCCGGCGATGCGGTCGAGCAGGTCCTCGCGTACCGGCACGGCCATCTCGGCAGCGGCGGTGGGCGTCGGCGCGCGGCGGTCGGAGGCGTGGTCGATCAGCGTGGTGTCGGTTTCGTGGCCCACGGCCGAGATCAGCGGGATCTGGCTGGCGGCGGCGGCGCGTACCACGATTTCCTCGTTGAATGCCCACAAATCCTCGAGGCTGCCGCCGCCGCGCGCCACGATCAGCACGTCCGGGCGCGGCACCTTGCCGCCCGGCAAGAGGGCGTTGAAGCCGTTGATGGCGGCGGCCACCTGTCCGGCGGCCTCCGGTCCCTGCACCAGCACCGGCCACAGCAGCACATGGCGCGGGAAGCGGTCGGCGAGGCGGTGCAGAATGTCGCGGATCACCGCGCCGGTCGGCGATGTGACCACGCCGATCACCGCCGGCAGATAGGGGATCGGCCGTTTGCGCGACGCGTCGAACAGGCCCTCGGCGGCCAGCTTCCTCCGGCGTTCCTCCAGCAGCGCCATCAGCGCGCCGGCGCCGGCCGGCTCCATGCTCTCGATCACCAACTGGTATTCCGAGCGCGGGCCGTAGGTGGTGAGCTTGCCGGTCACCACCACCTCCAGCCCGTCCTCGGGCCGGAAGGTCAGGCGGCTGGTCGTGCCCTTCCACATCACCGCCTTCACCTTGGCGGCCTCGTCCTTCAGGCACATGTAGAGGTGGCCCGATCGGGCGGCCATGAACTCGGTGATCTCGCCGCGCACGCGCACGTGGTCGAACCGCGTCTCCAGCGTCTTCCTGATGGCGTTGGAGAGTTCGCCGACCGAATATTCGGGGACGTTCGGGGCCGCGCCGGCCGTGGGACTTGTGCTCATGGAGGCCTATGCTACAAGAGCCGCTCCCCGGATGAAAGGAGAGCGGCATGAAGTTTCTCGTCGTCGGCTCGGGCGGCCGCGAGCACGCCCTCTGCTGGGCCATCGCCGCCTCGCCCCTGTGCACCAAGCTGTATTGCGCGCCCGGCAACGCCGGCATCGCGCGGGACGCCGAATGTGTGCCCGTCGCCGCCGAGGACCTGGACGGCATCGTGAATTTCTGCAACGACGAGGCCATCGACTTCGTGGTCGTCGGACCGGAAGTGCCGCTGGTCATGGGCCTGGTCGACCGGCTGGCTGAAGCCGGCATCATGGCGTTCGGCCCGCGCGCCGACGCGGCGGCGCTCGAAGGCTCCAAGGGCTTCACCAAGGACCTGTGCGCCAAATATGGCATCCCGACCGCCGCCTATGGCCGCTTCGCCGACGCGGCTTCGGCCAGGGCTTTCGTGAAGGAAAAGGGCGCGCCCATCGTGGTGAAGGCCGACGGCCTCGCCGCGGGCAAGGGCGTGATCATGGCCGAGACCGAAGACCAGGCCATCGCCGCCATCGACGAGATCTTCGGCGGCAAGTTTGGCGCGGCGGGCGCCGAGGTGGTGGTCGAGGAATGGATGATCGGCGAGGAGGCCAGCTTCTTCGCGCTGGTCGACGGCGAGCACGCGCTGGCGCTCGCCACCGCCCAGGACCACAAGCGCGCCTTCGACGGCGACACCGGCCCCAACACCGGCGGCATGGGCGCCTATTCGCCCGCGCCGGTGATGACCCAGGCGATGATCGACGCCACCATGGACCGCATCATCCGCCCCACCGTCGCCGCCATGAACGCCGAAGGCCGCCAATTCCGCGGCGTGCTGTTCGCCGGGCTGATGATCACCGACAAGGGTCCGCAGCTGATCGAATACAACGCCCGCTTCGGCGATCCCGAATGCCAGGTGCTGATGATGCGCCTGAAGTCCGACATCCTGCCGGCGCTGATCGCCTCGGCCGACGGCCAGCTCGCCAATTTCGACCTGCGCTGGCGCGACGAGCCCGCGCTCACCGTGGTGATGGCGTCCAACGGCTATCCGGGCGACTACCAGAAGGGCACCGTCATCGGCGGCCTCGACGAGGCCGGCCAGGACGGCGTCCAGGTGTTCCACGCCGGCACCGCGCTGAAGGACGGCAAGGTCGTCGCCAATGGCGGCAGGGTGCTGGCCGTCACCGCCATGGGCCCGACCATCGCCGACGCGCGGACGAAGGCCTACGCCGCCGTCGACAAGATCGACTGGCCCGACGGCTTCTGCCGCCGGGACATCGGCTGGCGGGCGGTGGGGCGGTGATTCACGTCAGCCCATAGAGTTTGTCGCCCACCGCGACGACACCCTCGTTGACGGCGCAGGCGTGCACGCCGGCGATCACCGACAGCATCTGGCCGGGGGCGAAGGTGATGCTCGGGGCCTTGACCCGCGCGGCGGCGGCGAACACCGCCGGGTCGCGCGGCAGGTCGGCCTGGGCCAGGGTCGTCATCACGCAGCGCGGCGTCGGGTCGATGAACTTCATTTCCAGCGGGCCGACGGCGGCGCTGGAGCCCGGCCATTCGTGCTCGGCGAAGCCGTCGCCCTCGATCAGGATGTTGGGCCGAAAGCGGCGCGGGTCGAACCGGCTGTGCGGCGCCCGCGCGGCCCGGCTCTCCAGCGTGGTGGTGCTCAGCACATGGATCGGCGCGAAGTCGAGGAATGTGCCGGGCGCCGCCAGCCCCAGCGCTTCCTGCCGCACGTCCTTCGCGGTGCCCAGCTCGCCCTCGGTGCGGTCCGCCTCGCGCTCGGCGCCGGCGGGCGGCTTCGAGATCAGCCGCACCTCGTGGCCCAGCCAGGCCGACAGCATGTCGTCCACGGCGTCGCCGGTGCTGGCGATCTCGGTGCCGTCGGGAAACACGATGCGGATCGGCGGCAATGGCCGGCCCGGCTCGGGCTCGGCGATGAACGCGGCGCGGCAGGTCAGCAGCTTGCCCCATTTGGTCGGATGCTTGGCGCTGGCGACGATGCCGGTCACCATGTCGAGCACAGCATAGGCCCGGTCACCCAGCATCCCCTTCTCGTCGAACCATGCGCTGTCCGGCATCTCGCCCTGCATGGACTTCACCGGATGGCGCCACAGCGCCTTCACTCGTCCCGAACCAATCGTCACGCCGCACTCCTGTCGCCTTGGCCCACGGTGACCCGGATGGCCCGCTTAGTCCAATAGGGACAATGACGTAGGTCCGCCGCTTTACAGCCCGCCGATTTGCGCTAAAAAAGGCCATGCCCGCCGGGCACAACGAACCTGCATCACGGGGACAGGCATGGCGATCGACCGCGCGACCGAATTTTCCGGCACCCAGGAGGTGCGCGAGCAGCACCGCTTCGACGTCTCGAAACTGCAGGCGTTCATGGAAAAGAACGTCGAGGGCTTCTCCGGCCAGCTCAACGTGGCCCAGTTCAAGGGCGGCCAGTCCAATCCCACCTTCATGCTCGATGCCGGCGGCAAGCGCTACGTCATGCGCCGCAAGCCGCCGGGCGAGCTGCTGAAGTCGGCCCATGCCGTCGACCGCGAGTACAAGGTGATCACCGCGCTGGGCAAGACAGACGTGCCGGTGCCGAAGACCTACGCGCTGTGCACCGATGACAGCGTCGTCGGCACCTGGTTCTACATCATGGATTGCCTCGACGGCCGCATCTTCTGGACGCCGGACCTGCCGGAAGTACCGAAGGAAGGCCGCCTGGCCATCTACGAGGGCATGGTCGACGCGCTGGCGCGGCTGCACAAGGCCGACTTCCGCGCCATCGGGCTGGAGGATTTCGGCAAGGCCAGCGACTACATCGCCCGCCAGATCCATGTCTGGTCGAAGCAGTACCGGCTGTCCGAGACCGAGGAGATCGAGGCCATGAACAAGCTCATGGAGTGGCTGCCGGCCAATCTGCCGCCGGATCACGGCCCCTGCGTCGTCCACGGCGATTTCCGGCTCGACAACATGATCTTCCACCCGACCGAGCCGCGGGTGATCGGCATCCTGGACTGGGAGCTGTCGACCATCGGCGATCCCATGGCCGACTTCAGCTACAACTGCATGCCCTATCACCTGGTGTCGCAGGCCAACACCACCGGCCTCGTCCACCGCGACGTGCGCGAGCTGGGGATTCCCACCGAAGACGAGTACATCCGGATGTATTGCGAGCGCACCGGACGTGCGGGGATCGACAACTGGGACTATTATCTCGTCTACAACATCTTCCGGCTGGCGGCGATTTCCCAGGGCATCATGGGAAGGGTGAAGGCCGGCACGGCGGCGAGCGCCAAGGCGGCCGAATCCGGCCGGCAGGCGCGGCCCCTTGCAGAAAAGGCATGGGAGATGGCCCGCAAGATCGGGGCCTGACCGGCACTTCGGGCTGTCAATCGGCGGCCCTTACCGGTAACAAGCTGCGCGAAACGGCGGGCAGTCTGGGGGCGTCCTCAGGCGTGGCGCGGCCGTTGGCTGCTCCGCACCGCCAAGTGAACGACCAGGAGCGCAGATGAACCTCGACAAGATCACCGCCGGCGTCAATCCGCCCAGCGACATCAACGTCATCATCGAGATCCCGCTGGGCGGGGTGCCGGTGAAGTACGAGCTGGACAAGGAATCGGGCGCCCTGTTCGTCGACCGGTTCCTGCACACCGCCATGTACTATCCGGGGAATTACGGCTTCATCCCGCATACCCTGTCCATGGACGGCGACCCTTGCGACGTGGTGGTGATCAGTCAGGTGCCGGTGGTGCCGGGCGCCGTGATCCGCTGCCGCCCGATCGGCGCGCTGGTGATGCAGGACGAGGCCGGCGCCGACGAGAAGATCCTGGCCGTGCCCGTCGACGCGCTCCACCCGTTCTATACCGGCATCAAGTCGTACCGCGACCTGCCGCCGATCCTGGTCGAGCAGATCGGCCACTTCTTCCAGCACTACAAGGACCTGGAGAAGGGCAAGTGGGTGACGATCGCCAAGTGGCTCGACCTCGAGGGCGCCCAGCAGCTGGTGCTCGACGGCATGGCGGCGGCAAAGGCCGCCAAGGGCTGAGGGCGTTCCCCCGGCTGATTTCTTGATGCGGGTCAGACTTTCTCCGTGTCCCTGAGCTTGGGTCTCGCCCAAGCGAAGGCCCTCCGTGACCCAATAGCGCGAAGCCGTCGCGCCGACGGTTCGATTGCTATAAATTGGTAACATTCCGTGCGGCGCGGCGTTATTTGCACGGCTTCATTTCGGCGAGGCTTGGATTAGATCAGATGGGGAGCGCGTTCCGCTGGGGAGCAGGAACGCGGATAACGGGAGAGTTGCCATGCCCAACGGACAGGGTGCGAGCGATCCGCTCGATGCCGTGCTGGCGCGACAGGCGCTGCACGACCTCAACGCGCTGTACGGCCGCGCGCTCGACCGGTGCGACCTGCCGCTCCTCGACAGCCTGTTCCATCCGGACGCCACCGCGTCCTTCGGCATCCTGGAGACGACCGCCGCGGAATTCTGCCCCCGCGTCCTCGACGTCATGGGCGCGCTGCGGCGCACGGCGCACAGCCTGGCCAACGAATGGTTCGACATCAGGGGCGACCACGCGGCGGGCGAATACTACCTGTTCTCGGCATTCAGCTACGAGGAGGGAGGCAACGGGGTCGAGGGATTCGTCGGCGGACGCTACGGCGCCCAGTTCGAACGGCGCGGCGGCGTCTGGAAATATTCCCACCTGATGCTGGTGATGGACTGGAACATGAATAATCCATCCACCGCCCAGTGGCATCTGCGGTTCGGCGTGCGCGGCGACCGCAAGCCGGCCGACCTGCTTTATAGCGGGCTGTTCCAGTGAGCGCGGCGCTGGAGGCGGCCCTCCGGGAACTGGCCGACAAGCATGCGATTGAGCAGGTGATCGCCGCCCATGGCCGTGGCATCGACCGGTCCGACAACGCGCTGATGAGCGGCTGCTACCATCCCGGCGCCACGGTGGAATACGGCGTCTTCGCCGGCCCGGCCGCGGAGTTCTGCGCCATGGTGACCGGCGCGCCCCTCGACCGGCCGCCTACCACCCACCGCACCTCGAACGTCTGGATCAGGGTGGACGGCGAGAAGGCGGTCGCCGAGAGCTACGGCCTGGGCTACCGCGACGAGCAGGACGAGGACGGCCGCATGCAGCGGCTGATGGGCGGCCGCTACCTGGACCGGCTCGAGCGGCGCAGCGGCGCCTGGAAGATCGTGCACCGCATTTTCGTGCTCGACTGGAACATCAACCTGCCCTGGTCCATGGACACGTCGAGCCCGCAATATGCGGGGCTGCTGCTCGGCGGACGTCGCGACGAGGACCCGCCCACGCGCATGCTGGCCGAGTGGGCCGCCCGGCAGTCCGGAAAGCCCGCCGCCGCGCCGCCGGTCGCCGATCGGGACGCGGCCATCGACCGCGCGGTATCGAAACAGGCGCTGCACGAGTTGAACACGGCCTATTGCCGCGCCGCCGACCGCGCCGACGATGCGCTGATGCGCAGCCTGTGGCATGCCGACGCCAAGGTGTCCTATGGCGAGTATTCCGGCGGCTTCGAGGGGTTCTGCGAATACTGGGCCGGGGTGCGCGACCATTTCGAGCGCCTCACCCACCTGATCGGCACGGACTACTACCAGATCACCGGCGACCGGGCGGTGGGCGAGACCCAGGTGGCGCGCATCGAGGTGCTGGAGCGCAAGTCCGGCGTGACCGACCGGATGATCGGCGGCCGCTTCCTCGACCGCTTCGAGCGGCGCGACGGCGTCTGGAAGCTGTCTGGCCGCGCCTTCGTGCTGGACTGGAACGTCAACCGTCCGACCACGGCACAATGGGGCAAGGGCGTGTTCGCCAGCCTGAAGCTGCGCGGCGCGCGCGCGCCCGACGATCCGGTCTACGCGCTGTGGGGTCCGTCTTCCTGAAGGCTTTTACAACTGCTCGACGTGTTCGGCCGGGCCGCCGCGGGTCATGAAGCGGGGCGGCTTCTGCTCCTGCAGGCAAGCGGGCGGCGCCGGGTTGATCGGCGCGTCGAGGAATGCGTCGATGGCCGCCTTGGCGCAGGGGCTGGCCGGGCTGGGCGCATGGCCCCGGTTGCGCAGCACGATGCGGTAGGCATAGGTGAGATGGGCGGCGGCGCGCTCGGCGAAGGCCGGCGGCGTCCTGGTATCGTAGGCGCCGTTGATCAGCAGCGTCGGCACGTCGCTGGTCACCGCCGTGCGGAACGCAGGCGGCGCCTTGCCGGCCGGCCAGGCGCCGCACTGGACGCGCATGGCCGTCGCGGGCGAAATCGCGCGCAGCAGCGGATTGGCCCGGCTCGCCTTCTCGAACGCGGTCTCGGAATTGAACGGCAGCTCCTCGCGGCAGAAGGTCGACAGCAGCACCGCATTGGAATCGGTGGCCAGCGAGCCGTCGAACACCAGACGCTGCGCCAGATGGCCCAGCAGCGCCGTGCCGCCTTTCGCGGCATCGTTGACGATGCCGGGCACGAAGGGCAGCCACTCGCCGGAGAACATCGCGTATTCCACAAGCTGCAGGTAGAGCGCGTCGTCCAGCTTCACCGTCGCCGGCCGCCGGCCGCCGGGCTCAGCCAGCACCAGCGTCCTTGGCTGGGCGCGCAGACGCGTCACGGCGGCTTCCACATCCTTGCTCAGCTCCGGATAGGCGCCGGCGCAGGCCTGCTGCGCGGCGCAATCGGCATAGAGCAGGTTCAACGCGTGCTGCAGGTTGGGCAGCAGGTCGACCAGGTTCTCCTCGCTGGGCGGGTAGATCGAATCGAGGATCGCCGCGTGGGTGCCGGCGGCGTCGCGCCGCATCAGCTCCAGCGCCAGGCGGCTGCCATAGGACAGGCCGTAGACCGTCCAGGACTTCAGGTTCAGTGCCTTGCGCAGGTCGATCAGGTCGCTGGCGGCCGCCGCGCTGTCATAGGCGGTCAGGTCGACGCCCTGCCTCGCGAAGCCGGCGTGGCAATCGCCGACCGCCTTGCGAATGGCCGCCGCCTTGAGGTCCTCGTCGGCAAGTGCATCGACCGACATCATCCAGTCCAGGTCGCTCAGCCTGTCGCAGCGCAGCCTGGTGCCGGCCCGTCCGCCATTGCCCCTGGTATCGACGAGGATGTGGTCGCGGTCGCGCGCCCACGGCTCGCTGTCGAGCCGCTGGCTCCAGCCGGCGACCTGGGCGGTATCCTCGATGCCGGCGGGTTGGCCCGGTCCGCCGCCCAGGTGCAGTACCGGCGGCTCGCCCACGGGCGTCGATGGGCTTCGCAGGATCACCACCGGCAGCTCGACGCTGCGGTTGCTCGCCGTGCCGCGGCTTTCGGGTACGGTCAGCCGGTAGCACTCGACGGCGCGCGACGCAGGCTTGGCGAACCAGCAGGCGACCGTCTCCAGCCGGCTTTCGGGCCGCTGGGCCGCGCGCCACGCCAGCGTGGAGCCGTAGGCCGCAGCCACGATCAGTGCCGCGAGCAGCACGGTCCGCGGCAGGCTCAACGCTCAGGTCTCGTCACGAAACAGGCCCTTGAGCCCCGGTGCGGCGACCACGTGGACGTCGTGCTGGGCGAACGGGAACCGGATGCCCGAAGCATGGAACTTGTCCCAGATCTTCAGCCGCACCGCGCTCTGCACGTTGGTGACGCCGTTTTGCGGATCCTCGATCCAGAAGCGCAGCTCCAGCAGCACCGCGCTGTCGCCGAAATCGAGCAGCATGCACAGCGGCGCCGGAGTCTCCAGCACCCGCTCGGTCTCCCTAGCGGACTCGACGCACAGCTGGCGCGCCAGGTTGATGTCGCTGTCGTAGCTGACCCGCACCTGTACGTGCTGGCGCACCAGCCGGTTGGAATGGGACCAGTTGACCACCGGCTGGGTGATCATGTCCTCGTTGGGGATCAGGTACTCGGTGCCGTCGCGGGTGATCACCGAGGTGTAGCGGGTCGCCAGCTTGTTGATCCAGCCATAGGTGCCCTGTATCTCGATGACGTCGCCGGGCTTGATCGACCGGTCCATCAGCAGGATGAAGCCGCTGAACAGGTTGGACGTCACCCGCTGCAGGCCGAAGCCGATGGCGACCGCGAGCGCGCCGCCGAAGAAGGCGAAGATGGTCAGGTCGAGGCCGGCCGACCCCAGCCCGACGACGATGGCGATGGCGACCAGCAGGAAGCGGGCGATCTTGGTCAGCAGCAGCCGCGCCGACGGGGTGAAGCTCTGTGACCGGGTCAGCCGCTGCTCGACGAACTGCGACGCGATCAGCGCCATCCAGACGAAGATCACCAGCGCCAGCGCCGCGATCAGCACGGCGCGCAGCGACAGCACCTTGCCCTTGCCCATGGGGATCGCCGCGTGCTCCAGCAGCACCATGGTCTGGTCCAGGATGCCCAGGATGTTGAGGGCGGCGACGCTCCAGGCGACGACCGCGATCAGCCGCGCCATCACCGGGTTGCGCACCGGCGCGGTGAGCAGCCGGATCAGCAACCAGGCCGCCAGCAGGTTGATGCTGATCCGCAGGGGCACATGCTCTAGCCGCAGTTCCTTGGCGAGCTGCAGCAGGATCAGCTGCAGCAGCAGCCAGATCGCCGGCGTGATCAGCAGCAGCATGACGCCGCGGGTGCGCTCGGCGGCAGAGGCCTGCATCGGCTGGGCCGCGACCCATCGCTTCAGCGGCCGGGCGGCCAGCCGGGCGACCAGGAAGGTGAGCGCGATGCCGAGCAGTTGGCCCAACGTGGTCAGGGTCAGCACATGCGCGACCGTCCAGTCCACCGCATGGGCAAGCCAAGCCTCGAGGTCGCGGATGCTGCGGGACAGGTCCATGGCGCGAATCTTAGAGTGGATTGGCGTAAATCGGAATCGCTTAGACGTCTCAGCGGCGCGCGGCGAAGAAGTCCTTCAGCAACCGCGCCGCCTCGCCCTCGCCGATGCCGCCATAAACCTCGGGCGCGTGATGGCAGGTGGGCTGGGCGAAGATGCGCGGCCCTTGGTCGACGCCGCCGCCCTTGGGGTCAGCCGCGCCGTAGTACAGCCGGCGAATGCGCGCGAACGCCATGGCCTGCGCGCACATGGGGCACGGCTCCAGCGTGACGTAGAGATCGCAGCCGGTCAGCCGCTCGCTGCCGAGCGCCCGCGCCCCCGCGCGGATGACCATCATCTCCGCATGGGCGGTGGGATCGCGCAATTCGACGATCCGGTTCCCGTCCCGCGCCAGCACCGCGCCGTCGGCGTTCACCAGGACCGCGCCGACTGGCACCTCGCCGCGAGAGGCGGCGTCGGCGGCTTCTTCCAGGGCCATCTGCATGAACGGGTTGCGCATGCGCGGACCTTGGTGAAACCAAGCGAGGCCGTCAAGCAGGGCTGCTGGTGTCTGACCGGCCTTGGTAGATTGGTGATATCGTTGCGTTGATAGAGGCGGCCGAAGCGAAGCCAGCCAAACGCGGACCTTACAAGAAGCAGGAGAAGGCGCTGTGACAGAGGACGAGAAGCAGCTACTCGTGGCCCTCGCCTGGATGTGCGAGCAGTACATCTCCGATAGCGAAGGTCTCGATCATGAGTGCATGAGCGCTGGCGAGGGTGCTGTTGAGCTTCTTTTCAAATACGGGCTAGTCGATTCAGTGGGCAGATATGCGAAATGGACCGAGGCTGGCCAAGCACTCCTAAACTCAAACTGACCCACAACCTGCGGCAGGCATGACCTTTCATCGGTCCGCCACCCGCACTACGTTGTCGAGCGGCAGCGACGGGCTGACAAGCGATGCATATCATTCAAGCCGATTTCAGCGATCAGCGGGTTATCGATCTGCTGCGTATTCATCTGAACACCGCACGGGCGGAGACGGCGCCCGGCAGCGCCCATGCGCTCGACCTGAGCGGGCTAAACGCGCCCGATATCACCCTCTGGACAATCTGGGACGGCGAGACGCTGGCGGGCGTCGGCGCGCTCAAGCGGCTGTCGGCCGACCACGGCGAGGTGAAGTCCATGCACACCGCCCAGGCCATGCGGGGGCGGGGCGTGGGCCGGGCCATGCTGCGGCACATCGTCGAGGCGGCGGTGGCGGCCGGCATGTCCCGGCTCAACCTTGAGACCGGTGCCCGGGACTTCTTCCGCCCGGCCCACGCGCTCTATCGCAGCCACGGCTTCGTGGACTGCCCGCCGTTCGGCGACTACCGGCCTGATCCCAACAGCATTTTCCTGACACTCGACCTGAGACTTGATCGACTTCGTGCGAGGTTGAACCAATGGCCGGAAGTCAACCCGTCGATTTCGGCCGCGGACATCATTCGCGCCGAGCGTGACCGACAATGACCTTGGACTCCGGACGATAAACCCGCCATATGCGAAGCATCCGTTCCGCACTATGGTGCGCCCATGACGGACGATAACAAGAGCGGCGAGCGGATCGCCAAGGTGCTGGCGCGGGCGGGTGTCGCGTCGCGGCGCGGGGCCGAGGCCATGATCGAGGCCGGGCGGGTCGCGGTGGACGGCAAGCAGCTGGACAGCCCGGCACTCAACGTCACGCCGGGACAGGTCATCACCGTCGACGGCAAGCCGATCGGCGCGGCCGAGGCGACGCGGCTGTGGCTCTACCACAAGCCGCCTGGACTGCTGACCACCCACAAGGACCCCAAGGGCCGCAACACCGTGTTCGAGAACCTGCCCAAGGAGATGCCGCGGGTGATCTCGATCGGTCGGCTCGACATCAATTCGGAAGGGCTGCTGCTGCTGACCAATGACGGTGAGCTGGCGCGGCACCTGGAAAGCCCCAAGACCGGCTGGAAACGCAAATACCGCGCCCGCGCCTGGGGCGAGCCGGACGACAAGCGGCTGGAACAGCTGCGCAAGGGCGTCGTCGTCGACGGCATCAAATACGCGCCCGCAGATGTGGAGGTGGAAAGCCGCAAGGCGTCGAACACCTGGATCGCCGTCGGCATCCGCGAGGGCAAGAACCGCGAAGTGCGCAAGCTGCTGGAGCATGCCGGCCTGCAGGTCAGCCGGCTGATCCGCGTCGCCTACGGCCCGTTCCAGCTCGGCGCGCTGGAGCGCGGCGAGGTGCGCGAGGTGACGCGCCCCGTGCTGCGCACCCAGCTCGGCGCGGCATACCAGCTCAAAGCGAAGTGATGGTTGTGCTGCCGCCGTCCCCCTCACCCTGCCCTCTCCCACAAGGGGAGAGGGGAAGAATTGACGAGGCGGCTACCCTCCAGGCCTTCTCCCCTCGTGGGAGAAGGTGGCCGCGTAGCGGCCGGATGAGGGGGAGCCGCGCCAGCGGCGCCTGTTCCTGAGAATCGTTGGTGGCCGGTATCGTGGGCACCGGCTGGCGGCGCCGGCCGACGACCGGGTGCGGCCGACCACCGACCGGGTCCGCGAATCCCTGTTCAACATCCTGGCGCACCGCAACCCGCCGGTGCTGGACGGCGCCGTGGTGCTCGACCTGTTCGCCGGCACCGGCGCGCTCGGGCTGGAAGCGCTGTCGCGCGGCGCGGCGCGGGCCGTGTTCGTCGACTTCGACCCCCGGTCGCTGGCGCTGGTGCGCGCCAACGTGGCGGCGCTCAAGGCGGAAAGCCTCTGCGATATCGTTCGTGCAGACGCGACCCGGCTGCCGCCCCGGAGCCTGGCCGCGACCCTCGCCTTCCTCGACGCGCCCTATGGCAGGTCGCTGATCGTCCCGGCGCTCGCGTCGGCGGCGGCCGGCGGTTGGCTGGCCGGCGGCGCGATGGTGGTCATCGAGCTGCCGGGCGATGAAAGCCCCGCATTTCCGCCAGGGTTTCGCGAACTCGACGACCGACGCTACGGCGCCACCCGGATTCTTTGTACCCAATACGTAACCTGAGGCGCGCCCCGGCGTTGTTGGTTGCCGGAACTTGAAGTAGGCTGGCCCTCATATTGATTGGGCAACCATTTTGAACGCACAAGGCCGGGCAATGACAGGGCGTGAATCGCTCCGGGCAATCTATGAGACGATCCGCTACCTCGAGAAGGACGCCGATCTGGCGGGCGCCGATAGCGTCGCCATGTATCTGCGGCTCGCGGCGATCGAGGCGGATACGCTGATCAGGACCATGGATATTTCCAAATCGACGAAGACGGCGCGACGACGAAAGTCACCGCCGCCCGAATAGCCGCTCGATATCCTTGAGCTTGAGCTCCACATAGGTAGGGCGGCCGTGGTTGCACTGGCCGGAATGGGGCGTGGCCTCCATTTCGCGCATCAGCGCGTTCATTTCCGTCACCGTCAGGCGACGGCCGGCGCGCACGCTGCCGTGGCAGGCCATGGTGGAACAGACGTCCTCCAGCCGCTCCTTCAGGCTCAGCGCCTCGTCCAGCTCGGCCAGGTCGTCGGCCAGGTCGCGCACCAGCCCCCTGATATCGCAGTCTCCCAACAGCGCCGGCACCTCGCGGACGACGACGGCGCCCGCACCGAACGGCTCCAGCGCCAGGCCGAGCTCGGCCAGTTCATGCGCCCGGTCGGCCAGGTTGGAGGCGGCGACCGGGTCGAGTTCGATCACCTCGGGCAGCAGCAGCATCTGCCGCGCCACGCCCTTGTCGGTCAGCGCCTTCTTCATCCGCTCATAGACCAGCCGCTCATGGGCGGCGTGCTGGTCGACGATGACGATGCCGTCCTCGGTCTGCGAGATGATGTAGGTCTCGTGCAGCTGCCCCCGCGCCGCGCCCAGCGGAAAGCGCGCCTCCTGCGGAGCCTCGGTAACCGGTGCGGCGGTGGATGACGGCGCGCTCTCGATCCGTGCCGACGGCGTGTCGGCATAGACGAAGCCCGTCTGCGGCGTCTCGCCGAAGCCGCCAGGCAAGGGCCGGTGAAACTCGGCGAACGCCTCGCTCGGCCGGAACGGCTGGCTGTCGCGGCGGATCGCGCCCAGCGCGGCGGCGCCCACCGTCGTCGAGGCCTGGTGGCCGGCGGCGGCGAGCGCGTTGCGCAGCGCGCCGACGATCAGGCCGCGCACCACGCCCGAATCCTTGAAGCGCACCTCGGCCTTGGCGGGGTGAACGTTGACGTCCACATCCTCGGGATCGGCGTCGAGGAACAGCGCCAGCACCGGATGCCGGTCGCGGGCCAAATAGTCCATGTAGGCGCCGCGCACCGCGCCGACGAACAGCTTGTCGCGCACCGCCCGGCCGTTGACGAAAAGATACTGTTGCTGGGCATTGCCGCGGTTGTAGGTTGGCACGCCGGCATAGCCCTTCAGCCGGAAACTGCGGCGCTCGGCGTCGATCGGGATGGTGTTCTCGGCGAAGTCCGCGCCCAGCAGCGCCGACAGCCGGGCCAGCAGCCGCTGGTCGAACAGGTCGCCGGGCGCAGGCGGCACGCGCAGCATCACCCGGTTGTCGTGGGTCAGGGTGAAGCCCACCTCCGGATTGGCCATGGCGAGGCGCCGCATCATCTCCACCGCCTGGTTGAGTTCGGTTCTCTCGCCCTTGAGGAACTTCAGCCGCGCGGGCGTGGCGTAGAACAGGTCGCGGATCTCGACCTTGGTGCCCTGGTTGAGGGCCGCGGGCTTCGCCGGAATCCGCTTGCCCGCGTCGACGCCGATCTGCCAGGCCTCGGACGCACCCTTGGCGCGGCTGGCAATGGTCATCCGGCTCACCGCGCCGATCGACGGCAGCGCCTCGCCCCGGAAGCCCAGGAAGGCCACATGCAGCAGGTCGTCGTCGGGCAGCTTCGACGTGGCGTGGCGCTCGATGCACAGCTCCAGGTCGGTCCGCGCCATGCCGGCGCCGTCGTCGGTTACGCCGATATACTCGATGCCGCCGCCCGACAGCACCACGTCCACGTGGCGCGCGCCGGCGTCGATGGAATTCTCGACCAGTTCCTTGATGGCGCTCGCCGGCCGCTCCACCACCTCTCCCGCGGCGATGCGGTTGACGGTGGTCTCGGGCAGGAGGCGGATGCTCATGTGGCCTGGAGATATTCCCGTGTGAGGACCTTGCCCAGCTCGACGGCGGGCTGGTCGAACGGATCGACGCCCAGAATATCCCCGATGATGATGGTTTCCAGCATGAAGTGCATCAGCAGCCCGCCGACGGTCTTTTCGTCGGTCCGCGCCACATGCATGTGGCGCACCGGGTGACCCTTGCGGATCAGCACGTCCATGCTGGCCTTGCCCTGCGCCGCGACGATGTCGCCGATGGTGCGCCCGGCCATGAACGACAGCGCCTTGTCCTGCGCCAGGTCGGCCGGGACGGTTGGGCCGGTGCCGGCGATGTCGGCGGTGATCACCGTCACCAGCTTGTCGTCCGGGCCGTCGACCAGCAATTGCTGCATGGAATGCTGGTCCACCGGACCCAGCGCGGCGAGCGGCGTCAGCCCCTTGCCGTCCTTGCCGACGCTCTCGGACAACAGCTGCCGGTACCAGTGCCCGACCCGCTCGAGCTTGCCCACATAGGGCATCATGACCAGCGTGGTGACACCCTTTTCTTCGGCCAGCGCGCCGATCACGGCAGCGCCGAGCGCCGGTGTGGAGGTCTCCGAGCGCAGCACGTCGCGCAGCACGGCCGCCGCGCCCGAGCGGATCGCCCACGGATCCAGACCGGCGATCGCCGCGGGCAGCAGGCCGACGCACGACAGCACCGAGAAGCGTCCGCCCACGTCCGGGTCGTGGTCGAGGATCGGGATCGACCACTGCCCGGCGATGTCGCGCAGCGGGCTGGCGCCCGGCTGGACGATGGCGAGCACCCGCGCGCCCACTTCCTCCTCCATGCCGCGCGACCGGTAGGCGTCGAGCAGGATCAGGAACTGGGCCAGGGTCTCCGGCGTGCCGCCCGACTTGGAGACGACGATGAAGCTGGTGTCGGTGAAATCGATTTCGGTCAGCAGTTCGCCCAGCGCCACCGGGTCCAGATTGTCGGCGAACTCGACCGACGGCTTGCGGCCGCGTTTGGCCAGCGTCGTCAGGGTCTGGCCGCCCAGGCTCGATCCGCCGATGCCCAGCACCACCACATGGCTGCTCTGGCGCGACAGCAATCCGGCGATGTCAGTCAGGCTCAGCAGGTCGGCGGTGTCCTCGGGCAGGCGCAGCAGCGGCAGGGTGCGGTCGGCGTAGGCGGCGCGGATGCGCGCCACGCCAGCGGCGGCCTTGCCCATGGCCCTGTCGAATGCCGGCCGGCTGATGCCGCCGCAAACAGCGTCCTCGAAACAGGCATCCAGATTCTGGGTGAACGGCATCATGGTTTCGCGGTCTCCGGCTTCGAGTCGAGTCCCCCCGGCTCGCCCACGATAACCCAGAACAGCCGGCTGGGGTCCAGCAGCCGTTTGGCCACCCGGTTCACATCGGCGAGGGTCACCGCCTCGATGTAGGCGTTGCGCTTGTCGATGTAGTCCCGGTCGAAGCCGTAGCGCTGGATTCCCACCAGCTGGCCGGCGATGGCGCCGCTGGTGTCGAAGTTGAGTGCATAGGAGCCGGTCAGGAAGGTCTTGGCGTCGGCGAGCTCGGCCTCGGTGGCGCCGCTGTCGGCCATGCGGGCGATCTCCGACTCGATCACCTGCTTCGATTCGCCCATGCGGGCGTTGACGGTGGCGACGCTTCCCAGCACCAGCCCGGCATGGGTATAGGGCTGCAGGTAGGTGTAGACGCCGTAGGTCAGGCCGCGCTTGCGCCGCACTTCCTCCATCAGCCGCGACGAAAACCCGCCGCTGCCGAAGATCTGGTTCACCACCATGGCGGCGTACCAGTCGGGATCGTCGCGCTTGATGCCCGGCATGCCGAACACGGCGACGCTCTGCGGCACCTTGCGCTCGATGACCTGGGTCTTGGCCTGCGCCAGCGTGACATCAGGCACGTTCAGCGCCGCACCCTTGGCCGGCAGCGCGCCGAAGGTCTTGTCGAGCAGCGGGCCCAGCTCGGCGGGGGTGATGTCGCCGACCACGCCGACGATCAGCCGGTCGCGGGACAGGTTGTCCTTCACATAGGCGTGCAAATCGGCGGCGGTCAGGCCGGACAAGGTTTCCGGCGTGCCCGTGGTGTTGCTGGCATAGGGATGGCCGGGGAACGCGGCCTTCATCCATGCCTTGGCGGCGATGGAGCGCGGCTGGTCGTCTTCCGAGCGCTGGATCGAGCGCACCTGGTCGCGCACCCGCTCGACCGCGTCGGCGTCGAAGCGCGGCTGGCTCAGCGCCAGGCCCAGCAGGCGGAACGCCTCGGCCTTCTCCTCGGTCAGGGTCGCCATGGCGCCGCTGAATTGGTCGCGGTCGGCGTCGAAGCTCATGCGGATGGCCCGCTCGTCGAGCGCCTTCTGGAACGCCAGCGCATCCAGGTCGCCGGCGCCCTCGTTCATCAGGCCGGACGCTAGGTAGGCGAGGCCGCCCTTGCCCGGCGGATCGGCCGAGACGCCGCCCGCGAACTCGTAGCTGACGGCGATGAGCGGAATGGAATGCTGCTCGACCAGCCAGGCCTTGATGCCGCCGGGGCTGACCACTTCCTTGATCTCCACGGCCTCGGCGCGTAGGGCGAAGGCGAAGACCAGCAACAGGGCTGCGAGGATGCGGGCCATCACGGGTGCTCCGGTCCGGGCGGCGGCGCCGGCGGTCCAGCCGCGGGCGGTGCCTCGGGGTCGGGCATCAGCAGGCCGGTGACCGACCGCTCGGCCTCGAACACGGCGCGGGCGGCGGCGATGATGTCGGCATTGGTGACGGCTTCGATCCTGTCGGGCCAGCTCATTACGTCCTGCACGCTGCGGCCGGTGACCAGCGCCGCGCCGAAGATGTTGGCGAGGCCCTCGCCGCTGTCGCGGGCATAGACGGCGGCGGCCTTCAGCGATTTCTTGGCGCGCTTCAGCTCCTCGTCGGTGACGCCGTTTTTCGCCACCTCGGCGATGACCGCGTCGACGGCCGCCGGGATCGGCGCCGGATCGTCGTTCTGCGGCCGCACCGAGATGCCGAAGGTGGACGGGCCGAGTCCGTCGGGGCTGTAGCTCGACCCGGCCTCGACCGCCAGTTTCTTCTGGACGACGAGGGTCTGATAGAGCCGGCTTGTGGTACCCCCGCCCAGGATTTCGTCCAGCACCTCCATCGGCACGGCCAGCTTGCTGTCGCCATATTGGTAGCTCGGCGCTGTGTAGGTGCGTACCCACGAGGTCTGGCTGACCCGGGCGTCGCGCATCACCAGTTCGCGGGCGGCCAGTTGCGGCGCCTCGACGCTGACGGTGCGCGGCGGCACGGCTTTGGCCGGGATTTTGCCGTAGGTCTTGTCGGCCAGCGCCTTCACCGCGTCGGCCTTCACGTCGCCGACCACGACCACGACGGCGTTGTTGGGCGCGTAGTGCAGCTTGTAGAAGCCGAGCGCGTCGGCGCGGGTCAGCGTCTCGATGTCGCGCATCCAGCCGATCACCGGAATCCGGTAGGGATGGGACAGGAACTGGACGGCGTCCATCTGCTCGCGGAACAGCGCCGGCGGCGAGTTGTCGGTGCGGGTGCGGCGCTCCTCGATCACCACGTCGCGCTCCTGGTTCACCTCGTCCTCGGCGATCTTCAGGTTGACCATGCGGTCCGCTTCCATCTCCATCACCAAGGGCAGCTTGTCGGCCGCGACCTGCTGGAAATAGGCGGTGTAGTCGGACGAGGTGAAGGCGTTGTCCTGGCCGCCGTTGCGGCTGACGGTCTTGGAGAACTCGCCCGAGGGCACCTTGGCGGTGCCCTTGAACATCAGGTGCTCGAGGAAATGCGCCAGGCCAGTCTTGCCGGCGTACTCCTCGGTGGCGCCCACCCTGTACCAGGCCATGTGGGTGACGATCGGCGCCCGGTGGTCCTCGATCACGAGGAGCTTGAGGCCGTTGGCCAGGGTGTATTCATGGCTGTCGAGCGGCTCGGCGGCGCGCGCCTGCCCGATGCCCGAGACGGCGATCAGCAGGGCGGCGAGAAAACCGAGCAGGGGACGGCTTGACCGTGCGTCCTGTCTCAGGTGGCACCTCTTTACTGGAGCGGGCCGATATAGTCCGGCGACGACTGGGTGGGTGTCTCGCGCTGGATGGTGGTCTGGGGCGCCCCCTCCACCTTGTTGTCGTACAACAGCTGCTCGGTCATGTTTCCCTTGTTGACCACGTTGCCTTCCGGCGACAGGTCCGAGCGCACGTCGGCGTCGGCCGAACCGCCGCCCGTCGCCTTCATCAGCTGCTGCTCGGCCGGCGAGGTGATCGCCACCTGCCGCTTGGATTCGGGAAACAGCGCCAGCAGCGCCATCTCCGACGGATCGGCGTCCTTCGGCTTCGGCTGGTTCGGCCCCGGCGGGCGCAGATTGTAGTCCGGCGGGATCACCAGCGCGCGCTTCGACACCACCGCGAACTCGTCCGGCGGATATTTGTTGGCGCCCAGCGCATCCTTGAGGCCGCCGCAGCCGCTGAGCGAGCCGGTGGCCAGCAACGCCAACGCCAACGAGAGGCCGACCGAATTCCGTGCCACCATGATCCTGTCCTGTTTCCTTACTCGCCCTGCCGTCGGCCGGTGCCGAAGAATGCGTCCCACAGCAGCAGGACCACCCCGACCGAAATCGCGCTGTCGGCGATATTGAAGGCCCAAAAGTGCCATCCCGCCACATGAAAATCAAAGAAATCCGCCACTGCTCCGTGCGCGATCCGGTCGATCGCATTGCCCAGCGCGCCGCCTGTGATCAGACCCAGCGCCACCGTAAGAAATAGGGTCGTGGCCCGGATCATCCACACCGCCAGGGCGATCGATACGGCGACGGCGAAACCGAACAGCAGCCAGCGCATCAGGTCGCCGTAGTCGCCGAACAGGCCGAAGCTGACACCCCGGTTCCAGGTCATCACCAGGTTGAAGAACGGCGTGACCTCGACCGGATGGCGCGCGGCGATGTCATAGGAAGTGAGCAGCCACCACTTGACCGCCTGGTCGAGCGCGATGGTGCCGGCCGCGGTGGCCCAGCCGATGTTGGAACGGCGGCTCACGGCGCGCGCCGTCCCTGGCTGGTCGTCGTCTGTGGTGAAGGCTGAAGCGTCATCCGTGCCAATCGTTTGCGGCGCCAAGGGCCCGCGTCGTCCGAATCCGGTTGGTGTGTGTATCAGGCCGGGCCGGTGCCTGTCGAGGTCCGCCGCGTCGCGGGCGGGAAACGGCCATCCGCCGCGGCGGGGCCGGCCAGGATCTCGCGCGCCGCCCGGGCATCGTCGGCGATCTGCGCCTTCAGCGCGTCGAGGCCGTCGAATTTCCGCTCGGGCCGGATGAAGGCGATCATGTCGACACCCACATGGGCGCCGTAGAGATCGCCCTCGAAGTCGAACAGGTGCACCTCGAAGCTGATGTCGGTCTTGCCGAAGGTTGGCCGCCGGCCGAGGTTTGCGACGCCGTCATAGACGCCTTTGCGCGGGCCGTCCTCCACCTGCATGCGCACGGCGTAGACGCCAAGCTTCGGCTCCAGGTAATCGCCCCAGTTCACATTGGCGGTGGGGAAGCCGATCGTGCGACCACGCTGGTCGCCCTGCTCGACCCGGCCCTCGATGCGCCACCAGTGACCCATCAGCATCGCCGCCTGCTCGGGATCGCCGTTGCGCAGGTGCTCGCGCACACGTGACGAGGAATAGACCCCCCCTTCCACCTCAAGCGGCTCCACCACGGTGACGCCGAATCCGGCGCCTTCGCCCATGCGGCGCAGCAGCGCGGCGTCGCCGCCCCTTCCCTTGCCGAAGCGCTGATCGTAGCCCGTCACCACGTGCAGCGCCTTCAGCTTGTCCACCAGCACGTCGCGCACGAAGTCCTCGGCCGGCGTGCCGGCGAGGCCGGCATCGAAGGTGAGCACGAACACCACGTCGGCGCCGAAGCTTTCCAGCGCCTGGGCCTTCGACCGCAGGCTCATCAGCCGGAACGACGGGGTTTCCGGGCGAAAGAACTGGGACGGATGCGGCTCGGTGGTCATCACCGCGAGCGGCGCGCCCAACTCGTCCGCGATCTCGGCGGCTCGCCGGACCACCGCCTGGTGGCCCTTGTGGAATCCGTCGAAATTGCCCCAGGCGACGACGGAGCCCGTCACGCTGCGCGGCAGGTTCCCCAGATGCCTGTAGATCTTCATCGGCGTGGGCTATGCCGGCCGCGCCGGCACCAGGATAAGCGCCTCGCCGTCGAGCACCGCCTTGCCGTTCACCAGGCAGACGCACTCGAAGCGGGCCTGCTTCTTATCCGTCTTCAGCTCGACGACCGTGACCTTGGCGGTGACCGTGTCGCCCGGACGCACCGGCGCCTTGAAGCGCAGGGTCTGGCTCATGTAGATGCAGCCCGGTCCTGGCATCTTGGTGCCGAATACGGTGGAGATCAGGCTGGCGGAGAGCATGCCGTGGGCGATGCGCCCCTTGAACATGGTCTCGCGGGCGAACTCTTCGTTGAGGTGAACCGGGTTGGTGTCGCCGCTGACGCCGGCGAACAGCACGATGTCGGCCTCGGTCACGGTCTTGGCGAAGGAGGCGGTCATGCCTTCGGCCAGGTCTTCGAAATAGTAGCCGATCTGTTCGGGCAATGGCGTTTCCTTTGGGTCGCGGTGGCAGAGTCTCGATTGGCGCGGTGTCGTTGCCAACCTGTATAGTCGCGGCCCGCGGGCGCGGCAAGAAGCGCCCTCGGCGTCCCTGCGCGGCAAAAAGTTCTTGCCGCCGGGCAGGCGCTATTGTCAAACAGGCGCGACAGGGAGTTCGCGCCAGGGCCTGATGCCCGGGGCGCGGCAGACGAAAGGAACCGCCATGGCGGACGGCGACTTGGAAGTGTACCGGGTGGTGACGGCGAACCGCCTGCGCGACGGCATCATCGTCTACTTCAACAGCGATGGCGGCTGGACCGCCGACATCCACGCGGCGACGGTCGCCTCGGGTACGGAGGCGGACGCGCTGGTCGCCGCGGCCGAACAGGACGCGGCGGCCAATCTCGTCGTGGGCGTCTATGCCATCGAGATCACCGGGGACCATCAGCCGCTGAGCGCCCGCGAGCGCATCCGCGCCGAAGGCCCGTCGATCCGCTATGGCGACGACGCGCTGCCCGCCAACAATTCCGATTTTGAGATTTAGCGGCGACGCGGCTATAGTGACCGCCTGGGGGTTACACATGCGCTGCGCGGGACGCGGCCATGTCGCGGATCGAAGAGAGGTCACTGGCATGCATCGAGGCAATGGCGGATTCCGTGGATTCCTGCGTCGTGCTGCACACGCGACGGTAGCATTCGCCGCCATCTTCGCGGTCTCCGGCGGCGCCTTCGCGCTGCCGTGCATGACCAAGGCCGAGACCACCGCCGAACAGGCCCGCGGCCTGCAGGCCGCCCTGATGGTCGCGGCGCTGAAATGCGTCCACAAGCCCAGCCTGAAGCTGCACGAGAACTACAACGCGTTCGTGTCGCGCTACAACAACGAGCTGACCAGCCATTCCAACGTCATGCAGGCCTATTTCAAGCGCAGCTACGGCCAGGGCTACAAGGATGCGCTGAACAAGTACATGACCAGCCTGGCCAACTACTTCTCGCTCAACACCTTCGGCAACAAGACGTTCTGCGAGGACATGGCCGCCTCAGCGGTGGCGATCATGGCCAAGGCCGACGGCGCGGTGCTGCGCGGCGAGTTCGACACCAACATGCTGCCGGCGACCACGGCGCCCCTGTGCAACGACCCGTCGAACCGCACCATGGCGAGCAAGGACGTGCCCACGTTGAACAGTCGCATTCCTGACCTGGCGTCGATCCACATGCCCGACCTCGACACGCGGCCCCTGCAGGCCGCGCAGATCGGCGCGGCGTCGGCGCCCGCCGCGGCGGCCAACTGATCTTCCGGCCCATCGGAACCTTTCGTTCCGGGCAAACCTCCCGCTTGGCAACGGCGGATTCCCCGCTATAAGAAGGCGCGGCCGCGCCTCGCGCCGGCCCACGGCCATTCTTCGGGAGGATCTCCATGGATTTCGACTACAGCGACCGCGTCAAGGACCTGCAGAAGCGCTTGACGGATTTCATGGACGCCCACGTCTATCCGAATGAGGACCTGTTCTACGAACAGCTCGACAGCCAAGGCAACCGCTTCCGCACCCCGCAAATTCTCCAGGACATCAAGGCCAAGGCCAAGTCCGAGGGCCTGTGGAACCTGTTCCTGCCGCATCCGTTCCGCGAGAAGTACGGCGTCGGCCTGACCAACCTTGAATACGCGCCGCTGGCCGAGATCATGGGCCGCGTCGACTGGGCCTCGGAAGCGTTCAACTGCAACGCGCCGGACACCGGCAACATGGAAGTGTTCGTCAAATACGCCACCGAGGAACAGCAGGACAAATGGCTGATCCCGCTGCTCGAGGGCGAGATCCGCTCGTGCTTCTGCATGACCGAGCCTCAGGTCGCCTCGTCCGACGCCACCAACGTGGCCACCAGCATGAAGCGCGAGGGTGAAGAATACGTCATCAACGGCCGCAAGTGGTACACCACTGGCGGCATGCGCGAGACCAGCAAAATCTTCATCGTCATGGGCAAGACTGATACCAGCGCGCCCAAGCACCAGCAGCAGTCGCAGATTCTCGTTCCCAAGGACACGCCCGGCGTGAAGATCGTCCGCCACCTGCAGGTCTACAACGACGACCACGCGCCGTTCGGCGAGGCCGAGGTGCTGTTCGACAACGTCCGGGTGCCGGCGTCCAACGTGCTGCTGGGTGAGGGCCGCGGCTTCGAGATCGCTCAGGGCCGCCTCGGCCCGGGCCGCATCCATCACTGCATGCGCCTGATCGGCGCCGCCGACCGCGCCATCGACCAGATGTGCCGCCGCACCTCGACGCGCGAGGCGTTCGGCAAGAAGCTGGCCGATTTCGACACCATCCGCTCGAACATCGCCTGGTCGCGCATCGAGCTGGAGCAGCTGCGCCTGCTGGTGCTGAAGACCGCCTACATGATGGACCAGGTGGGCGCCAAGGGCGCGCGCAAGGAAATCGCCATGATCAAGGTGGTGGTGCCGCAGACCGTCGCCAAGATCATCGACCGCGCCATCCAGACCCACGGCGCCGGCGGCTTCACCAACGACTTCTTCCTCGCCAAGGCCTGGGCCTATGCCCGCACGACCCAGATGGCCGACGGTCCGGATGAAGTGCACACCGAAACCGTGGCGAAGCTCGAGCTTCGCCCCTACTCCAACCGTTGAGGCCGCCGGTGAAATACGAAGTCACCCTGCGCACCAACCTGAAGCTCGGCACCTTCTACTGGATCGCCACCGTCGAGGCGGACAGCGAGGAGGACGCCGCAATGGCGGCCGAGGCGCTGTTCGAGGAGCAGATGGACTCCGGCGAGGAGTGGGCGTTCGAGGATTTCTCGGCCGAGCCGGTGTGAACGGGTTCTACCCCGAAACTGCGGTGCAAGACCGGTATGCCGGGCCAGCGTGGACAGCTGATTCCGTCGCCGAGCCTACCGGTCCGTCCGCGTCAGGAACTTCTCCGGCTCCCAGCCTTTCAGCCAGACATCCGCGGTGACCACGTCGGCGGGCTCGCCGTTGGCGCCGAACCAGGAATCGATCACCCACAGCACGCCCGTCGTCGTGTCGGTCACGGTGGCGGTGTTATGGAACCACCTGTCGATGACGTGGCCGCGGATGATCGGCTGGCCCACCTTGTGCCATTTCAGCAGATGGTCACGCTCGATCAGGTGCAGATAGACCGAGGTGTTGTGGGATTCGTCGAGGCAGTCCATCTGGCCCTTGGTGTCGGTGGTGATGATGGTGGCGCCCGGCCTGTCTTTCGCGGTGTTGGTCTTGGGGCCGACGATGCGTTCGATCTGGCCGATGGCGAGGGAAATCTGTTGCCGTTCGGCGGCCGGATCGGCGGCCGGCGGATCGAAGAACGCGCGCACCTGCGCCCAGTCGGCATCGGTCATGACCACGTTGTAGCGCGCGGTGCACTGATAATTGGCGCAGACGACGAAGTTGCTGGTGGTGTCCTTGTCGACATGGCCCTCGAGCATGCCGATCGTCGGCGACGCGCCGCAGCCGGCGAGGGCCAGCGGCGCGAGCAGCGTCAGGATGCGGAGGTTCATGCAGGTCTCTAAGCCCCAGGCGGTCGCTCCAGCATACGGAGCGTCGCCAGCGCGGTCGAGGCGTCTTCCCGGCGTCGGCCTGATGGGCTAGACACCCGGTATGACAACGCTGATGCCCAACGAGCCCTTCGTGCTGCTGGAGAACAGCCGCGACCCGCGCGCGGCCTCGCTGCTGTTCGAGCGGCCGGAGAAGATCGTCCGCTGCGACGATCCGGCCGGCATCGACGGCGCGCTGGCGGAGATCCAGCAGGGGCTGGACGACGGCCTGCACGCGGCGGGCTGGCTGTCCTACGAGGTCGGCTATGCGCTGGAGCCCAGGCTCGCGCCGCTGATGCCGGCCCAGCGCCGCGAACCCCTCATTTGGTTCGGCCTGTTCAGCCGCCGGCGCCGGCTCAACGGCGCCGACGTGGACGCTTTCTGGCGCGAACGGACCCAGGGCGCGTCCTATGCAATGTCGCCGTTGCGCCCTGCGCTGCGCCGCGAGGATTATCTGGCGGCGTTCGCCCAGGTGCAGGAGTTCCTGGCGGCGGGCGATGTCTACCAGATCAACCTGACCATGGACGCGGTCGCCGATTTCTCCGGCGATCCGCTCCGGCTGCACGCGGCGCTGCGCCAGGCCCAGCCGGTCGCCCATGGCGGCTTCATCGCGGCGGGCGACTGGTGCGTGTCGTCCCATTCGCCGGAGCTATTCCTCGAGCGCCGCGGCAAGCGGCTAACGGTGAAGCCGATGAAGGGCACGGCGCCGCGCGGCCGCTCCTTCGCCGAGGACGAGGCGGCGGCGGGCGCGCTGAAAAACGATCCCAAGTCCCGCGCCGAGAACCTGATGATCGTCGATCTGGAGCGCAACGACCTGTCGCGGCTCGCACGGCCCGGTTCGGTGACCGTCGACGGCCTGTTCGAGGTGGAAGCCTATCCGACGGTGCTGCAGCTGGTCTCGACCGTCCGCGCCAAGGTGGCGGACGGCGTGCGCACCCTCGATGTGTTGAAATCCATCTTTCCCTGTGGCTCGGTGACCGGCGCGCCGAAGATCCGCGCCATGGAGATCATCGCCGGGCTGGAGCGGCGGGCGCGCGGCGTCTACACCGGCGCCATCGGCCACATCGCGCCGGACGGCGACGCGGCGTTCTCCGTGCCGATCCGGACGCTGGTCCTCGGCCGTGACGGCGCGGCGCGCATGGGCATCGGCAGTGGCGTGGTGGCGGATTCGGACGGCCCCGGCGAGTGGGACGAATGCCTGCTGAAGGCGGCCTTCCTCGAAGACCCGCAGGACCGCCCGGGCCTGATCGAGACCCTGTTGTGGCAACGCGCCGGCGGCTACTGGCTGCTGGAGGAGCATGTTGAGCGGCTGCGGGACTCGGCGGCCTACTTCGTCTATCCGTTCGACGAAGCCGCCATCCGCGACGCGCTCGCCCTTGCCGCCGAAAGCTACTCTCCGGAAACCGACCAGCGGGTGCGGCTGCTGCTCGCATCGTCAGGCGAGGTGTCTGTCACCGCCGTGGCCATCGACGTGGAAAGCGGACGGTCGGCGCTGCGCGCCGATCCGCCGACGGTGGCGTGGGCGGTGGGTGCGGTGAACTCGGGCGATCGCTTTCTCGCCCACAAGACCACGCGGCGCGCCGCCTATGACCGCGCGCTGAAGGCGGCGACAGCCGCCGGCCACTGGGACCTGCTGTTCGTCAACGAGCGCGGCGAGGTCACCGAAGGGGCGCGCAGCACCCTGTTCCTGCACAAGGACGGCCACTGGCTGACGCCGCCGGTGTCGAGCGGGTTGTTGCCCGGCGTGTTCCGGCAGCATTTCATGACCGGCACGCCCGTCCAGGTCCGGCCGCTGACCCAGGATGAGGTGCGGACGGCCGACCGCGTCTGCCTTGCCAACGCGGTCTGGGGCCTCGTCGACGTGCGCCTGGAAGACACCGAAATCCACTTTTAGCGCCACAGGCCTGTACGAATGCGGCCATGCGGCCTCTGGACGACCGATCGTTTCGGCGGTACAGAACCGGCCATGGCTTTCGTATCGCGGATCAACGGGTTGATGTCGCGCGTCTTCGTGACGCTGACCGTGCTCGCGCTCGCGGTGCGTTTCGCCATCCCGGCCGGCACCATGCTGCACAAGCCGGCGGAAGACGGCGACCTGCCGGCTCTGGTGATCTGCAGCTCGGCCGGCATGATCACCATCAAGGCCGACGGCTACGGCATCCCGGGCAAGACCACCCCGGCCAAGCATGACGACGGCAAGTCCGGCGAGCCCTGCGTGTTCGCCGCCGTCGCCGTCAACGTCGCGCCGTCCGCGCCGGCGGTTCTCGAACTGCCCGCGCCGGTCGCCGCGCCCGCGCCGTTCTGGGCCGCCGTCCAGCAGCGCCCCGGCGAAGGCCTCGCCGCCCCGCCGCCCCCCGCCACCGGACCACCCTCCCTCGTCTGACGCGACTTTGCCGCCGGCCGCTGACGCGCGCCGGCTTGCTTTTCGTCCGATCGAGGGGATTTTCATGTTTGCCGTCCGTCTTGGTGCGCTTGCCCTGTCAGCCACCATTATCAATGTCCCGACTGCCCGGGCCGATGAGGCCGCTTCTGCCGACCCGCAGCAACCACAACAGGTCGCCTATGCCGACCAGGTGATCGTCATCGGCCACAGCGCCGCGCCGATTTCCGTCGAGCCGCGCGGCCTGTCCGTGTCGCTCGGCCAGACCGAGTTCGAGGCGATCAATGCCGTCAACGTCGAAGACCTGATGAAGTACGCGCCCAATTTCTTCGTGCGCAAACGCTACATCGGCGATGCCAACGCCGTGCCCGGCTTCCGCGGCACCCATTCCACCCAGTCGGCCCGGTCCATGGTTATGATCGACGGCTTCGTGGTGTCCGACTACACCGGCAACAGCTTTTCCTTCCCGCCGAAATGGGGCCTGATCGGCCCGGGCGAGGTTAAGCAGTTCGACATCGTCTACGGCCCCTATTCGGCCCGCTATTCGGGCAACACCATGGGCGGCCTGGTCTCGATCACCACCCGCGAGCCGGAAGGCCCGGAAGCCTTCGCCACGGTCCAGGGATTTTCCCAGCCCTACAAGCAGTACGGCACCAAGGACACGTTCAGCGGCTATACCTTCGAGGGCGGCGCCGGCTTCAGGCAGGAGAACGGGCCGTGGAGCGGCCGGTTCAGCGTGCGGCACCTGGACAATGTGGGCCATCCCATGCAGTTCAGCCAGCTGACGCCGGCAACCGGAACCGGCACGCCGGTCACCGGCGCGGTGACCGACCCGGAGCTGATCACGCCGACGCCGGTCTCCGGCGCCTTCGCGCCCGACCACACGGTGCAGGACCAGTTCCGCGCCCGCGTCGGCTACGACTTCGGCAGCTGGACGGCGACGGCGCTATTCACCCTGTGGACCACGGATTCCAACACGCTGAAATCCGAAACCTATCTCCGCGACGCCGCCGGCAACCCGGTGTTCGACGGCAAGGTCACCGTGGACGGCAAGACCTATACCGCCGGGGCCGGGCTGGGCCAAGGCCTGACCGACAAGACCGAGATGCTGGCGGGCCTGAAGCTGGCCGGTCCGCTCGCCGGCTGGGACGTCACCGCGAACCTGTCGCACTATTGGATCGACAAGCTGGCCGCCCGCAAGTCCAACACCTACACCACGGGCATCAACGACGGGGCCGGAACGTTCAGCGACCAGGGCACCACCGGCTGGTGGACCGGCGACCTGCTGGCCGTGCGCATGACCGGCGCCCACGAGATCGCGGTCGGCATGAGCGCCAACCTCTATGAAACCGCCGTCGACAACTTCACCGCCGCCAACTGGCGCACCCGCGAAGGGTTGGCGTTCTCCACCGGCACCTTCGGCCGCACCACCCTGATCAGCGGCTTCGCCGAGGACAAGGTGTCGCTGTCCGACAGTTTCAGCGTCACGGGCGGCCTGCGCTACGAGAGCTGGCGCGCCTTCGACGGCGGCATCTGCCGCCAGGTGGGCGCGGCGCCGGTATGCCAGCGCTACGACCACCGCAGCGACGACGCGCTCAGTCCCAAGCTCAGCGCCCAGTGGGAGTTCGTGCCCGACTGGCACGCCCAGCTCAGCCTGGCGACCGCGACCCGCTTTCCCACCGTGGGCGAGCTGTTCCAGGGAAGGCTCGATGCGCTGGGCAATTTCGATCCCAACAGCTTCGATCCCAATTTGAAGCCGGAGAAGTCGAAGGATGCCAATTTGATCCTACGCCACGACTTCGGCGGCGTGCGGCTGACCGGCTCGTTGTTCTACCAGGACGTGAAGGACGCCATCTTCAGCGTCCAGGGCTTCAACCAGAACGGCATCGTCACCAGCTCGTTCAAGAACATCGACAAGGTGCGGCAATACGGCGCCGAGCTGATCGTCGAGGCCCAGGACGTGTTGATCCCCGGTCTCGACGTGGACGTGAACCTGGCGTGGATCGACGCCCGCACCGTCCGCAACGACCCGCTGCCCGCCTCCGAGGGTGAGCGGTTCCCGCGCATTCCGGAGTGGCGCATCAACGGCAATCTACGCTATGCGATCAGCGACACGGTGAAGGCGTCGGTCGGCCTGCGCTATGCCTCGCGGCCCAACACGGACCTCGCGGGCACCCAGCGCGGCGACACCTATGGCTACACCTCCGAGCTGCTGATCATCGACCTGCGGCTGACCTGGGACATTACCGACCAGCTTCAGGCGAGCATGGGCATCGACAACGTCAACAACGACAAGGCCTGGGTCTTCCACCCCTATCCGCAGCGGACCGGCGTGGTCGAACTCAAGTGGCGCATGTGAGGACGGCATGAGCACTTCCGCACCGAGCACACTCTACCGCGCGGTCTGGCGCTGGCATTTCTATGCCGGCCTGTTCTGCGTGCCGTTCGTCATCGTGCTGGCGCTGACCGGCTCACTCTACCTGTTCAAGCCGCAGGTGGAGGCGTGGTCGGAGCGCGGCTACGACGGCCTCGTGCTCAGCGGCCCATCGGCTAGCGCGTCCGCACAGGTCGACGCGGCGCTGGCGGCGGTGCCCGGATCGTCGCTGCGGTCCTACGAGGTGCGCGCCAACCCGGCCGACGCGGCGCGGGTGGTCGTGGCGGGACAGGACGGCGACGTGCGCGTCTACGTCCATCCCCAATCCGCCGCGGTGCTGGGCACGGTGCGCGAGGATGAGCGGCTGATGCAGGTGGTGAAGACCATCCACGGCGAGCTGCTGATGGGCGACACGGGCTCGATCGTGGTGGAGCTGGCGGCGAGCTGGGCCATCGTCATGATCATCACCGGCCTCTATCTGTGGTGGCCGCGCGAGTCGTCCGGGCTGGCCGGCGTGCTCTATCCGCGCCTCAGGCAGGGCGGCCGCCAGTTCTGGCGCGACCTGCACGCGGTGACCGGCATCTGGGTCTCGGCGCTCGCCCTGTTCCTGCTGCTCAGCGGCCTGCCGTGGACGACCATCTGGGGCGGTGCGTTCAAGGACATCAAGCAAGTGGCCGGCATCACCAGGGGCAAGCAGGACTGGAAGGCGGGCATGGCCGCCCATGTCCACCACGACCACGAGCATCACGAGCATGCGGGCCATCACGCGGCGGCACCCGCGTCGCTCGACGCCCTGGTGGCGACGGTGCGGCCCCTGCATTTGCCAGCGCCGGTGCTGATCCAGCCGCCGTCCGACCGCTGGCCGAAATCGCCCGACTGGGTCGCCCGCTCCGACACCCAGAACCGGCCGCAGCGGGTCATGCTGACGCTGGATCCCGCGACCGGCGCGGTGGTGAAGACGCAGGGCTTCGGCGACAGCCACCTGGTCGACCGCATCGTCGGCTACGGCGTCGCCGCCCATGAGGGCCAGCTGTTCGGCCCGCTCAACCAGGCGCTGGACGTGCTGACGGCGCTGTCGCTGATCGGCCTGTCCGTCACCGGCTACGTCATGTGGTGGCAGCGCCGCCCCGACGGCAGGCTGGGCGCGCCGCCTGCTGTGGGCGATGGCAGGCTTTCGGTGGGATTGGGCGTGCTGATCCTCGCGCTGGCGGTATTCCTGCCGGTGCTGGGCGCGTCACTGGTCGCGGTGGCGCTGGTCGAATGGCTGGTGTTGAGGCGGGTGCGGCCAGTCAGCGTGTGGCTGGGGCTAAGGGCCGCGCCACTCAAATCCCCCGGCTGATCAGTTCCTTCATGATCTCCGAGGTGCCGCCGAAGATGCGCTGCACGCGGGAATCGGTGTACAGCCGCGTGATCGGGTATTCGTTCATGAAGCCGTAGCCGCCGTGGAGCTGCACGCCCTCGTCGACCACGCGGCCCAGCATCTCGGTGACCCACAGCTTGGCCATGGCGGCGTCGGTGGCGGTCAGCGCGCCGCGCAGATGATGCTCGATGCACTTGTCGCAGAACGCCCAGCCGACCTCGACCTGGGTCTTCAGCTCGGCCAGCTTGAAGCGGGTGTTCTGGAAGTCGAACACGGTCTTGCCGAACGCCTTGCGTTCCTTCACGTAGGCCACGGTCAGGTCGTAGGCGTATTGCGCCACCGCTTGGGCGTTGAGCGCGATGCCGAGGCGCTCCTGCGGCAGCTCGCTCATCAGCTGGATGAAGCCCTTGCCCTCTTCCGGGCCGAGCAGGTTCGACGTCGGCACCCGCACCTCGTCGAAGAACAGCTCCGACGTGTCGGCCGCGTGCATGCCCATCTTGTCCAGGTTCCGCCCGCGCGAGAAGCCCTCGCGCGTCGCTTCGACCAGGATTAGGCTGATGCCTTTCGCGCCCAGCGTCGGGTCGGTCTTGGCGACGACGATGATCAGGTCGGCGTTCTGGCCGTTTGAGATGAAGGTCTTGTTGCCGTTGACCACATAGTGGTTGCCGTCGAGCAGCGCCGTGGTCTTGACGCCCTGCAGGTCGCTGCCGGTGCCCGGCTCGGTCATGGCGATGGCGGTCACCACCTCGCCGGTGACCATCTTCGGCAGCCACTCGCGCTTCTGGTCCTCGCTGGCGTATTTCAGCATGTAGCCGCAGACGATGTCGCTGTGCACGGCGAAGCCCGGCCCGGACGCGCCGGCCAGCCCCAGTTCCTCGTCGACGATGGCGAGATAGCGGTAGTCGCCGCCGGCGCCGCCATATTCCTCCGGCACCTGCGGGCACAGCAGTCCCTGCTCGCCGGCCTTGCGCCAGAACTCGCGCGGCACCTTCCCCGCCTTCTCCCACTCGCCGTGGAAGGGCTTCATCTCCTTGTCGAAGAACTTGCGGACGGCGTCGCGGAACATCTCGTGTTCCGGCTCATAGATGCTGCGCGTGAGCATAGTCGGTTCCTGCGTGGATTCGGGTTGGGCGTAAAGAGAGGGCAAGTCGGCCGTTCAGGCAAGCCGTTCGCATCACCCTCAGCCGTCATCCCGCTGAAGAGCGGTACCCAGACCCTTCTGACGAACAAACCGGCGCGCAAGCACGCACCCGCCAAGTCTGGGTCCCGGCCTTCGCCGGGATGACGGATAATATATTGTAATAAAACCGCTTTCTATGGGCTGGTTCACCCGCCTGGATCGCTCATGGTTCCACCAAACCCATGATCACATGCATCGGCAGCACGAGGCGCAGCGACTCCGGCAGGCGCACGAAGCCGTTGGCTTCATAGAAGGCGGCGGCGCGGTCGTTGATCGCGTCCACCACCAGCATCGACGAGCCGACCGTGGACGCGCTGGCAAAGGCGCGGCGTACGGCATCGGCGAGCAGCATGGCGCCCAGCCGCTCGCCCTGTCTCGTTTCCGACACCGCAAGCCGCCCGACGAGGGTTGCGCTGACCAGCGGATAGCGCGGCACATGCTTGCGCGCGGCGGCGGGAACGTCGCCCTGCGGCAGGCCCGTGGCGCAGAGCGTGTAGTATCCGAGCACGACATCCGGCCGTTCGGGTTCGGTCAGGACGAACACGGCGTTGGCCTTGCGCCGGACATCCTGGGCCGCCTGGGTCCGGAAGTAGCGGTCGAGACTGTCGATGCCGCAGGAAAAGCCATTCCGGTCGTGGTGCGCTGCCAACGCCTCGATCCTCAGATCAGGACCAGGCGCGGCCACGCTCAGGGCGCCACGCGCCGCTTGTGTTCGGCCAGCGCGCGCACCAACCGCTCGCTCGGCTCCGGCGGATTGACCAGCGCGTCGAAGAACGCCGCGCGGTCGCGGTCGGAAAGCGCTAGCGTCTCATGCTCGGCGATGGTCCGGCGCGCGGTCTCGACCAGCGCGGTGACGCAGAAGTCGCTCACCTTGCGGCGGGACAGGTGGGCCGCCCGCTCGATCAGATCCTTCGTGTCCTCGTCCAGCCGGAATCCGAGGCGCTCGACGCGGTTCGGCGGGCTTTCGGCCTTTGTTTGCTTTTGCGGCATGAGGGCGGCTCCCATCGACGTGAATTCCACGCACAATGTATGTCAAACAGGCAAACAAAACAATTAGCCTTACAGGCTACGGGCACTATGCGACTTACTCCCCCATCGCCTGCTTAAGCAGAGCCACAGCCTCCGGGCTGTCCCATTCGGCGTCGCCCAGGATGCGGCCGAGCTCGCGGCCCTGGGCGTCGAGCAGGATCGTGGTGGGCAGGCCGGTGACGCCGAGGGTCATGCCGACGGCGTTCTTCGGGTCGTAGTACCGCGCCAGCTTGAAGCCCTGTTCATCGAAATACGGATCGACCGCGCGCTTGCCGGCGCGGTCGCTGGAGATGGCGACGACGGCGAACTTGTCGCCGCCCAACTGGGCCTGCAGCCGGTCGAGCGACGGCATCTCCACCTTGCAGGGCGCGCACCAGGTGGCCCAGAAGTTGAGCAGCACGGTCTTGCCCTTGAACTCGCTCAGCTTTACTTCCTTGTCGCCCACGGTCTTGAAGACGAGTTCGGGCACTGCCTTCGGTTCGGCGGCGACCTTGAAATCCGCGACCTGCCCCGTAGGTTTGAGCACTGGGATCGCGCCGGTTTCCGGGTTGCCTGTCTCGCCGCAGCCGACATATAAGGCGGCGCTCAGGATAACGGCAGTGCGCAGCAGGCGCTTCAAGGTCATGATGAGCTCCGGTTCGGGGGCGGCGGCGGACAAGATGGCAGACGACAACGGGTCCAACAAGCTCTGGGGCGGGCGCTTCGCCGGCGGTCCGGCCGCGATCATGGAGCGCATCAACGCCTCCATCGGCTTCGACCGCAAGCTCTATGCCCAGGATATCGCCGCGTCCAAGGCACACTGCGCCATGCTGGCCGCCACCGGGATCATCTCGCAGGCCGACGCCGACGCGATCCTCGCCGGACTCGACCAGATCAGGGGCGAGATCGAGGCGGGCGGCTTCACCTTCGACCCGGCGCTCGAGGACATCCACATGCATGTGGAATCCCGGCTCGCCCGGATCATCGGCGACGCGGCCGGTCGGCTGCACACCGCCCGGTCGCGCAACGACCAGGTGGCGACCGACTTCCGCCTCTGGGTGCGCGACGCGATCGACAATCTGGACGGCGCCCTCGGCGATCTGCAGAAAGTACTGCTGGCGCGGGCCGAGGAGCATGCCGACACCCTGATGCCCGGCTTCACCCATCTGCAGGTGGCGCAGCCGGTGACCTTCGGCCACCACCTGATGGCCTATGTGGAGATGGCCGGCCGCGACCGGGGCCGGCTGGCGGACGCGCGCAAGCGGCTCAACGAGAACCCTCTGGGCTCGGCCGCGCTCGCCGGCACATCCTTTCCGATCGACCGGCACATGACGGCCGCGGCGCTCGGCTTCGACCGGCCTACCGCCAATTCGCTCGACGCGGTGTCCGACCGGGATTTCGCGCTGGAGTTCCTGTCGGCCGCGTCGATCTGCGCCGTGCACCTGTCGCGGCTGGCCGAGGAGCTGGTGATCTGGTCCAGCGCCCAGTTCCGTTTCGCCAGCCTGAGCGATTCGTTCTCGACCGGCTCGTCGATCATGCCGCAGAAGCGCAATCCCGACGCCGCCGAGCTGATCCGCGCCAAGACCGGCCGCATCGTCGGCTCGCTCAACACCCTGCTGATCGTCATGAAGGGCCTGCCGCTGGCCTATTCCAAGGACATGCAGGAAGACAAGGAGCCGACCTTCGACGCCGCCGAGTCGATCTCGCTCTGTGTCGCCGCCATGACCGGCATGATCGCCGACCTGAAGGTCAACGAGAAGGTGCTGCTGGCGTCCGCCTCCACCGGCTTCGCCACGGCGACCGACCTGGCCGACTGGCTGGTGCAGAACCTCAACATGCCGTTCCGGCGTGCCCATCACGTCACCGGGTCGCTGGTGAAGCTGGCCGAGGGCAAGGGCTGCGACCTGCCGGATCTGAGCCTCGCCGACATGCAGTCGGTCGAGCCCGGCATCACCGACGCCGTGTTCGGCGTGCTGACGGTCGAGCGGTCGGTCGCCAGCCGCCGGTCTTATGGCGGCACCGCGCCCGAACGGGTGCGCGAGGCCATCGCCGCGTGGAAGGAACGTCTCGCATGAAGCCGATCAAGATCGCCACATTCATCCTGTTGTGTGGCCTCGCCGCTGCCTGCGGCCGCAAGGGTCCGCTGGAGGCGCCGCCGAACGCCACCGCTCCGCCGCCCGTAACGAAGGTTTCGCCCCAGTCGCCGGACAGCAAGCCGAGCGCGAACATGCCGCCCCAGCCCAATACGCCCTGATGCATCACTTCGAGTACAAGGACGGCGTCCTGCACGCCGAGGACGTACCGCTGCCCGAGATCGCGGCGGCGGTCGGCACGCCGTTCTATTGCTACTCGACCGCCACCCTGACCCGGCATTTCACCGTGTTCTCCAACGCCTTCGCGAGGATGGATGCGCTGGTGTGCTATGCGGTGAAGGCCAACTCCAACATCGCGGTGCTGAAGACCCTGGGCAGGCTCGGCGCCGGCGCCGATATCGTCTCCGAAGGCGAGCTTCGCCGGGCGCTGGCGGCGGGTATCCCGGCGAACAAGATCGTGTTCGCGGGTGTCGGCAAGACCTATGACGAGATGGCGTTCGCGCTCGACCAGGGCATCCTCCAGTTCAACGTGGAGTCCGAGCCCGAGCTGATGGTGCTCAACGCCGTCGCGGTGCGCAAGGGCGTGAAGGCGCCGGTCGCGCTGCGCATCAATCCCGATGTCGATGCCAGGACCCACGAGAAGATCGCCACCGGCAAGGGCGAGAACAAGTTCGGCCTCCCGCTGGTGCGGGCGCGCGAGATGTACCGGCTGGCCGCCGAGCTTCCCGGCATCGACCCGGTCGGCGTCGATGTCCATATCGGCTCCCAGCTCACCACGCTCGAGCCCTACGAGGAGGCTTTCGGCCATATCGCCACGCTGGTGATGGAACTGCGCGCCGAAGGCCACGACATCCGCCGCGTGGACGTGGGCGGCGGCCTCGGCATCCCGTACCATCCCGACGATCCCGAACCGCCCCATCCCGACCGCTACGCCGAGGTGATCGCGCGGCTGATCGGTCCGCTCGAGTGCCAGATCGTGCTCGAGCCGGGCCGGCTGATCGTCGGCAACGCCGGCATCATGGTCTCCAAGGTCGTCTATGTGAAGCAGACGGGCAACCGCAGCTTCGTGATCATCGACGGCGCCATGAACGACCTGGTGCGCCCCAGCATGTACGGCGCCTATCACCATATCCTGCCCGTCACCGAGCCCGCGCCCGGGGCGGAGGCCTCGCCGGTCGACTTCGTCGGGCCGATCTGCGAGACCGGCGACACCTTCGCCAAGGAACGGATGTCGACGCCGCTCGCCGCGAACGACCTCGTCGCCATCATGTCCGCCGGCGCCTATGGCGCGGTGATGGCTTCGAGCTATAATACCCGACCGCTGGTGCCGGAGGTTCTGGTGGACGGTGACCGATTCGCCATCACCCGCCGCCGGCCTACATACGAGGAAATACTGGCCGCGGAAACGCTGCCGGACTGGCTGCTGGGCTGAGGAAACAAGGGCAAAATGCCTGATTCCGACGAACAACCTCCGGGACGCCTGGCGCGCGTCCTGACGGTCGCGCGCTGGGCCGCGATCGGCATGCTGCTTGCCCTCATCACCGTCCGCTATGTGCTGCCAGTCTTCGATCCCGACGCCGAGGTGGTGTTGATCAAGCCCGAGGATGCCGTCGATGTCGACGATATCAAGGACAAGCTGGTGCCGCCGACCCAGACCTTCACCAATCCGGTCGCCCGCCAGCTCGTCGCCGTTGGCAAAAACCTCGTCACCAGCCCGCGCGACCGGCAGGACGCCGTCCGCCAGCTTTTCACCCTCAGCGAAAACCCCGAGCTGCTGGGCGACGACATGACCACTTATCTGGCGGTGCGCTCGGCTTATTGGCAGCTTCGCCGCGACCCGGAAGTGCGCGGCAGCCTCGAGACCGCGCTGCTGCTGTGGGATGCTGCCGAGCGGCTGGAGAGCAACAGCGCCATCGCCGCCGCCAGCGGCGACGCCGAGGACAGCCTGCAATAGCGCCGATTAATGATCTGGAATACTTTTCGTGACTTTCAGTCTCGCGGGACGGTAATTCCGGTTGGCGCGCTTTTGCGGCGGATTCGTGCCGAAAACCGCCCAATTCGTTCCGAAACGGCGAAACGATGAGTCATTTCGACGGCGGATCGAACTGGTAAACCCGGCTGCAGAACTCGCAGGTCACGATGATCTTCCCATCGACGACCATGTCCGACATGTCGTCGCCGCCGAACTGGGCAAGCACATCCTCGATCCGCTCGCGGCTGCACTGGCAGAACACCGTGAGCGGGATCGGATCGAACACCCGCACGCCGCGCTCGTGGTATAGCCGGAACAGCAGCTGCGTGGGCGAGATGTCAGGGCTGACCAGCTCGTCGTCGCGGGTGCTGGCCATCAGGATGGCGCTCTCGCGCCAGCTGTCGTCATCCTCGTCGTCGTCATGCTGGTGCCCGGCCGAAGCCAGGTACTGCAGCATGATGCCGCCGGCGCGCCATTTGCCGTCGACCTGCGCGGCGCTCAGCTTCACCGCCGAGGGAAGCTGCTCGGAATCCTCGAAATATTTCTGGGCGCACTCGGCCAGCGTGCCGCCTTCCAGGCCGACGATGCCCTGGTAGCGCTCGGTGTCCGGCCCCTGGTCGATGGTGAACGCCAGGTAGCCCCCGCCGAGCAGCTGGGGCACCTCGCGTCCCGGGTCCACGCCCCGCTCCACCGCCTGGTCATACAGTTCCTGGTCGAACGCGACCCAGCCCCGCATCTCGCCAGGCGTCTTGTAGTCGACGACGATGGTCTTCACCGCGCCATCGCCCTTGGCCTGCATGATCAGCTTGCCCTCGAACTTGATCGAGCTGCCCAGCAGCGCCGTCATGGCCAGGGCGTGCGCCAGCAGGCTGGCGACGCCTTCCGGATAGGCGTGGCGGTGCAGGATCTCGTCGACCAGCGGGCCGAGGCGGACGACGCGGCCGCGCACGTCCTCGCCCTCGATCTGGAACGGCTGGATCACATCGTCGGCGTCGCCGCCGAGACCGGAGGTACTGGCAGGCATGAGGCTCTTACTTTCCCAGGCACCACAGCAGGATGGCCTTTTGGACGTGCAGCCGGTTCTCGGCCTCGTCCCAGACCACGGACTGGAGCCCATCGATCACCGCCTCGTCGACCTCTTCGCCGCGGTGGGCGGGCAGGCAGTGCAGGAACAGGGCGTCGGGCCTGGCCGTCGCCATCAGCTTTTCGCTGACGGCGTAGGGCGCCAGCCGTTCCAGACGCTTCTCGCGGCCGGTCTGGCCCATCGAAACGAACGTGTCCGTGAACACGCAGTCGGCGTCCTTCGCCGCCGTCCAGGGATCGTCGCCCACCGAGACGCGGCCCCGATGCGACGCCGCCCAGTCCAGCACGTCCTGGCGCAGGGCGTATTTCCTCGGCGTGGCGATGCGCAGCTCGAAATCGAACTTCACCGCCGCATGCACCAGGCTGGCGCAGACATTGTTGCCGTCACCGGTCCAGGCGACCACCTTGCCGGCGATCGGACCGCGATGCTCCTCGATGGTCATCACGTCGGCCATCAGCTGGCACGGATGGGTCAGCTGGGTCAGGCCGTTGATCACCGGGACGGTGGCGTTGGCGGCGAGCTCCAGCAGGTAGTCGTGGCGCAGGGTGCGCAGCATGATGGCGTCGACGAAGCGCGACAGCACGCGGGCCGTGTCGGCCACCGTCTCGCCACGGCCGAGTTGGGTCTCGTCGCCGGTCAGCACCATGGTCTGGCCGCCAAGCTGGCGCATGCCGACGTCGAACGACACGCGCGTCCGGGTGGATTCGCGCTCGAAGATGGCCGCAAGCATGTGGCCGTTCAGCGGCGCCTGCGGGTCCAGCGCGCCCTTGGGCAGACCGGCGCGTGCCGCCTTGATGGCTCGGGCGCGGTCGATGATGCCCCTCAATTCGCCGGCGTCGATCCCATCAAGGTCCAGGAAGTGCCGGAAACTGCCTTCGCTCATGACGCTGGACTCAACTGCGCCGAAACCGCGGCGCATGCCGCGTCGATGGCGGCGACCGCCTCGTCGATCTCGTCCTCGGTCACGGTCAGCGGCGGCAGCAACCGCACTTGGTTGTCGCCCGCGCCCACGGTCAGCACGTGCTGGTCGCGCAGCGCGTTCACCAGGTCGGTATTGGTCACCTTGCAGCGCAGGCCGCGGATCAGGCCGACGCCGTGCACGCCTTCGAGGATGTCGGGATGCCGGGCCACCACCGCGGCCATCTTCTGGCCCATGTAGCCGCCCAGGTCCTGCACATGGTCGAGGAAGCCGGGCTCCAGCACCACGTCGAGTACGGCGTTGGCCACGGCGCAGGCCATGGGGTTGCCGCCGAAGGTCGAGCCGTGGCTACCGGCCACCATGCCCTTCGCCGCCGTCTCGGTGGCAAGGCACGCGCCGATCGGGAAGCCGCCGCCAAGGCCCTTGGCCGTCGCCAGGATGTCGGGCGTGATATCGGACCACTGATAGGCAAACAGCTTGCCGGTGCGGCCAATGCCGCACTGGACCTCGTCCAGCACCATCAGGATGCCGTGCTCGTCGCACAGCGTGCGGATTTTCGCCATCAGCTCGACCGGAATGGCGTTGATGCCACCCTCGCCGCGCACCGGCTCGAACAGGATGCCGGCGGTCTGCGGACCGATGGCCCCGGCCAGTGCGTCCAGGTCGCCGAACGGCACCTGGTCGAAGCCTTCGACCTTGGGGCCGAAGCCCTCGAGGTGCTTGGCCTGGCCGCCGGCGGCGATGGTCGCCAGGGTCCGGCCATGGAAGGCGCCTTCCATGGTGATGATGCGGAAGCGCTCGGGCGCGCCGTTGACGTAGTGGTACTTGCGGGTGGTCTTGATGGCGCATTCGAGCGCCTCGGCGCCCGAGTTGCACACGAACACGGTGTCCGCGAACGTCGCCTGGACGAGGCGCGCCGCCAGCTTCTCCTGCTGCGGAATTCGGTAGAGGTTCGATGTGTGCCAAAGCGCCTCGGCCTGGGCCTTCAGCGCCGCGACGAGATGCGGGTGGGCATGGCCGAGGCTGGTCACGGCGATGCCGCCGCAGAAGTCCAGGAACTTCTCGCCATCGGTGGTGTAGAGGTACGACCCCTTGCCCTTTTCAAAGGCGAGGTCGGCCCGCGCATAGGTCGGCATGACAGCCGTGATCATTGAATTTCCCCGTCCGGGTGTGGGTCTCGGAAAAAGCCGTGGAGTATCGAGAGCGCTCCAAGGGGTGTCAACGAAAAAGGCAGACGCCTAAAGGCGCCTAATCCTTGAGCCGGTAGCCTCGTCGGAACACCCAGTAGCAGACGGTATATAGTGCCACGTTCAACGCCAGCATGACACCCATGCCCAGCGGGATGGAGCTGTCCGCGTGGCCGGTGAAGGAATAGCGCAGCCCGTCGATCGCATAGAAGAACGGGTTGAAGTGACTGACCACCTGCCAGACGGCCGGCAGGCGCTCGATCGAGTAGAAGGTACCCGACAAGAATGACAGCGGCATGATGACGAAATTGGTGATCGCTGCCATGTGATCGAACTTGGCCGCCCAGACTCCGCCCAGCAGGCCGATCAGCGACAGCAGCAACGAGGCCGACAGCGCGAAGTAGGCCGCCACCAGCGGATGCGGCAGGTGCATGTCGGTGAAGGCCGCCAGTGGCAACGCCACCGCGAACGCGACCAGGATGCCGCGCGTGACGCCGCCCAGCGCGAACGCCAGGACCATCTCCCCCGCGCTCAGCGGCGGCATCAGCAGGTCGACGATGTTGCCCTGCACCTTGGCGATCAGCAGCGACGACGAGGTGTTGGCGAAGCTGTTCTGGACGATGCCCATCATCACCAGGCCAGGCACCAGGAACTCGCCGAACGGCAGCCCGTGCACCACACGGTGGTCGCCGCCCAGCGCCAGCATGAAGATGGCGAAGTACAGGATGGTGGTTACCGCCGGCGCGAACACCGTCTGCAGGCCCACCTTCATGAAGCGCTTCACTTCCTTGCAGTAAAGCGTCCACAGCCCGATCCAGTTGACGGCGCCCATGTGGCGGACGGCATAGGCGGGCGGTTCGATGATCTTGTGCATGGCGGCTCGGTTTCCTTGGCGCCGCTTCTACCGCGAGGTCCGCTTTTCGGCAAGGCTGCAGGAATGTGCGGCGCCGCACGGACCATGTGCGCGGGGTTTGACAAGCGCAAAGGCCGTCCTATGTCTCGCGATTGACCGAAACAGGCGTTTTCTGTAGGGTGCGCCCCCGAACTCCGGACAGGATCTTGACGATGACCTTGGGTTGGACCGACGAACGGGTCGAACTTCTGAAGACTCTTTGGAAGAAGGGCCTCAGCGCGAGCCAGATCGCCGAGGAACTCGGCGGCGACGTGACCCGCAATGCCGTGATCGGCAAGGCGCACCGGCTTGGCCTGTCATCGCGCCCGTCGCCGGTGAAGAAGCCTGCCGAGGAAGCCGCCGAGCCGGTGGCCAAGCCGGTCAAGAAGGCGCCGAAGGTCGAGAAGCCGGCGCCGAAGGCCGAGCCGGAGATCATCACCATCCTCACTCTCACCGACCGCATGTGCAAATGGCCCATGGGCCATCCGGGCGACGCGGATTTCCGCTTCTGCGGCCGCAAGTCGACGCCCGGCCAGCCCTATTGCCAGCACCATGCGTCGATCGCCTACCAGGCGCCCCAGCCGCGCAAGGACCGCCGCCGCGGCAACCGGTAGGGGTACCGCGCCTTATCCAATCGACACGGTGAATCGAAAAGGGCACCCCGGCTGACCGGGGTGCCCTAAGCGTTTTGGCGCCGTGTGGTGCTTACTTGCCTTCGGGCTTGGCCGGTTCGGCGGGCGGCGGCGGCGCATCGTGGCCTTCGTGGCCCGAGCCGGCGTCGGCGGCGGGCTTGGGCTTCTCGATCTTGGCCTTGCCGCGCAGTTCGTCGAGGATTTCCTGGACGACCTTGTCGCGCTCGGATTCCTTGATCTGGGGCTCCACGTCCGCCTGCTTGGGCGGCGAGCTCTGCCGGGTATCGACCACCTTGATCACGTGCCAGCCATACTGGCTCTTCACCGGGGTCTTGGAGACCTCGCCCGGCTTCAGCGCGGTCACCGCCGTGGCGAACTCGGGGACCATCTTGTCGGGTGCGAAATAGTCGCCCAGATTGCCGCCGTCCGCGGCCGATCCCTTGTCCAGCGACTTTTCCTTGGCGACGGTGGCGAAATCGGCGCCCTTGGCCAGGTCGGCGATCACCTGTTTGCCCTCTTCCTCGGTCTTCACCAGGATGTGGCTCGCCTTGTACTCGGCCGACGGCTTGAAGCCCTTGACCATCTCGTCATAGGCCTTCTTCAGCCGCTCGGGCGACAGGCGCTTGTCGATCTCGGCGGTCAGCCAGACGTCTTCCAGGATCTGGTCCTTTGCCTGGGCCAACCGCTCCTTGTACTTGGGATCCTTCTCCTTGCCGTCGGCGCGCGCCTTGGCGGTCACCAGCTTCTGGTCCACCAGCCGCTCGACCAGCTGGTCCTGCAGGAACTCGATGGGCAGCTGGCGGTACTGGCCCGGCAGCGCGTTATAGAGCTGGCTGACGTCGGACTGGCGGATCTTCTGCCCGTTGACCGTCGCGACCACGGCGTCTTCCACCTTGGCGTGCTCGTCGGGGGCCTTCTTGTCGCAGCCCGTCAGCGCAAGGCAGGCGAGCACGAGGCCCGTGACAGGTCCGAGAGCGAATTTCATGGCAGCAGCCTTCTCTGATATTTGTGGTCCGGCGGGATTTTTTGTTCAGGCCGGTTGGCGTTTCCGTCTTACCGCATGCTGTACCAAGCAGGCGCGACAAAGAAAAGATGTAACTCCATTACACCCGAAGACAACGCCGTCCATCAATTCTGGTGCCCTGAATGGCCATGGCCATGATGCTCCGCGCCGTTGTGCCCATGGCCGTTATGGCCATGACGCAGGCGGTGATAGGTCAGGTGCAGCAGCGAACCCGCGACGAACGCCTGCAGCCAGGCGAACTCGGCCTCGCTGGCCACGCTCGCGACCGCCGCCGCGGCGAAATAGCCCGCCACCGTTGCCGCCGCCAGCAGGCCGAGCACCAGGACGGCGGCGCGGGTGCTCACATTGGTCTGCACCAGCCACCAGATGGCGAGCCCCGCCGGGACGTTGTGCAGTACCACGGCGAGCGACAGCGCCTCGTGTTGGCCGAGATGGCCGCTCAACAGCGCGGCGCCGTCGGCGGCGCTGTGCAGCAGAAGGCCCGCCACGCCAACGATCAGGGTCGCCGCGTGGACGCCGCGCTCCCGGTGCAGCAACGCCTCGGCCGCCAGCGGGCCGGCCAGCCCGGCAACGGCGAAGGCCACGGTGAGCCAGCCGCCGGCTTCGCCCGTGTCCCACAGGATCAGCAGCGCCAGCGCGGTGATCACGCCGGTGACGGCCAGGTCGAGCGCACGCCTGATCCGCGCCAGCCCGTGCAGGAACTGGTAGGCAACGGGTCCGATGAGGAGGGCGATAATGCCGGCGGCCAGGTACATGTCTTTGTTATAACATAACGCTGATGGCGATGGGCCGTTATCGGCGACATGGCAGTCCGATGCAAGCGCCGTCTCGTCATCCTGCGTTCGAGCGAACGCAGGATGCTGCTAGGGGAGGTTGGGCTTGCAAACGTCACCGCGCCCGGCATTAAGATGCTCGCGGAGGATTGAATGCCCATCAGACCGTTTATCGTCATGCTCCTGCTGGCCGCCACGCTGTCCGGCGCCGTCATGGCTGCCGAGCCAGACCTGTCGGACGCAAGCCCGGCCGAGCTGCAGGCGGTCATCGCGAAGATTCCCGCCACCGGCGCGCCTCCCGAACAGGCGCTGCGCCGGGCCGAGGCCATGTTCCGGCTGGGTGATCTGAGCGGCGACGTCGGCATGATCCGCCGCGGCGCCGATGCCGCTTCCGCCGTGCTGGCGTCGCTGGAGACCGGCGGCCGCGGCGCGTTGTGGGTGGCGGCCAACAAGGATGTGGGCACGGCGCTGGTGATGCTGGCGCGCCGCACCAACGACCGCGGCCGGCTGGACGAGGCCATCGCCGCGTTCGAATCGGCGGCGCTGTTCGCCCGCGATTCGCAGCCGGACCTGTGGCCCGGCCTGATGAACAGCCTTGCCATCGCCCAATGGACCAAGGGCAGCATGGCCAAGGACGTGGCCGCCATGACGAAGGCCAACGAGACCTTCCGGTCGGCGCTGTCCGACCCGTCGATCAAGCCCGGCGACCGCGAACGCGTGCGCATCCAGGTCAACATGGCGAGCGCGCTGGTCGAGATGGCCATGCTGAGCAACGACGTGGCGCCGACCAACGAGGCGGTGACGCAGTTGCGCGCTGCCCTGGCCATGGTGGATACGCTCAACCTGCCGGGGCAGAAGGCGATCATCCAGGGCAATCTCGCCCAGGCGCTGACGGTGCGCGGCGCGCACAACAAGGTAACGGCCGACGTGGAAGAGGCGGTCGTGCTGGGCAAGGCCGCCGTCGCCTATTGGGACTCGGTGGGCGCGACCGACGCCCGCAACGACACGGAACTGAACCTGCAGCAATCCTACGGGGTGCTGACCGAACTCTACAGCATACGCTGAAATACGACCGAAGCGGGGAGACGCGACATGGTTGCCTTGGATGAATACCGCACGCTGGGCCGCAGCGGCCTGAGGGTTTCACCGCTCTGCCTGGGGGCGATGACCTTCGGCGAGGATTGGGGCTGGGGCGCCAACGCCCAGGACAGCCGGCGGATGTTCGACATGTATGCCGACCGGGGCGGCAATTTCGTCGACACCGCCGACGGCTACACCCAGGGCACCAGCGAGACGCTGCTCGGCGAGTTCATGAAGGGCCAGCGCGAGCGGTGGGTGATCGGCACCAAGTTCACCATGAACACCTCGCCCGGCGATCCCAACGCCGGCGGCAACGCGCGCAAGAACATCATGCAGTCGCTGGAGTCGTCGCTGAAGCGTCTGGGCACCGACTATATCGACCTCTACTGGCTGCATGTCTGGGAGTTTCGCACCCCGGTGCAGGAGATCATGCGCGCGCTCGACGACGCGGTGCGCCAGGGCAAGCTGCTCTATGTGGGCGTGTCGAATGCGCCGGCCTGGAAGATCGCCCAGGCCAACACGCTCGCCGACCTGAAGGGCTGGAGCCCGTTCGTCGCGCTCCAGCTGGAGTACAATTTGCTGCAGCGGACGCCCGAGCGCGACCTGCTGCCCATGTGCCGGGAGTTCGGCCTCGGCGTCACGCCGTGGTCGCCGCTCGCCGCCGGCCTGCTGACCGGCAAGTATGGCCGCAAGCACATCGCCCAGCCCGGGAGTGGTGACGCCCGCGTGCTCGGCGGCGGCAACGGCACCCGCGAGAACATGGTGGCCGCCTCGGGCCGCGTAACGGAGAAGGCGCTCGAGGTGAACGATGCGCTGATCGACATCGGCAAGCAGATCGGCGCCACCCCGGCGCAGGTGGCGCTCGCCTGGGTGATGGCGCACCAGGGCGTCTCCAGCACCATCCTGGGCGCGCGCACGCCGGCCCAGCTCGAGGACAATCTCGGCGCCATGGAGGTGACGCTGTCGCTGGAGCACAAGGCGTGGCTGGACGAACTGACCGAGATCGAGCTCGGCTATCCCCACGACCTGATCCAGAGCCGCTTCATCCAGGACGTGACCGACGGCGGCGCCAAGATCGACAAGCCGTTCGGAAGGCCGGCGTAGGCGGTTCCCTAAAACCGCCCGCGCAGGTACTCGCCGACACGATTGATGCCCTGGGATGCTTCCGGCACGGCGTGGCCCAACGCGTGCCAGACGTGAATCACGTCGGGCCAGCACTCCAGGGTGACGTCGACACCGGCCGCCTTCGCCTTGTCCGCGGCGGAACGGGAATCGTCCAGCAGGGTCTCGTTCTCGCCGACCTGGATCAGCATGGGCGGCAGTCCGGCATAGTCGCCGAACAGCGGCGACACACGCGGATCGGCGGGATCGCCGTCGCCCACCACCATGCCCGCCATCCACGAGAGCAGGCCGTAGCCGACCATGGGATCCTTCTCCGCATTCGATCGCATGGATGCGCCTGAGCCGGTCATGTCGGTCCAGGGCGAGATCAGCGCCGCCGCATCGGGGGCGCGAACGCCGGCGTCGCGGATGCCCTGCAGCACGGCCAGCCCGAGGCCGCCGCCCGCCGAATCCCCGGCGACGAAGGCATGGCTCGCCTCGTCCTCGCCCAGCGGGCCGTTGTCGAGCATCCAGCGATAGGCCAGCAGGGCGTCGTCGAACTGGGCGGGCGCGGTGTATTCGGGCGCGAGCCTGTAGTCGACGTTGAGCACCGAGGCGCCCGACGCCACCGAGATGTCGCCGCACAGGGCGCGGTGGGTGTCCAGGTTCCCCGCCGCGTAGCCGCCGCCATGCAGATAGAGGATGCGCTTGTTGGGATCGGAGCCCGGCGCGCAGACCCACTCGCAGGGCACCGTCACCGCCCGCACCTTCGCGGTGCGGAGGCCGGCCGGCGCCGGCGCGGTGAACACCGAGCCGGCCATCATGTCGCGCACGCCCTGCACGGTGGGCGCCAGCCCGGCCTTGGCCGCAGCCTCGTTACCCGCGCGCAGCTTGTTGATGGCGTCCTGCAACTCAGGCGATGCGGCCATGGAATCCTCCCGTTGTTCAGGCAGGTATTCTTAAGGGAAAAATCGCCGGAGTCGACCGTGGGGTGGTCGACGTCAGGCCGACAGCGCCGCCACCAGCTTCTTGATGAATTCGGTACCCGCGTCCATCTGCGACAGCTCGATGAACTCGTCGGGGCGGTGGGCCTGGTCGATGGAGCCGGGGCCGCATACCACGGTCGGGATATCGGCCTGCTGGAACAGCCCGGCCTCGGTGACATAGGCGGCGGTCAGCGTGTCGTTCTGGCCGGTCAGCGCCCGCACCAGCTCCTCGGCGGGCGAGTTCTCCCGCCGCAGCAGCGCGGGCGCGCGCGAGATCTGGGTGGTGACGATGGACGCGCCGTCGTACCGGGCGCGCATCTCGGCCTCGACCTCGCGGGAGAACGCCTCGAACCGGGTGATGATCTCGTCCTCGTCGGCCTGCGGCAGCGGGCGGTATTCCCAGATCATCCGGCAGTGGTTGGGCGTGATGTTGACGGCGGTGCCGCCGTCGATCATGCCGACATTGAGCGAGGTGTAGGGCGGATCGAACCGGCCGGTCTCGTCGCCGCGCGCCTTCATCTCCGCCAGGATGGCGCGCAGGAACTCGATCAGCCGGCTGGCGGCCATGATGGCGCTGACGCCGAACTCCGTATTGCTGGAGTGGGACTCCCGCCCGGTGATCAGTGTCTCGAACGCGCGGATGCCCTTGTGGGCGGTGACCGCGCGCATGGAGGTGGGCTCGCCGACGATGCAGGCGCGCGGCAGCGGCGCCCGGCCGGCGATCTTCTCGATCATGCCGGCCACGCCGCGGCAGCCGACTTCCTCGTCGTAGGAAAACGCGAAATGGATCGGCCGTTTCAGGTCGGCCCTGGCGATGGCGGGCGCCATGGCGAGGCAGATCGCGATGAAGCCCTTCATGTCGCAGGTGCCGCGCCCGAACAGCTTGCCGTCGCGCTCGACCAGCGTGAACGGATCGCTCGACCAGTCCTGCCCCTCGACCGGGACCACGTCCGTGTGGCCGGACAGCACGATGCCGGGAACGCCCGCCGGGCCGCCGACGGTGGCGAACAGATTGGCCTTGGCGCCGGTGTCGTCGCGGATGATCTCGCAGTCGACACCGATGGTCGCCAGGTAGTTGGAGACGTAGTCGATCAGCGCCAGGTTGGAATTGCGGCTGACCGTGTCGAACGCGATCAGGTCACGGAGAAAGTCTACCGCCCGTTGCGCGTTATCCCGCACGGCTCAGCCGTAGACTCGGCTGGCCGGGCTGCCGATCATGGCCATGAACTCGGCACGGGTATGGATATTTTCCCGGAACGCGCCCAGCAGCGTGCTGGTCACCATGGACACGCCGTGCTTGTGAACGCCGCGGGTGGTCATGCAGTGGTGCACCGCCTCGACCACCACGGCGACGCCGTCGGGCTTCAGCGCGGTGTTGATACACTCGGCGATCTGCGCCGTCATCTTTTCCTGCACCTGCAGGCGCTTGGCGAAAGCGTCGACGACGCGGGCCAGCTTGGAAATGCCGACGACCCGGTTGGTCGGCAGATAGGCCACGTGCGCCTTGCCGATGATCGGCGCCAGGTGATGCTCGCAGTGGGATTCGAACGGGATGTCGCGCAGCACGACCATCTCGTCATAACCCGCCACTTCCTCGAAGGTCCGCTCCAGGTATTGGTTCGGGTCCTCGCGGTAGCCGGCGAAGTATTCCTCATAGGCGCGGGCGACCCGCGCCGGCGTATCCGCCAGGCCTTCGCGTCCGGGGTCGTCGCCGGCCCAGCGCAGCATGGTGCGCACGGCCTCCTCCGCCTCTTCGCGGGTCGGCATCCTCACCACTCTCTTGTCCACGGTCTTCTCCCCGGTTCCGGCCTTCAATTCAGGCTCGTGCGCTGGTACGGGCTGTCCAGCGAGAAGGCGGGAATCTCGATCTCGAATTCCTCGCCACCCTTGGTTTCCATCTGGTAGCGGCCGACCATGATGCCGGACGGCGTCGAGAGCGGCGTGCCGCTGGTATACTCGAAGCTCTCGCCTGGCCGCAGCACCGGCTGCTCGCCGACGACGCCGTCCCCGCGCACTTCCTGCACCTGGCCGTTCGCGTCGGTGATATGCCAGTAACGGCTGATCAGCTGCACGGTTTCGCGGCCGGTATTCTCGATATCGACCTTGTAGGCCCACACGAAATGATTGTCCTCGGGGTCCGACTGGTCCTCGATGAAGTAGGGCGTTACGGTTACGCTGATCAGCCGGGTCACGGCGTTGTACATGGTATGGCCTTGTTTTCGATCGGCCCTGGTTGCGGTCCGAGTGGGCGGCAATCCGGGTACTCTACCCCCGGATTTCCGTTTGTCCACAGCACTAAGCCGATATACGTGCCATGGCCTGATCCAGATCGTCGATCAGGTCCAGCGGGTCCTCCAGGCCGATCGACAGCCGCAGCGTGCCCTCGACGATCCCCAGCTCAACCCGCGCGTCCTCGGCCAGCGACCGGTGGGTGGTGCTCGACGGATGGGTCATCAGGCTCTTAGCGTCGCCCAGATTGTTGGAGATGTCGATGATCCGCAGCGCGTTGAGCAGCCGGAACGCGGCGTCGCGCCCGCCCGGCACCTCGACGGTGATGACGCTGCCGCCGGCCTTCATCTGGCGCATGGCCAGCTCATGCTGCGGATGGTCCTTCCGGCCGGGATAGAGCACCCGGGCAAGCCTGCCGCTGTCGGCCAGGAAATCGGCCACCATGGCGGCGTTCCGGCACATCCGCTCGACGCGCAGGTCCAGCGTCTCCAGGCCCTTCAGCATGATCCAGGCATTGAACGGGCTCATGGTGGGGCCGGTGTGACGCAGATACTGGTTGAGGTGATCCTCGAAGAATTTCTCGCCGCACAGGATCACGCCGCCCAGCGCGCGGCCCTGGCCGTCGATGTGCTTGGTGCCGGAATAGACGACGATGTCTGCGCCGTAGTCGGTCGGGCGCTGGAGCAGCGGCGTGGCGAACACGTTGTCGACGATGACGGTGGCGCCCACGGCATGCGCTGCGGTGCAGACATGCGCCAGGTCGACAACGTCGAGGGTCGGGTTGGCCGGCGTCTCGACGAATACGGTTTTCGTGCCTGGCGTGATCGCGCGGGTCCAGGCGTCGTTGTCGGCGCCGGTCACCAGCTCGGTGGTGATGCCGAAACGCGGCAGGATCTGGTCGAGGATGTAGCGGCACGAGCCGAACAGCGCCTTGGCGCCCACAACCTTGTCGCCGGCGCGGAGCTGGCACATCAGCGCGGCGTTGACCGCGGCCATGCCGGTCGCCGTCGCCTTGGCCACGGGCAGGCCCTCGATCAGCGACATGCGCTCCTCGAACATGGCGACGGTGGGGTTGGACAGGCGCGAATAGGTGAAGCCCTCGGCGGTGCCGGCGAAGCGGTCGGCGGCGGTCTCGGCCGCGTCGTAGCGGAAGCCCGAGGTCATGAAGATGGCTTCCGACGTCTCGCCGAAATTCGAGCGCTTCGTGCCGCCGCGCACCAGCCTGGTGGCGAGCCGCCAGTCGGAGGGTTTCTTCTCGGTCATGGTCTTGCGTCCTTCTCGTTCAACTGCATCGCCTCGGCGATGGCCGTATTGTTCTCGCCGCCCCGGGCGCGCAACGCGCCGATCACCTTGCGGCGATCGGCCGGCGTCCGGTTCTGCGACAGTTTCCATTTCGCGTCGACCCGCTCCAGCGGGATTTCCAGGCCGACGATGCCGCGCTGCATTGCCGCCACCGCCGCCGCCGGCACCCGGTCGAGCGCCCAGGCCGGCTTTGGTGACACGTGCCTCTCTGCCTGCGCGACCAGGGCGCGCAGATGGGCATCGAGCGCCGCCGCGGGCAGCTGCCTGGCTGTGCCCACGACGTGCACGGCCATGTAGTTCCACGTCGGCACCTGCCCGGTGCTGTCGTACCAGTCGGGCGACACATAGCAGTGCGGCCCGGAGAACACGGCCAGCACCGACCGATTCACCGCCTGCTTCCAGATCGGGTTGGCGCGCGCCACATGGCAGCGCAGCAGGCCCTGCTGCCGGTCGAGCACGAACGGGATGTGCGCCGCCTCGGCGCCCGCCACCAGCAGGCCGAATTCGTAACGCTCGATCAGGTCGAGCGCGGCCTCGCGGTCGTCCTGCAGGAAATGGTCCGGTACGTACATCGCATCCGCCCAAAACAAAAAACCCCGACCAAAACGGGTCAGGGTTCGCGCCCGACCGTTTAGCTGTTTGTTTAACGTGGCCGCAAGCTGGTCGCCAAATCACCACGAGGCGAGTGTTAGGCGTTTTCCTCCGTCTGGTCAAGCAGCTGCCGAAGCTGGACGGCCAGCTCCTGGTTGCGGAACGGCTTGCGCAGCACTGGTGCGTCGATGCCAAGCTGGCCCAGATGGTCCATCGCGTTCTTGGGATAGCCCGACATGAACAGCACCTTCAGGCCAGGCCGCAACGCGCGCGCCTGCACCGCCAGCTGGTCGCCATAGAGGCCGCCGGGCAGCACCACGTCGGTCAGCAGCAGATCCACGTCGGGCTCGTCGGGCAGCATGCCGAGCGCCTTCACCGCGTTGTCGACGGGCAGCACGTCATAGCCCATGCTGCGGAGCCGGCGCACCAGCAGGTCGCGCACGGCTGCGTCGTCCTCGACCAGCATGATGCGCTCGCCCCGGCCGCCATGCTGGGCCGCCGGCCCCCTGGCGTTGCTTGCGGTTTCCGTCCTGTCGCGGTGGCTGGGCAGATACAGGGTTATGCGCGAGCCCTTGCCGGCCTCGCTCTCGGCCTTGATGGCGCCACCCGACTGGCGCACGAAGCCATAGGCCATGCTCAGGCCCAGGCCGCTGCCGCGGCCGGTGTCCTTGGTGGTGAAGAACGGCTCGAAGATGCGGTCCAGCACCTCGGGCGTCATGCCGGTGCCGGTATCGGAAACCTCGATGGTCATATACTCGCCGGCGGGCAGCGGGTCCTTGCCCGCCACGGTCTCGGCGGCGAAGCGGTCGTTGCGGGTGGTGATGGTCAGCAGGCCTCCCGACGGCATGGCGTCGCGCGCGTTCAGCGCCAGGTTGAGGATGACCGATTCGAGCTGGGACGGATCGACCCGCACCAGCCAGGGATCTCCCTCCAGCTCGCGCCTGACCTGGATGGCGTCGCCCAGCGAGTGTTCGAGGATCTCGCTGAGGCCGGCGATCAGGATATTGACGTCGACGATCTTGGGCGACAGCGCCTGGCGCCGCGAAAACGCCAGCAGCCGCTGGATCAGCAGCGCGCCGCGCTCGGCGGCGTTGAGCGCCTTGCGCAGCAGGCCGCGGCTGTTCTGCGGATTGTCGGCCAGCGTCTCCTCGGCCAGCTCCATGTTGCCGATCATCACCGCCAGCAGGTTGTTGAAGTCGTGCGCCAGGCCGCCGGTGAGCTGGCCGACGCTTTCCATCTTCTGCGCCTGGAACAGCGCGTCGGCGGCCTCGATCTGCTCGGTGATGTCGCTGCACGCGCCGCGATAGCCGAGGAACTCGCCATTCTCGTCGTAGATCGGCTTGCCGCTGGCCATCAGCACCTTGCGGGCGCCTGACATGGTGGTCACCGGAACCCGGACGTTGCGGTAGGCTTCGCGCCGCCCGATGTGCTCGAGCAGCAGCGGCCAGTCGGATTCGGTGGCGTTGGTCACCTCGTCCTGGAACGCTACCCGGCCCAGCAGCATCTCGGTCTGGCTGCCGACGAACTCGGCGAAGCGTTCGGAAACGTATTGCAGCCGCCCGCGCGCGTCGGTTTCGAAGAAGAAATCGCTGGCGCTGTCGGCGATGTCGCGCAGCCGCCGCTCGCTGTCGAGCACCTCGCGCTGCATGCGCCGCATGGCCTCGAGGGCGGTGAACAGCAGCAGCGCCGTCAACGTCGACAGGGAGCCGAACACGGTCAGTGTGATCCACTGGCCGCTTGGCGAAAAGGCATGCAGCGGGCCGGCGCCCTGGGCGGTGCCGAACTGCGCGAACACCAGCGAGACGGTGATCAGGATGCCCACGCCCAGCAGGTTGAACCGTACCGCCATCCAGGCCAGCAGCGGGAACTGGCTGACCACCATGGCGAGCTGTATCGGACTGGGCAGGAGGGGCATGTTGATGGTGACCGCCGACAGCGCCTTGATGCCCAGGATGGCGGCGAATTCCAGCCAGCGCAGCGGCCGGGTGGCGATCGGCTTGCGCAGGGCGATGCCTATCATCAACGGTACGAAGGTGAAGCTGCTGAACACGCACCCCAGCCAGCGCCCGACGGCCGCGGCGCCCGGTTCCGCGCCCGGTCCGGCGAGGGCCGGCACCATGAACAGCAGGGCGTCGCCCAGCGCCGCCACCAGTGACGCGGCGGGCACGATGACGGCCAGCAGCAGGCCCACGTCGCGGAAGCGGTCGAGCCCGGCGCCCAGGCCCACGCGCCCGGCCACCCAGGAGCCCGCCAGGGCAGCGCCGGTGCCGGTGGCGGCGGTGACGAGCGCGGCCGCCGGGCCGAGGCCGGCGAGCATGGCGCCCGCCATCCAGCCGATCAGGACTCCCGGCCAGAGCACGCGCCCGAACGCGATGATGCCGCCCAGCGCGACGCCCATCGGCCACCAGGTGGCCGGCGGCACGGTGCTGGCAATGGAGAATTGATGGCTGGTGGCGGCGATCGCCGCGCAGACCAGCGCGATGATGGCGGCCCTGCCCACCTCAGCCGATGTTCGTGGAATCATCGCGCAAACCGCTAGCCGGCGTCCGATCACGGTGCTGTTGGCAACCCCAAGTCTCCCCATCATAGGGAAAATCCGTCCGGTTTGGGGAATAATTCATGCCGGCTCAGGGCGTCGGCGGCGGGTTGTGCAACTCGTGCTGGGTCAGCGCCAGCTGCACGCCCTCGTCGTCGAACCGCTGCTTCAGCCGCGCCACCATGTCGTAGCGGAAGCCCAGGTAGTCGGTGCCCTGCACCCACACGCGGATGATCACCTGCACCGCCAGGTCGCCCAGCGCGGCCGCCACCACCTGTGGTTCGGGCTTGGGCAGCGGGCGCGGATCGGCGGCGACGACGTCGCGGATCATCGCGAGCACGGCGTCGAGCCGGTTGCCGTAGCCGATATTGACCGTGATCTCGACGCGCCGTGTCTTGTGGGCGCTGAAATTCTTGATCGCCGCGCCCCAGACCATGCCGTTGGGCAGGAACAGCTGCACGTTGTCGGCCATGGCCAGTTCGGTGGCGAACAGGGTGATCGCCCGAACGGTGCCCGCGTTGGTGCCCACCTCGATGTCGTCGCCCACCCGGAACGGCCGGAACAGCAGCAGCATGACACCGGAGGCGAAATGGCTCAGCGTCCCCTGCAGCGCCAGGCCGATGGCGATGGACGCGGCGCCCAGCACGGCGATCAGGCTGGTGGTCTCCACGCCGAACTGGGACAGCACCGCGATGATGGTGAAGGCCAGGATGGCCCAGCGCACGAAGCTGGCCAGGAAGGTGGTCAGCGTCGGGTCCAGCTTGCTGGCACGGCGCGACAGCCGCACCATGGCGCGGTTCGCCCACGACGACACCGACCAGCCGACGATCAGGATCACCACGGCGCCGATCAGCTTCAGGCCATAGACCGTCAGCAACGTGGTCGCCGATCGTATGATCTCGTGCATGTCCATGCGGCACTCCGGGAGGCAGGCCTCTTCAATACGGGAAATCCGCCCGGCGCGGGAGATGCGAAAACAAGGGACTGCCCCAATCCAGCCGTCATACCGGCGAAGGCCGGTATCCAGACTGGGCAGTTGCTGCGGCACGCCGGAGTTCTTCGTAAGAGAAGCTCTGGATCCCGCTCTTCGGCGGGATGACGGCTGAGGAATGGCGCAGCCGGGATTGAGCTTGCGCGTCTCGGCCCATATGCTATCTCAGACCGTCTGGACGCGCGGGTGTAGCTCAATGGTAGAGCAGAAGCTTCCCAAGCTTACGACGAGGGTTCGATTCCCTTCACCCGCTCCAGTTTCCGCGCCAAGCACCGCAACCCATCAAAACCCGTAGCCGCCCGTGTCCGGCACCGGCAGGGCCCGCTGGTTGTAGAGCATTTTCGTCCGGCGCTCGATTTCCTCGGGCGGCAGGTCGGTGAGGAGCGAGGCGAAGTCGGCGCCGACCGCCAGGCCGCGCTGCACCGCCGGGCGCTCGCTCAGCTCGTCGAACCAGCGCTTGAAATACTTGAATTCGCCCAGGTCCTGCTTGTGGAACTTCCAGTTCACCGTCCACGGATAGGCGGCCATGTCGGCGATGGTGTACTGGTCGCCCGCCAGATACCGGCGGTCGTACAGCCGCTTGTTCAGCACGCCGTAGAGCCGGTTGGCCTCGTCGCCGAAGCGGCGCAGGGCGAATGACTGGTCGCCATTCTTGTCTCCGGCGCGGATGAACGTCCCCAGTTCGCCCAGCTTCGGACCCTGGTTGGCCATCTGCCAGAACACCCACTGGACCACGTCGTATTTGGTGCGCAGATCCTGCGGCCAGAACTGCCCGAATTTCTCCGCCAGATAGAGCAGGATCGCGCCTGATTCGAACACGCTGATCGGCGCGCCGCCGCCGGCGGGCGCGTCGTCGACCAGGGTCGGCATGCGGTGGTTGGGGTTGATCGCCAGGAACTCGGGCTTGAACTGGTCGCCCGCGCCGATGTTGCACGGGATGACGGTGTACTCGACCCCGGCTTCCTCGAGGAAGATGGTGACTTTCTTGCCGTTCGGGGTCGGCCAGTAGTGGAGATTGATCATCGGATTTCCCTCGCTGTGAACTGTTTCCCAAGGCGGCGGCGCGAAGCCTAAACCCTGGGCGCGCGCTCGGCCAGCGTCGCGTAAAGCGCGAGGGCCGGGCCGGCGCCGGAACCAGGAAAATTGTATCTGAACCCGGTTTGTGCCAAATTATCCATCCATGCCATAAAGCTCAGTCATGCCATGAAAAATATTCGTGTCAAAGTATCGGCGTCGGGAAGGGTCAGCATTCCGGCCGAGGTCCGACGCGCCATGGGGTTGGACGGCGGCGGCACGGTAATCATGGAAATGGATGGCAACGATCTTCGCATCCGTACGCTGCGCGAGGGAGTCGCACGGGCGCAGGCGCTGGTTCGCCAGCTGGCCGGCGACAGCACGGACCTGTGGTCCGACGAACTAATCGCCGAGCGTCGGCGCGAGGCGGCGAAGGAATGACGGGCGTCGTGCTGGATGCATCGGCGCTGGTGGCGTTGCTGCGACAAGAGCCTGGTTGGGAAAAGGTTGAGGCGATGCTTGAGGGTGCCGTCATCTCGACGGTCAATCTCGCCGAGGTCGTCGGGTTTCTCGCACGCAAGGGCGCCACGGAGGAAACGATCCGCGCGGTGCTCACGCGGGTAGCCATCGAGCGGGCGGACTTCGATGATCAGCTTGCCCTCCATGCCGGTTTGCTCGAGCCGCGGACGCGAGCGGCCGGTCTGTCGCTGGGGGACCGCGCGTGCCTTGCCCTCGCAGACAGGCTGGACCTGCCCGCCATCACGACGGACCGCGCCTGGGCGGGCGTCGCCGAGTCAGTCGGCGTGCTGGTTCAGGTTATTCGTTAGATCGCAGCCTACGTCTTCATCGGCGGGATCCGTCCCGCCGCGTGGGTTTCGCTGGGGCGCTTGACGGCGACCAGGCGGCCGTCGCGCTGCATGCGGCGGCCGGCGTCCTGCCAGAACGGCAGGCGCGCGGTTTCCTGTTCCCAGTGCAGCACCGAGGCCTCGCTGCACCAGCGCTGCAGGTGCGGCATGGCGTTCTTGTGGGCGGCTGACGTCATGAACGCGCGCATGGCCGTCTCGTCGCGCCAGGCGGACTTGGTCCAGAAGGTCATGCCCGCGTCGCGGAACACCTCGACCCCGAGATTGCCGGGCGCGGCGCGCGCCTGGCGGGTGATCTTCACCGAGTGCAGCAGGAAGTCCGGCAGGAACCGCCAGGACCTAACGCGCAATCGTGTGATCGAGATGACCGCCATCGGGGTTCCTCAGGGAAGTGCCGGAAGATATAAGCAACTTCCTTCATGACACCAGTAATAACGGCACCGGGCGGCGTTCGGTTTCAAATGTCCGCTGGACCTGCCGCGAGGCAGCCGCGTCGCGGTCCATGACCAGCAGTCCCGGCCGCAGGTCCGCCAGCTCGGCCGCCAGCGCGGCGCCGTCCGGCTCGGAGAACTGCAGCAGCCGGGTCGGCAGGCCGCGCCGCGACAGCCAGTCCGTCGCCCGTCGGCGCGCCCGGGCGTCCATGCCGTGGGGCAGCACCACGGCCAGCTCCCTGCCGAAGGCCTCGGCCATCTCCCGCGCCACGCCCAGCACGCCCGTGTCGCCTTCGAACAGCGCGATCACCGGCCGGTCGCGGCCCCGGCCCTGGCTATCAAGCCCGTCGCCCAGCAGCAGCAGCGAGCAGGCCATGGCGCCCACCGCCTCGCTGACGTGCCGCGCGGTGCGCGAGCAGATCGCCAGCAGGTCGCCCTGCAGCACCTCGCCCGCGGCCACCTGTTCGGTATGCCCGGTGGCGGTGCGGAACGACCAGCGCAGGCCCGACGCCGCCCGGGCGAGCGCCGCCTCGGCCTGGTGCGCCAGCCGGTCCAGGCGGTGGTCGAGCATGGTCCGGTCGATCTGCCGGGTGACTCCGCCCCGGCTGGTCACCGTCGCGCCGAACGGCAGCGACACCATGTTGATCATGTCGCTGGTCTTGACGAACAGGGCGACCAGCTCGGCCCGGTAGGCGCGCGCCAGCCGCACGGCGGTGTCGATGGCCTCGCCGCCCAGCGATTCGGCCTCGATGGTCAGCACCACGCGGCTGACCACATGCCGCTTCCGGCCGCCCTTGCGGTCGATGACGCTTTCCGTGGAGACAGGCGCGCCGGTCATGCGTCGCCTTCCCACCGTGGCGGCTGGCCGAAGCGCTGCCGTGCCTGGGCGAAACCGTGCAGCCGGTCGGCGACGCGCGCGTTGATGGTGCCCGGCGGAAACACGCCGTTCGCATCCGCCTTGCCGGCCGCCACGCCGGTCAGGATCTCGAGGCCCTGGTCGATGCTCGAGACTGCATGGATATGGAATTGCTTCGCCTCGACCGCGTCGATCACCCGGTGATGCAGCATCAGGTGCTTGACGTTGGCGGTCGGGATCAGCACGCCCTGCCTGCCGGTCAGGCCGCGCTGGGCGCACAGGTCGAGGAACCCTTCGACCTTGTAGTTGACGCCGCCGATGGCCTGGACCTGGCCGCGCTGGTTGACCGATCCGGTGACCGCGAAATGCTGGAAGATCGGCGCCTCGGCCAGCGCCGACAGCAGCGCATAGAGCTCGGCCGACGAGGCGCTGTCGCCGTCGACGCCGCCATAGGACTGCTCGAACACCAGGCTGGCCGACAGCGACAGCGGCATGTCCTGGGAATATTGCGCGCCCAGATAGCCCGACAGGATCAGCACGCCCTTGGAATGCAGCGGCCCGCCGAGCGCCACCGTGCGTTCGATGTCGAGCACGTCGCCGCGCCCCAGCCAGACGCGGGCGGTGATGCGGCTGGGCTTGCCGAACGACGCCGCGCCGATGGAATAGACCGACAGGCCGTTGATCTGGCCGGTCACCGCGCCCGTGGTGTCGATCAGCATGGTCTGGCGGACGATCTCGGCCTGCATGCGCTCGGAGATGCGGCTGACCCGGCGACGGCGCGCATCGATGGCGGCATCCACGTCGGCGGCCTCGACCACCTCGCGGCCGGTCTTGCCGGCAAGGTAGTCAGCCTCGCGCATCAGGTCGGTCAGGTGCTCCACATTGGCCGACAGGCGCTCGCTGTCCTCCTCCTCGCGCGACATGTCGTCGATCAGCCGGGCGACCGCGATGCGGTGGAACGGCTTCAGGTCATCGCTGCGCGCCCGGGCGGCGATCAGCCGCGCCATCTTCTGGATGGTATCGGCGTCGCGGACCACCCGCTCGTCGAAGTCGGCCATCACCTTGAACAGGCCGGGGAAATCCGGATCATAGGCGTGCAGCGGATAGTAGATGCTGCCCTCGCCCAGCAGGATGATCTTCACCCGCAGTGGGATCGCTTCGGGCTCCAGCATGGTGGTGACCGGCAGGCCCATGGCGCCGAACACCGGCTCGATGCGGATCTCGTTCGCCCGCACCGCGCGTTTCAGCGCCTCCCAGGCCATCGGCTGCATCAGCACCTTGCGCGCGTCGAGCAGCAGGTAGCCGCCATTCGCCCGGTGCAGCGCGCCGGCTCGGACCATGCTGAAGTCGGTCACCAGCGTGCCCATCTCCACCCGCTGCTCGATGCGGCCGATCAGCCGTTCATAGGTGGGCTCGTCCTCATAGACCACGGGCGCCGGCCCGCCGGCCGCGTGCTCGACGATCAGGTTGACCAGATAGCGGCGGAAATAGCTCTCAGGGTCCCGGCCCCTGCCCGGCGCCTTGTCGTCGTCGGCCGGCTTCTGCGCCTTCAGAAACAGGTCGACGCTGTCCTTCAGGTCGGCATGGACGCGTTCCAGATGGGCGGCGACCTCCTCGAGATCGGCGTAGCGTTCCTGCACGGCGCGCACCAGCCCGCCGGTGGCGAACTCGGCGGTCTCCTCGTTCACCGCCTCGATGCGCTCGCGCACCTCCTGCAGCACCGCGGGCATCTTCTGCATGGCGATGCGCAGGCCTTCCTGCAGCGCCCTTATGTCTTCCTCGATGCGCTTGCGCTCGTCCTCGGGCAGCTTGGCGAAGTTCTCCGGGTCCATCACCTTGCCGCCTTCCAGCGGCGCGAAGCCCATGCCCATGGGCGTGTTCAGCAGGGTGATGTGCTTTTCGGCCGCCTCGGCGCGCAGCGCCTCCAGCGCCGCGTTCTGGCGCCGCTCCACCTCGTCCTGGATGGCCTGGACGGCGTTGCGGTAGTCCTCGCTGGTGAACGCGTTGGTCAGCGCCGCGCGCACGTCCCGCACCAGCTGCTCCATGGCCTCGGCGAAGGCCGCGCCGCGGCCGGCGGGCTGCGACAGCGCGTTGGGGCGGCGCTCGTCCTCGAAATTGTAGACATAGGCCCACTCGCGTTCGGCCGTCTGCTTCGACGCCGCCCGCTCGACTAGGTCGCGCACCAGCCGGTACTTGCCGGTGCCGCGCGGGCCGACGGCGAACAAATTGTAGCCCGGCTTGTCCATGCCCAGCGCGAACTCGATGGCCTCGATGGCGCGCTGCTGGCCGATGACGCCGTTGGCCTCGGTGAGCTCGGCGGTGGTCTCGAACCCCAGCGTGCTCGCGTCGCACCGCCCGCACAGCGCGCTGGCGGGCAACGGCAGGTGGACGGGCGCGTCGGATTCGGCGGGCTTCTTCGTCGGCATGCGGTTTCTCCCCCGGGGAAAATAGGGCGGATGACCGGAAAAGTCTTGATTGAACGCGCGGGGATGCGAGAAACGGCGCTGGTTCCGCACCGTTCCGAGGCTCCCATGCCGCCGAAAATTTCCAAGCGCAGCGACATCCCCGCGTTCCGCGTCATGGACGTGATGACGGCGGCCGCCGCGCTGGAGGCGCAGGGTCGGCACATCATCCACATGGAGGTGGGCGAGCCGGGCACGCCGACGCCCGAGCGGGTGATCGACGCGGCCGAGCGCACCATGCGTGCGGGCCGCGGCGGCTACACGGTCGCGCTGGGCATCACGCCGCTGCGGGAGCGCATCGCCCGGCACTATGGCGAGGCCTATGGCGCCGACGTGGACCCGAAGCGGGTGATCGTCACCACCGGCTCGTCGGCGGCGTTCACCCTGGCGTTCACCGCCTGCTTCGACATCGGCGACCGGATGGCGATCGGCCGGCCGTGCTATCCGCCCTATGAGCGGATCATGCGCACGCTGGGCATCGAGGCGGTCGAGCTGCGCACGACCCTGGCCGACAATTTCCAGCCCACGCCGGCGCACCTGGCGTTCGTCGACAGGCTCGACGGCCTGCTGGTCGCCAGCCCGTCCAATCCGACGGGCACCATGATCGATGCCGCACGCATGGCGGCGCTGGGCGCGGCCTGCGAAGACCGCGGCATCAGGCTGATCTCGGACGAGATCTATCACCGCATGGTGTTCGACGGGGATGAAGTGAGCGCCCTGTCGTTCAACCCGGACGCGGTAGTGATCAACAGCTTCTCGAAATATTACTGCATGACCGGCTGGCGCATCGGCTGGATGGTGGTGCCCGAGGCGCTGATCCGGCCGGTCGAGCGGCTGGCGCAGAACCTGTTCATTTCACCGCCGACCGTGGCCCAGCACGCGGCGCTGGCCGCGTTCGACTGCAGCGCCGAGCTGGATGAGCGTGTCGCCCGCTACAAGGCCAACCGCGACCTGCTGCTCGCCGAGCTGGCGCCGCTGGGCCTGCGTTTCGCCAACCCGCAGGGCGCGTTCTACCTCTATGCCGACGTGTCGCGCTTCACCAACGACAGCGCCGCGTTCTGCCGCGCCATGCTGGAAGGCGCGGGCGTGGCGACGGTGCCGGGCACGGATTTCGACGAGATCGACGGCGACCGGTTCATCCGGATGTGCTTCGCGGGCACCGGCGAAGACATGGCCGAGGCGGCGAAGCGGCTGAAGGAATGGCTGCCGAAGCAGCGGCCGTGAACAAAAGAAAACGGCCTCCCGTCCGTACACGGGAAGCCGTTTTCCGAAAGGGACCCAAGCCGTATTCCTAAAGTGACCTCAGGCGGCGTAGGCCGTCGGCATGTCCGGGGCGCGCATGATGCGCTTCAATTTCTCGAAGGCACGCACCTCGATCTGCCTGACACGCTCGCGCGAAATGCCGTGTTCCTGCGACAGGGCGTCGAGGGTCGGCGGATCGTCGCGCAGTCTGCGATTGATCAGGATATGCTGCTCACGCTGGTCGAGATGCGTCAGGCACCGCGTCATCAGTGCCCGGCGTTTGGCCATCTGGTCGTTCTCGATCAGCGAGTCCTCCTGCGAGGCCTCGCCGTCCTCCAGCCAATCCTGCCATTCCGTGTCGTCCTCGTCCGAGATCGTCACGTTCAGCGACTGGTCGCGGCCGAACAGCCGCTGGTTCATGGAGATCACGTCCTCCTCGCTCACCTGGAGCTGGTGGGCGATGAAGGCGACCTGCACGGGCGTCAGCGTGTCTTCCTCGATGGCGCGGAGATTGGTCTTCAGCCGGCGCAGATTGAAGAACAGCTTCTTCTGCGCCGACGTGGTGCCCAGCTTCACCATGGACCACGACCGCAGGACATATTCCTGGATCGTCGCCCGGATCCACCACAGCGCATAGGTGGACAGGCGGAAGCCGCGCTCCGGCTCGAAACGGTCGATGGCCTGCATCAGGCCCACATTGCCCTCGGCGACCAGTTCGCCCAGCGGCAATCCATAGCCCCTGACGCTTTTCGCGACCTTCACGACGAGGCGAAGGTGGCTGCCGACCAGCTGCTCGGCCGCGTGTGGGCACCGTTGCTGCTGCCAGGCCAGCGCCAGTGTTTGTTCGTTGTTGGCGGTCAGAACCGAGTAGCGCCGCATCTCCTTGAGGAAGCGGCCCAGATTCTCATCCGCGACAAAAGTTGCTCTCGACATCGTCACCCCGATGGATCGTGGAACCTAGGGTTTCGTGCCCTCGTCACGATGAAGAATGGTGTTCTTGAGATGAACGCTGCCTGAACATGAACGGTTCCGGGCGTTCAGATTCCACTTTAAGAGCGGGGTCTGAAGGCTTTTGAACCCGCGGGTTCAGTGGCGGCGGAAATATCGCCATCGGCATCCATCAGGCGGTGACCGCGAGCACTATTACCGCCAACCCGAGTTTCAGGGCGCCGGCTCCGGCGGGCCATCGTCCCCGCAGCCGCCGCGACCGGGCCCATCGCCCCGGCGGGGGCCGAACAGCCGGCGCAGATAGCGCTCGCCGCCCCTGGCCAGCTTCACCCGTTCCTCGACGGGAAGCCGGGACGCGGCCTCGATGAAGCTCCGCTGGATGGTCGCCTGGATGATGTCCCGGTGACTGCCGACGCGGCCGAAGGCGGCTTCCAGCGCGGCGCGGTCGAACGGCTCCTTCTCCAGCGCGTCGGCGATGTCGTCGCGGGCGTCGCGCATGGCCTCGAATTCCTGCCTCAGCGCGGCGCGATTCCTGTCGACCGCGGCGCGCAAGATCTCCCGCGACGCCGGTGCCAGGTGTTGCTCCATACGTCCGACCCGTACGTCCGGCCCGTGGTGGCGATCACGGTGATGGCCGGGATGAAAGAACAGCAGGGCGGCCAGCAGGCCGTTGACGGCAAGCGACAGGCCCAGGCCCGCCAGCAGCCACTTCTCCGAACGGGTCATTGTCCTGCTCCTCCGTCGATGCTGTCGCCGAACACATAGTCGCTGATGTTCACGGTCTCGGTGTCGGCCGCCATGGACCGGGCCGGCTGGAACAGGCTTGTGGTGCCGATGTAAAAGCCCAGCATCGCAGCGGTCGCCAGTCCGGCGAAACGCGGCAGTGCCGGCAGGAAGCCGAACCGCCAGCCGCCGGCCTTTCGCTCCTGCTTCGCGGTGCGCGGGATCGCCAGGATGCCCTGCATCAGTGCCGCGCTGGGCACGGTCTCGGGCACGCCGGCCAGCAGCGCGTCGAACGCGGCTTCGTCGGCCAGCAGCATCCGGGCTTCCCCGGACGATGCCAGCAGCGCCTGGGCGCCGGTCTGCCGCTCGCGCGGCCATCGCGCCGGATCGGCGCCCCACGCCTCCAGCAGAGTCCTGAATTCGTCCATGCTCATGCTCATGGCGTGCCCCCCGTGAGTTCGCTCCTCAGATGCCCCAGGCGCTGCTTCAACGCGGCGCGGCCGCGCGTCAGCAGGCTTTCCAGGGCCTTGATGTTGACCTGCAGCACGTCGGCTGCCTCCCTGTTGGTCAGCCCCTGCAGGTAGCACAGGCTGACCGCCTCGCGCTGCCGCTGGGGCAGTTCGGCAAGCGCGCCGTCGATCTGGCGGCTCATCTGCCGGTCGTGAATACCCGCATCGGCAGGCTGGCGCTGGTCCACCGGGTCGCCCGCGTCCTCGATCGGCACCTGGCGGCCGCGCCGCTTGCGCTGCCGGTCGATGCACAGGTTCAGCACCACGCGGTAGAACCAGGTGGTGAACCGCGCGCCGCGGGGCTGCCAGTTGGCCGCGCCGCGCCACAGCTTCAGGAACGCCTCCTGCATCACTTCCTCGCCCTCGGCGCGGTCGCCCAGCAGCCGCGTGGCGAAGCCCAGATGGCGGGACAGATGGCGCGCCACCAGGATCCGGTATGCCGGCTCGTCGCCCCCGCCGACGCGCTGCATCAGCGCCTCGTCCGAGAGGATGTTCAGGGCGGTCGCGTCGGCTGTGCCGGCGGGTGCGGCGCCGCGCGTGCTGTCCATGGCCAAACCGCTCATCTCCCAGGACGGTTTCACGCAGTTTATCCGATCGCCAATCGTTGCCCTAAGCCCTGTTCTTGGCTATTAAACGGAGGCCTGCGGCAAACCCTTCGGCACGGATGACTATATTGCGATATAGGCACCGGACGGGGCCGCGGCACGGGGATTGAAGTGAGACTTCATTGGGGAGAGGTGGGCTGATGGGCCTGACCGTTGCGATTGTCGGGTCCGGTCCCGGCGGATTCTATTCGGCCGCCGCGCTGATCAAGGACATCCCGGACTGCAGGGTGGACATCATCGACCGCCTGCCGACGCCGTTCGGCCTGATCCGCGCCGGCGTTGCGCCGGATCACCAGAGCAGCAAGAAGATCGCCAAGATTTTCGAGCGCACGGCCCAGTCGCCGCAGGTGCGCTTCCTCGGCAACGTGGAAGTACCGCGCGACGTGTCGATCGCCGAGCTGCGCGGCCTCTATGACGCCGTGGTGCTGGCGACCGGCGCGCCGAAGGACCGCCGCCTGGGCATACCCGGCGAGGATCTGGTGGGCGTCTACGGCTCGTCCGAGTTCGTCGGCTGGTACAACGCCCATCCTGATTTCAAGGAACTGGCGCCGGACCTGAGCACCGGCACGGCCGTGGTGATCGGCGCCGGCAATGTGGCGCTGGACGTGGCCCGGCTGCTGGCCAAGACCGGCGAGGAAGTGCGCGCCACCGACATGGCCCATTATGCCGCCGACGCGATCGATGTCGCGCCGCTGGCCGACATTCATGTGTTCGCCCGGCGCGGGCCGCTGCAGGCCGCCTTCACCCACAAGGAAGTGAAGGAGTTCGGCGAGCTGGACAATGCGGTCACACTTGTCGATCCGGCGGTGCTGCCCGGCGATGACGTGGAGCTGGAAGACAAGGGCCGCGGCAGCCAGGAAAAGAACATCGGCTATCTGCGGGAGTATGCGAAGCACAAGGGCGACGAGAAGCCGGTGCGCATCCACCTGCAGTTCTACGCCATGCCCGTGGCCGTGCTGGGCGAGGGCAAGGTGTCCGCCATCCGCATGGAGCGGACGCGGTTGACGGAAGACGGCAAGGTTGTCGCGACCGGCGAAACCTTCGATGTGCCGTGCAACATCGTCGTCGCCTGCATCGGCACCCAGTCGACGCCGCTCGACAACGTGCCCTATGACGAGAAGAACCAGCGGTTCGAGAACCGGGACGGCAGGATCGAGGACGGCCTTTACGTGGCGGGCTGGGCCAAGCGCGGGCCCAGCGGCACCATCGCCACCAATTTCCCCGACGGCAGCCAGGTGGCGGAGTTTGCCAAGGCGCTGACGCCGGATGCCTCCAGGCAGGGCCCGGCAGGCCTCGACCGGCTGCTGGCAAGCCGCAGCGTTCGGGTGGTGAGCTTCGCGGACTGGAAACGCATCGAGGCGGCCGAGGAGGCTGGCGCGTCCCATGGCGCGCCGCGGCGCAAGTTCACCACGATCCCGGAGATGATCTCCAAGCTGGACTGACGCCCCGGCCCTGGAGCGAGGATCGGCCTCGTCCGAGGTAACCTTTTCCGCGCCTGGACGTTAACGGTTTCCGGAAGACTTCTGGAACCGTTCGAGGCTCTCCATGCGCTACATGCTCATCGCCGTCGCACTCCTGTTTGTCGTCATCATCGGCGCCATCATCTTCGATAAGGACCACGCGCCGCGTACGTCACGCGACGAGGCGCTGATCGTCCGCGCCGACGGTCTGTGCGGCATGGTCGACCGGGACGGCAAGTGGGTGCTCAACCCGCAGTTCGATGCGCTCTGGCCTTATGAGAACGGCCTGGCCGTCGCGCGGCAGGGCGACCTCTGGGGCTATGTCGACAAGAAGGGCAAGTGGGCGATCCCGCCGGCGTTTACCGCCGCCTACATGTTCGGCGACAACGGCCTGGCCCCGGCCGAGACCGAGGAAGGCGCCGGCTATGTCGACAAGAAGGGGCAATGGGTGGTCAAGCCCACCTTCGAGGCCACCGGCGATTTCTCCGACGGCGGGCTGGCTGCTGCCATGCAGGCGGGCCTCTGGGGCTATGTCGACAAGGCGGGCAAGTGGGTGATCAATCCCCAGTTCACCGAAGCCAACATGTTCAACGAAGGCCGCGCCGCCGTCCGCCAGGGTGACCGCTGGGGGTATATCGGCAAGGACGGCAAATGGCTGGTGAATCCGCAGTTCTCGTCGGCCGGCCGCTATGGCGACGACGACCTGGCGCTGGCGGGGTTGGAGAGCCGGTATGGCTTCATCGACGACAAGGGCGTGTGGGTGATCAATCCCGAATTCGACCTGGCCGGCGACGAGTTCGACGATGGACTGGTCCCGGCCGCGCAGAACGGCCGCTGGGGGTTCATCGACAAGGACGGCAAGTGGGTCGTCAATCCCCAGTTCCAGCAGGCCGGGGCGTTCGAGGACGGCCTTGCGCCGGCCGCCCAGAACGGCCGCTGGGGTTTCGTCGACCGCAAGGGCCGCTGGGCGATCAATCCGCAATTCGACGATGCCGGCCCGTTCGACGACGGCCTGGCCCTCGCCAAGTTCGGCAGCAAGTGGGGCTATGTGAACAAGAAGGGCAAGTGGGTGATCAACCCGCAATTCGCCGGCAATGCCAGCGACTGCGCCCAGTAACTAGCGGGCCGGAAAGCAACGGGGCGCCCATTGGGCGCCCCGTTCGATTCCAGCTGGGGGAAACGTCAGTCGACGGTCCAGGTGCTGCCCGCGAACAGCAGCTCCTTCATGTCGGCGTTCGGCTTGGCGCTCTTGGCCTTCTCGACCTGCCTGGCGACGCCGGCGTCATAGGTGTCGACGGGGTTGCAGTAGATCACGCCGACGACGACCGGCGCATCCGGCCCGTCCAGGGTGACCAGCATCTGCGCCAGCAGGGCGTCGGTCTCGTCATGCACCAGGATGTCGTCCGCGGTGATGCCGTTCTCGCCGATGGTGACGATCTCGATAGCCACCTTGTCGCGGTTGAGGCGCAGGCCCTTCTCGCCGTTCGGGCCGAAGACCAGCCGGTGGCCGTGCTCGGCGCGCAGCTGGCGGTCAGGCGCGGCCTTCTTGTCGGTGAAGTCGGCGAACACGCCGTCGTTGAACACGATGCAGTTCTGGTAGATCTCGACGAACGACGCGCCGCGGTGGGCGTGGGCACGCTTGAGGATCTCCGGCATGTGCTTCTGGTCGGTGTCGACGGTACGCGCAACGAAGCGCGCGCCGGCGGCCAGGGCGAAGTTGCACGGGTTCAGGTTGCGCTCGATCGATCCGCCGGGGCTCGACGGCGAGCGGGTGCCCGGCCGCGAGGTCGGCGAGTACTGGCCCTTGGTCAGGCCATAGATCTCGTTGTTGAACAGCAGGATCTGGATGTCGACGTTCCGGCGCAGCACATGCAGCAGGTGGTTGCCGCCGATCGACAGGCCGTCGCCGTCGCCGGTCACCATCCAGACGTCGAGCTTGGGGTTCGCCAGCTTGATGCCGGTGGCGAACGCCGGGGCGCGGCCGTGGATGGTGTGGAAACCGTAGGTGGCCATGTAGTACGGGAAGCGCGACGAGCAGCCGATGCCGGAAACGAACACGGTGTTCGCCGGATCGGCCTCCAGGTCGGCCAGCGTCTTCTGCACGGACTTCAGGATGGCGTAGTCGCCGCAGCCCGGGCACCAGCGCACTTCCTGGTCGGTGGCGTAGTCCTTGGCGGTCAGCTTGTGCGGGGAGAGTTCGTTCATGATTGTTCTCCTCAGCCCAGCGTCTCGGCGATGACCTGGTTCAGGTGGCTCACCTTGAAGGGCTGGCCGTTGACCTGGTTCAGGCGGACCGCATCGACCAGATAGTTGTCGCGCAGCACGGTGGCGAACTGGCCCTTGTTCATCTCGGGCACCAGCACCTTGCCGAAGCCCTTCAGCAGGTCGCCCAGGTTCTTCGGCAGCGGCCACATGTAGCGAACGTGGATCTGCGACACCTTCAGGCCCTTGGCGCGGGACTGCTCGACGGCGCGGTAGATCGGACCGAAGGTCGAGCCCCAGCCGACCACCACCAGGTCGCCGGTGGCGTCGCCCTGGGTGATCTCCTGCAGCGGGATGTCGTCGGCGATGCCCAGCACCTTGTTCCAGCGGGTGTCGGTCATCCGCTGGTGATTGTCCGCGGCGTAGGAGATGTTGCCGGTGTTGAAGTCCTTCTCAATGCCGCCGATGCGGTGCTCGGTGCCCGGATTGCCGGGGATCGCCCAGTTGCGCGCCAGCGTCTCCGGGTCGCGGTGGGATGGGCTGAAGCCTTCCGCCTCGGTGTGGAACTGGACCTTGAACGGCTTCAGGCTGTCGAAATCCGGCACCGGCCAGGGCTCGGCCGCATTGGCCAAATAGCCGTCGGTCAGCAGGATCACCGGGGTCATGTACTTGGTGGCGATGCGCACCGCCTCGATGGCGACCTCGAAGCAGTCGCCCGGGGTCGAGGAGGCGATGACCGGCAGCGGCGCGTCGCCGTTGCGGCCGTAGATCGCCTGGTACAGGTCGGACTGCTCGGTCTTGGTGGGCAGGCCGGTCGAGGGGCCGCCGCGCTGCGAGTTGACGATCACCAGCGGCAGCTCGGTGCTGATCGCCAGGCCCATGGCCTCGCCCTTCAGCGCGATGCCGGGACCCGACGAGGACGTCACGCCGAGCGAGCCGGCGAACGACGCGCCGATGGCCGAGCAGATGGCCGCGATCTCGTCTTCCGCCTGGAAGGTCACCACGCCATGCTCCTTCAGCCGCGCCAGCTGGTGCAGCAGGGTGGAGGCGGGGGTGATCGGGTACGAGCCGAACATGATGTTCAGGCCGGCCAGCTTGGAGCCGGCGACGAGGCCGAGCGCCAGCGATTCCGCGCCGGTGATGGTGCGGTAGACACCCGGCGCCACCTCGGCGCGGCCGACGGTGGAGTGGCTCATGTCGCCCGCCAGCTCGGCGGTCTCGCCGAAGGCGTGGCCGGCGTTCACCGCAGCGATGTTGGCGTCGGCGAGCTGCTGCGACTTGGCGAACTTGCCCTTCAGCCAGTCAACGACCGACTGGCGCTGGCGGCCGTACATCCACAGCATCAGGCCAAGCGTCCACATGTTCTTGCAGCGCATGGCCTCCTTGTTGGAGAGGCCGAATTCCTTGACCGATTCCAGCGTCATCCGGGAGATGTCGAGCCGGATCACGTGGTACGGCGCGATGGTGCCGTCCTCGAGCGGGTTCGAGGTGTAGCCGGCCTTCGCGAGCGTCCGGTCGTTGAACGAACCGGTGTCGACCACCAGGGTGCCGCCGGGCTTCAGCGAATCCAGGTTGGTCATCAGCGCCGCCGGGTTCATGGCGACGAGCACGTCGGGCTGGTCGCCGGCGGTCAGCACGCGGCGCGCGCCGAAATTGATCTGATACGCCGACACGCCGAACGTGGTGCCCGTGGGCGCCCGGATTTCCGCCGGAAAGTCGGGGAAGGTCGCCAGGTCGGTGCCCATCAGCGCCGTCGAGTGCGTGAACTGCGTGCCCGTCAGCTGCATGCCGTCGCCGGAATCACCGGCGAAACGGATGACGACGGATTCAAGGCTCGCGGGGACGCGTACGTCCGCGCTCGCGGTCGGCTTTTGAGCGAGATTGGTTGCCATCTTCTCCCAGCCCCATCCTTTCGGGGTCGAATTTTCGGCAGTCGTGCTTAAACGCGCGCTGTCACACGGCTTACATACTACCACGCGCATCCTGCGGCAAGGCGAACAATAGCGGTTGAGCCTGCACGCATGACTGTTGGGGTATTTAGTGTTGCGGGTTGGGTTAATCAACAAAAATGTAAAATATATTTATCTACACTACTTTTGCGTATTATTGTGCGCCGCTCGCCGATTTCCTTAGCGACCGCAGCAATCCGGCGGACGCGGTCTCGATCAGGTCCAGCACTTCGTCGAACCCGCCGGTCATGTAGGGATCGGGCACTTCGTCGACGCCGGCGCCCGGTGCATAGCCCAGGAACAATTCCGGAATCGCGCCGCCGGCAGGCGCCATCCGCTGCAATGCGGCAAGGTTGGCGCGGTCCATGACGAGGATGTGGCCGAAGGATAGGAAGTCCTTTTCGTGCACCCGCCGCGCGCGCAGGCCGGTGATGTCGATTCCGCGTTTTGCCGCTGTCGCGATGGCGCGGCGGTCGGGCTGCTCGCCGATATGCCAGTCGCCGGTGCCGGCAGAGTCGACGCTGATGGCGTCGCGCAGGCCGGCTTCGATCACCATCCGCCGGAACACGCCTTCCGCCATGGGCGAGCGGCAGATGTTGCCCAGGCAGACGAACAGGACGCTGGTCGGGTTCATTGCGGGCTAGAGCTTCATCGCCATGGCCAGGCCGTCGCCGATCGAGACGAGGACGCTGTAGACCCGTGCATCGTCCCTGATCTTCTCGTTCAGCGCGCGGATGGCGACGGTGCTCTCATCCTGCTTGTCCGGATTGGCGACGCTGCCGCCCCACAGCACGTTGTCGATCAGCACCACGCCGCCGGGCCGCAGCAGGGTCAGGCTGTATTCGTAGTAGTCGTCATATTCCTTCTTGTCGCCGTCGAGGAAGGTGATGTCGAAGCTGCCGGCCTCGGGACCGGCGGCCAGCGCCGCCATGGTCTCCAGCGCGGGCGCCAGGCGCAGGTCGACCTTGTGGCCGACGCCCGCCTCGTCCCAGTAGCGCCGGCCGACGGCAGTCCATTCCTCGCTGATGTCGCAGGCCACCACCTTGCCGTCGTCGGGCAAGGCCTGGGCGACGACCAGGGCGCTGTAGCCGGTGAAGGTGCCGACCTCCAGGTACTTCCTCGCCCCCATCAGCCTGACCAGCACCTGCATGAAGCGCCCCTGGTCGCGCGAGATCTGCATGCCCGCCCACTGGCCGGTGACCTTCGTCGTCTCGTCGCGCAACCGGTCGAGCAGCGGCTCGGGCGCCAGCGTGGCCGTCAGCAGATAGTCGTACAGCGCGTCATTGAGAAAGCTGCCTCTGGACATATCTCATCTCCATACGGTCAAATCGACTTGGGCAACGAGGGGCGGCAAACATGGCGAAACTGGAAGGACCCGAACGCGTGGCGGCGCTCGCCGGGCTCGACGGCTGGTCCGAGGTGCCGGGCCGTAACGCTATCACCAAGAGCTACAAGTTCAACGACTTCAACGAGGCCTTCGCGTTCATGACGCGGGTCGCGATGGCGGCCGAGAAGGCCGACCATCACCCCGAGTGGTTCAACGTCTACAACCGGGTCGAGGTGACGCTGTCGACCCACGACGCGGGCGGCGTGAGTAAGAAGGACATCGCCCTCGCCACCTTCATGGACCAGGCGGCGACGTAAAGAACATCAACATTCATTGTCATCCCGGCGAAAGCCGGGACCCAGGAGGGGCAAGAGCTCTACGATCCGCTGGGTCCCGGCTTTCGCCGGGATGACAACGATTTCAAGCATGGGAAAAACAAAAAAAGGGGCCGCGAAGGCCCCTTTTTACGTCCTATGCGGACAAACTCACTTCGGACCCATGCGCAGCGCGCCGTCGAGGCGGATGGTCTCGCCGTTCAGCATCACGTTGTCGAAGATGAACATGGCGGTCTTGGCGTATTCGCCCGGGTCGCCCAGGCGCGGCGGGAACGGCACCGACTGGCCCAGCGCGTCCTGCACGTTCTGCGGCAGGCCCTTCAGCATCGGGGTGATGAACAGGCCGGGCGCGATGGTGCAGCAGCGGACGCCGTCGCGGGCGAGGTCGCGGGCGACCGTCAGGGTCATGGAAACCACGCCGCCCTTGGACGAGGCGTATGCCACCTGGCCGATCTGGCCCTCATAGGCCGCGACCGAGGCGGTGTTGACGATCACGCCGCGCTCGCCGTCGGCCAGCGGGTCCATGGCGCACATGCGCACGGCGGCGAGGCGGATGCAGTTGAAGGTGCCGATCAGGTTGACGTTGATCACCTTGGTGAACACCGCCAGCGAATGGGGCTCGCCCTTCGACACGGTGCGGCCCGCGTCGGCGACGCCGGCGCAGTTGACCAGGATGCGGGCGTCCTGGCCGTGGGCGGCCTTGCCCTTGTCCAGGCCGGCGATGACGCTGTCCTCGCTGGTCACGTCGACCTTGGCGAAGACGCAGCCCATTTCCTTCGCGGCGGCTTCACCCGTGGTCTCGTTGACGTCGAAGATGGTGACCTTGGCGCCCTTGGCCAGCAGCGCCTCGGCGGTCGCGCGGCCCAGGCCGGATGCGCCGCCGGTGATCACGGCGGCAACCCCGTTCACATCCATTCTCTCGTCCCTTTTTGTTGCGTTTGTTTTGTATTCGGCGGGCCGATGTAGCACAGCGTTTTCACGGTGTCGAGGCAGCCGCGCCTCTATTCCGCGGGTGCCTGCGTCGCGATCGGCGGCGCCTTGGAATTCGCCTCTCGCCGTGCGATGTAGACGACGCTGATCAGGATCAGGCCGGCGCCCAGCATGGTGAACAGGTCGGGCGTTTCGTGGAACAGCGCCACGCCCAGGATGGTGACGAACACCAGCCGCAGGAAGTCGAGCGGCAGCACCGCGCCCGCGTCGGCCATGGACAGGGCTTTCGCCAGGAACCACTGGGCGGTGCTCGACACCACGCCGATGATCGCCATCACGCCGGCGTCGTGCCAGGTCATCGGCTGCCAGTAGGTCAGCGCCAGCGCCAGCGAGATCGGCAGGCACAATGTGTTGCCGTAGAAGATGATGACCTGGGTCGGCTCGGTGGCCGACAGCTTCTTCACGCACAGCAGCGAGCCGGCCATGGCCACGGCGCCCATCAGCGCGGCGAGGATGCCGATATGGATGTCCGCGAAGCCGGGCCGAACCACAACCAGCATGCCGAGGAAGCCGATCAGCACCGCGACGATCCGTCGCCGGTGCAGCGTCTCGCCCAGCAGGATCGCCGCGCCGATGGTGGCGAACAGCGGCGCCGAGTAGTTCACCGCCATACCCTGCGCCAGCGGAACGTGCGCGATGGAATAGAAGATGCCCACCATGGCGAACAGGCTGCAGGCGCTGCGCAGGAAATGCAGCGGCAGCCGCCGTGTCCTCAGCTGGGCGACGCCCGATCGCAGGAACAGCGGAACCAGCACGACGGCGCCGAACAGCGACCGCCAGAACACCATGTAGACCGGATGCATGGTCTCCGCGCCCCAGCGCAGCAGCGCCCACAGCACCGAAATGGTGGCGCTGGCGCAGATCATCAGCAGGACGGCCTGGACCGTCCGGGATGGGGCGGCGATTTTCAGCATGCGCGCAGGTTATGCCGGAAGGGACGCGGTGCCAAGAGTCGGTTTGGCCGGAACGTCAGCTATCGACCGAGGCTGTGTGAAAACACAAACGGTGCGCTTGGTGCGATGACGATGGGCGCGCGGCGAAGCCGTTGCTTAGTTCTGGATGGCGGCGATGAGCCGCTTGGCGCCGAGGATCGCGATGACCCGCTTGAGGTTGTAGGCCAGGACGTGAAG